>JBGVLZ010000030.1:0-6029 GCA_045124505.1 Eubacteriales bacterium
TGCTTTTCTTCGGATGTCATATTTTTTCGTAGCGTTCGTGCGTTTGACACGAGCTTTTTGTTGTAAGGTATCATTTTGACTCCTCATCCACCGCTAACGCGGTCCCCCTTCTCCCACAGGAGAAGGCTTTTTATAAGTTCCACATTTTCTTGTATGCCTATGCCCCTATTATAGCACAGAAACCGCAGAAAATCAATCTGCGGTTTCTGTACTTTTGTGATTCCTCCGTTAAGAACAACAGAGAAATTTGAGACAGCCTTTTTTATCGAAGCATATCGGCGTACTTTATCAAAGCACAAACTGGCAAACGCAGAAGACTGCGTAAATGCCGAGTAAAACAATGCCTTGCCAACGGTGTAGTTTTTTGCTGATCAATGTGGGGAAGATCATCAGACTCATAACCGCCAGCATTACGGGAATCTCAAACACAAGCGACATATTCAAGCCGGTATCCAACAGGAAATTTGCGCAGGGAACTTCAAAAGGAGCAAGAGAAACTGCTACGCCGGAAACCAAAATCAAGTTGAACACGTTTGCACCGATGACGTTGCCCACGCCAAGAGATGCGCGGCCTTTTTTCAGCGAGGTGATAGTGGTAACAAGCTCGGGAAGGCTTGTGCCAAGCGCCACAAACAGCAGTGCAACCACTGTTTCGGGAACGCCAAGACCGATCGCGATGATCTGTCCGTGCTCTACGAGCAAATCAGCGCCTACGGCGATTACCGCCGCGCCGATTATAAGAAGCAGCAATTCGTCCCAAAGGGGTGTTTCCATACGTCCCTCAAACTTTTTGGAGCGCTGCATAAATCTTGCCTTGGTGAGCAAATATATGGCAAAAACCACGCCCATCAGCAAGCCTGTGATAAGATTTGAGAAGATAGCCATCAGAATTGCGCACGCGGAGAGTAAAATTATCTCCGACCACAAGTCCTTGGGGTCTGCGGTATCGTCCCATTCTTCCTCATCGTCGGTGGTATCGGGATTTTTAAGGCCGTTGCGGACTGTCAGGATGGTATAAACTATGAAGATGGCAAGCATCAAAAATCCCATCCATCGGGGAAATTCGCCAAAGACATACGAAGCCACGCAATACAGTGCCGCAGAGCAGAAGAAGAAAATTACGGGAGTTTTCATTGATTTGACGTTAACGGGACCGGGGTTGCAAACTATGGAAATAGCGGCGATCAGAGCGGTGTTGCAAATTATTGAGCCGATGGCATTACCGTAAGCCATAGCGCCCGAGCCCTGAAGTGCGCCTGTGGTGGAAACCATGACCTCAGGCAAGGTCGTACCTATGGAAACCACGGTAGCGCCTACTACGATGTCGGGAAGACGGAAGCGTCTTGCTATACCCGTAGCACCGTCGACAAACCAGTCGCCGCCCTTTACAAGCAGTAAAAGTCCAACGGCAAAAAGTAAAATAGAAATTAACATTTTTATACTCCTTGAAAATAGCTTTATAATTTCTTAAAAAACAAAAGGAACTTCTATCTTCGCCGATAGTCTGCTCCCTTTGATGTCTTCTGCAATATTATATCACGCTTTTTTGAATATGTCAAGCGTTACAGATAACTTATAAATTTATTCAGGCGACCGTGGAGAAATTCGATGTTTTCGGTGCTCGCAACGGTATCTCGCGAGGTGTGAATTCTTCCCGTGATAAATCTTACCGCCCTGCCGTTACTCGACGCCATAACTCCTACGGAGACGGGAAAGCTCTTGTGGTCGGAATTGCCGCCGCTTTTTTTGAACGGTATAAAATGCACCGCAAAGTTTGCGTCTTTTTTCTCGAGTGCCTTACACAGCAGGGGATATTCACTCAGCTTTTCTACGGTGTCCTTGACGATGAATATCATATTGTCGCCGTTGCCGACGCAATCGAGGTTTATCACAAGCTTGTCCTGCATTATATTCTTGTACTTTTTGGCGAAAGCCTTTGAGCCGAGAAGCCCCTTTTCCTCGTTGTCAAAGAGAATAAAGGCGGTTTTTTCTCCGTGGTAGTCAGCCGCAAGAGACATGACCGCGGCAACTCCTGAGGTGTTGTCGTTTTTGTTGTGCTTATTTGGGATAAGTCGCGTTGAACCGAAAAATACTCCAAAATAAAGTACGAGGTAGATAGCGACTACTACGCTGTTGTCAAGTGAGAAGATTTTCCCTGCGCCAAGCGCGACAAGCATACTGAGAAGTGCCAACGCCAGCGGGAAGAGGACGTGTATCAGCGTGCCTTTTATCTTGTTGGCGGGTATCATTAAATTGGGTATGGGTGACGCCGCGGAGGTGTCGTAGTGCGCGGTGAATATCACTTTTGCACTGTCCACGTCCCCTATGACGACGTTATTGTTTTTGTCAATCGTCTCGACGCGCGTTCTTTCCTCTCCGAGCTCTGCGGATACGTAATCGGCAAAGCGTGCCTTTTCCTCGGCGCTTCTTCGTATGGGGAAAAGATTGTTTATGTGTGTTAAATAGTCTTTCATTTTTGCCTCCCGAGCTTATTGAGTTTCGGAGCTTTCAAACGGCGCAAAGGCGATAAATATCTCGCCTGATACCTCGGAGTCGGATTTTAAAATGACGGTTATTTTTGCCGTATTGCCATCCACGTAATTGCCGCCGTCGGCAAAGCTGTCACCGGCGGATGCGTCAAAGAGTTTTTCGGACTCCTAAAGCCAACCCTGGTCGTAATATACTGACAGACTGCCGTTCGTTATGCTCACGGAATAATATATTCCGTTTTCATTCGGGCTATCGTGAGGGATTTCTATTCTTTTCTCACCCACAAAACCGTCAAGCCGGATCCTGACGTGCTCGTCAAACCTTTCCACCGCGACGCCGCCAACGAATATCCTGCAGCTTGACAGGCAGAGTGTGCAAAGCACAAGTATTATTGCCAATATCTTTTTCATTTTGCGCCCTCCTGATTTGTTGAGTGGGTGATTTTTGACAAAATATCACCTTTTTTGAATTATATCATATTTCGGTGAGTAATTCAATAGATTTTCGTATTCTTGTATTTATATCACGGTGATTTAAAACCGTCAGTATAATAACAAGTTTTTGGGAATTGAAAATCAAAAAGCAGCTCCGATCAATTAAGTCGGGCTGCTTTAGTGCATTGTATTGTCGGGAAATTCATTACCGTTTATTAAAAAATCAATGGAAACGTTAAAATATGAGGACATCTGGCGCAGCATATGAATATCAGGACTCCTTTTTCCCGTTTCGTAGTGTGACAGGGCTTCTCTGCTGATATTCAGGTCCATAGCCACTTTTAATTGACTTAGTTTTCTTTGCTTTCGCAGCAATTTCAATCCAAGCATTCCTGTGTGCTTGTTCATAATTTTGACAAAATAACTCCTTTTTTTGAAAAAGCTCTTGACAATATTGTAACAAAATGTTACAATACAATTGTTACAATTTGTAACAATTTCTGTTTTTTAGGAGGGGCATATAATTATGGCAAACTTAATCAAGTATAAAACCAGAAGATATTTTGGTTTTATGCATCCTATTATGACGTGGGAATATCATTGCTTTGCTTATCGCAAAGGCGGACACGATTCTCAGACGGTTTACGATGGCTCGGAGATAGAGCTTTCAGATGCGGGCTACGACCGTATAAAGGCTACGACCACTCACAAAACGCACGTTGAGCGATACGTATATTTTAGAAGACACGAAGAATATCCCAAGAATATTCTTTTCGTTCTTCTTGAATTGCTTATGAGTATTGTTTCTCGCATTCGCGTTTTCTTAGGCAAGTTTTTGATTGCAGGTATGTTTATTGCCACGATGATGGAAAGCCCTGAGTTGGTGACACTTTATCTTATGCCGGCATTAACCGCTATATACGTATTGAGCTTTATCATTCCCCTTGCGGGCTTTATCGTTCGTAACGTTTTTGGCCTTGATAAGAGAATGGATGATATTTGTGAGGAAAACGGTTGGATGAAATGGTCTGAGTATAAGGATCAGTAAGGAGAAGATAGGCAATGATTGAACGCTCAAACCGACTCGTTTATGTAAAAAGAGATTATTTTTTACCTTTTAAGCCGTTGTTGGATTACGAATACGGCAAATTTGGATACAAAAAGTGCGACAAGGATAAGGGAGATAAGAAATTCGTTAATACAGCGTATTATGTACGTCACTCTGAGCGCCCTCAGGGATTATACGATATGCTTTATTTAATCAATCTTCCTTTCTCTTATTTTCGCGTTTTGGTAGCGCCCGTGCTTCTCGTAATACTTTTGGCGTGTACGCTTATAGAGGGAACGATAGGAATCCGACTTATGATCGAACAGCAGTTACTGTTTTTGTTGTTGGTATTTCCATCAATGCTTGTTTCCACTTTTCTTTCTAATATGGCGTATAAGGCTTATCTGGCGAATGATACCGACGGAAAGACAGACCGAGCTTTGAAGAGCAGAGGATGGGCTGCGTGGACTTCTTATAAGGATAACGATCCTCGCTTTACTCCTCCCGGAGCGAATGCTTCTTCGGCGGCAGCTGCCCCCGCGAAGCCACAAGCTCCCACAAATGCCCACACTCCCGCTAAATCCAATGCTTCTTCAAATACCCCCGTCACAAAGACCAACCAAACAAATACCGTTGATCTCTCGAAATTTCAATTAGGGGATGAAAACGGCATGATCACCTTGTTATCAGCCAAAGGCGAAGAGATTGACTTTGTCGCCATAGCGGTAATCGTTTATAGAGGTAATTACTATGCTATCATGCAACCGACGGAATTGGTTGAAGGAATGGCTGATGATGAGGCGCTTGTCTTCAAAGTAGGGGTAGACGCTAGTGGATCTAATTCTTTTGAAATTGAAATGGATAATAATATAGTTGATGCTGTATTCAAAGAATACGATCGCCTGTATGACGAAGCGAACAGATAAAACGTTTTTTGTATAATTAAAAAGGGAAAGCAATAATGAAATTTTGCTTTTTCAGCCTGCCGCCAGGCAGATTTCATCGCGCAGCGATTTCATCCACGTTAGTGGATTTATTCCGACGCAGGCGGATTTTATTAAAAAAGACTCAGGATTGTATACAGTCCTGAGTCTTTTTTAAGTTCGGCGTAAGGGATTCTTCTTGCTTTTTGCGAAACATTTTGGATTTGATTTTTGGTAATGTTTCGCAAAAAGCTTCGGTCACCGCTCAAAAAACGCTTCACAGGAGCGTTTTTTTTCGCTGCTTCGAATCCCTTACTTGCCAAAGTGCAAAAAAACAGGACAGTACAAGAAGTACGGTATTGTTTTGGAGGGCGTAAGGGATTCTTCTTGCTTTTTGCGAAACATTTTGGATTTGATTTTTGGTAATGTTTCGCAAAAAGCTTCGGTCACCGCTCAAAAAACGCTTCACAGGAGCGTTTTTTTCGCTGCTTCGAATCCCCTTCGCCGTGCCGTAAAATAAAAAACAGGACAGTACAAGAAGTACTGTCCTGTTTTTTGGCACGGCGTAAGGGATTCGAACCCCCGACCTTTTGGTTCGTAGCCAAACACTCTATCCAGCTGAGCTAACGCCGCATACGCAAAATTGGCACTGCCTTTTTCACGTGCCCATATATAATATCACAAAATGCTTTTTTTGTCAATACTTTTTTGAAAAAAGTTTGATCAAAAACTTTAAAATTAATACGCAAATAGCAAATCTCTTTTGCGGATAAATGATGCAATATGTTATGGGGGGTAGGGGAGTGCCTTGGTGCTCCCGCGCGGGTTTAAATAAATATTTCTTTTAATTTACGCATTCTCCCTCAGTCGCTTTGCGACAGCTCCCTCCCGGAGGGAGCCTGAACTCGAACGCCGCCACGACAAGCCTCGCCCTTTGGGAGAGGTGGCGGCGTGAGCCGACGGAGAGGGTATTTTACCGCCTACCCTCACACGACCCTGCCGTGCGAGGACTACTCATCCACCACTTCGTGGTCCCCCTTCCCTGACAAGGGAAGGCTCAATGTAATCGTTTTGTTGTTCTATACATTTTTATTTGTTTGTATACGATTATAAATAAATTACTTGAAGCACAAA
>JBGVLZ010000031.1:0-6442 GCA_045124505.1 Eubacteriales bacterium
TGTGATAATCAAAGGTCTGATCGATCCCGTAAAATACCCGAACACATCAAAAACCGGCTCCTCCGGCATCCGTTCCGGCAAGGCTCACCGGGAACGGGGTATAAACGGATTTGAACTGTATTCGCAGGATCGGTTTGCCGTTATGACGGAAAACATAGTCGAGGGTAATTCCGGGGAAATATGCGAACGGCAAAAGGAACTTGATGAACTTTGTTCTATTCTGAAAAAGCCCGTGTCTCCGGAGGATCCCGCTGATCCGGACACGGAAATAAAAATTGCCGACACGGAAGAACTTGGCAGCCTGATAAACTGGACTATATGCGAGATCACGGCAAGTCCGGAATGCGATAATTTCTATGAACTGTTTAATGACAGATGCAATTACGATTATGCCGATCCGGAAAAAGCGGTAAGGAACCCGGAGTTTAAACTGAGTTTCCCTTCGCGTTCAGAAGCGGATTTCATGCTGATCAGCATTGCGGCTAAATACTGTCCGAACGATGCGGCGGTAAAAGCGATTTTTGCTCAGTCAGACCTTGCCAAAAGACCGAAGGCAACCAGAACGGATTACGTTAACAGAATGGTGGAACGGGTGCGGGCAGATGAAGCCGCTGTAAGCGCATTGCCGTTTGACGAGCATGAACAGACAGCGGAAAACATGCTTGCGAACTTTGACGGGGAAACGGAATTTTCGGACGAACTTGAAGCCGAAGCGGAAAAGAAAGCCCTTGTTGACGAACTTATAAACAGAAAATATTTAGGGGTAGATGCGGAAACAATTCTTGTCAATTCAAAGTGGCAGAATGAGAAAACGGATCCTGATTACACCTTGCAGCAGCTTTTTGCCGACACAATTCTTGCGTGCGGAATAGTAACGCAGCTTAAAAAGATCGGAGTTACGCCTGATGCGGAGTTTCTGCCGTTTTATTCAGACGAGGACACGTCATACAAGCGGTTATTAGATATGGGCTATATCTGCACAAAGGGGTTCAGCATAAGCGACAACAACGCCCTTATTGTGCCGCCGATAAGTTCCGGGCTTGTGTACGAGCTTGTAAAATGGAGCTATCAATCACGTATCAAACCGATTTTGGAAGTGAGTCTAGCCAGCGTGCTTGCGATAATGTCAGGAATTACCGGCAAAATGTTTCAGCTTCCGACAAATGCCGGACTGAATAATTACATTATCTTATGCGCCCGTTCCGGCATCGGAAAGGAGGGACTTCACACAACCAAAAACGATATTATTTACCAGATGAAGCAGCGATACCCTATGAGCCGGCTTAAAAGGCATATCATTGACGATGATTTTGTTTCTGCTCAGGCTTTGGTGAAACGCTGCGCTCAGGAGGCCGGGGCCACCACGGGACAAAAGCAGAACAATTTCGGAATACCGGTGGAACTGTATGTGAGTTTTGTAAACTTTCAAAAAGAGTTCGGCAAGATCCTCGCAAACATGGCGGACAATACAAGGGACGCTCAGGCGCAGGGGTTAAGAAGCCAGTATTTGAGACTTTACACGAGTTCCGCAAGAGGCGATGTATTGAGCGGCATGTCTTATTCAAGTTCCGAAAACAACGTAAGCGAAGTAAACGCCCCGGCTTTCAGTCTTGTCGGGGAAACAACAATAGGGGGGCTTGCAGATGCGCTCACGCCCACAATGGCGGCAGACGGATTTTTAAGCCGTTTTCTGACTATAACCTACAAAGGGAAAAGCGTTTATCAGAACTATGCGGGACTTAATATGCCGCTGCCTGATTATGTGCTGAACGAGCTTAACAACCTGTGCATAGACGAGGACAGTTTATCCGGACAATCCGGCGGCGAATCAAGATTTGTTACAATACAGTTATCCGATCAGGCAAAGGAATTTAACGATATGATCGAACGGTGGTGCATGACCATGCTGGACGCTGCGGGGGACGCTGAACACTACCGGCAGGCATGGAACCGCTGTCAGTTAAAGATCCTGAAGTTAGCCGGGGTATGCGCCGTAAGTCAGAATCATAACAATCCGGTGATCAACATTCAGCATATGGCATGGGCGATGCGGCTGGTGATGCTTGATATTGCAAATATGTACGGAATGATCACGAGCGGGGATGCGAATATAACGCTGAACAGCGAGAGTACAATGGCGGGGGCGGTTATGGAAACCTGCGGGAGTTTTATCAAGGAAAAGAGCATGATCGTGTTATGCAACGCGACTAATTTATCATGGGACGTGATAAAGAAAATGAAAGAAGCCCGCATTGTGCCTTTGAAGTATCTGCATTTCATATTAAGCAAGCAGAAGGTATTTTCGAGATACCGTTTCGGATACACAAAGGCGGTGAGTTCGGCTATTGAAAGACTGTGCGCTGACGGATCTTTGGAAACAGTGCCGAAAAGCATGGCGTTCAATTTGTACCGGACAAAAGGGGCGTGTTACAAGATCTTGGATCAGAGGTGCGTCCAGTGAGAAACGGATTTTTAATTTTTGAGTATAGGTTATCAGACAGAAAAACGGATTTTCTGTATTGTCTGATAGCCGGAAACGGATTTTGAACCGCTTTCAGAAACGGATTTTTTTTAACGGAATGAGAAACGGATTTTTATGAAACAGTATTTAGATTTAATTCGGGACATTATGGCCCACGGAACCGAACGCAAGGACAGAACCGGGGTCGGAACTATTTCAGTGTTCGGGCGGCAGATCCGTTTTGACATGAGAAACGGATTTCCGGCGGTTACTACAAAGGTGCTGGCTTGGCGGGCGGTCGTGTCGGAATTACTGTTTTTTCTTGAAGGTTCGGCAAGCGAACATCGTTTAGCGGAAATTAAGAATGACAACAAGCCTTATGCGGAACTGACTGAAAAGGAACGGCGGACTATATGGACTGCCAACTACGAGAAGCAGGGGCGGGATCTTGGTTTCAAAAACGGATTTTTGGGGCGTGTGTATAGCGTTCAATGGAGATCTTATAACGGTATTGTCTATACTGATGAAGAAAACGGATTATATGCCTGCAAACAAATCCCGTGGGGCAAACATCGGACAATAGAAATTGACCAGATAGCAGAAGTCATAAACAGAATTAAAAACGATCCGTGGTCTCGGCGGCTGCTTGTTTCAGCTTGGAATCCGGCGGAACTGGAATATATGGCATTACCGCCCTGTCATTACTCATTTCAGTTTTACGTAAGCGGCGAGAACGGGGAATATTTGAGCCTGATGTGGAACCAAAGGTCAATAGACATTTGCTGCGGGCTGTGCTTCAATATTGCAAGTTACGCATTACTATTACATATTATCGCTAAAATGACAAACAAAAAACCGTTAGAATTGATAGGCAATTTAGGTGATTGTCATATATATTTAAATCATCTTGATGGCGCAATAGAACAATTAAACCGACAGCCGAAAAAACTTCCAGAATTAGAATTGCCGAAAAATGCAGACTATTCTGATATTGATAGATTTTTAAAATCGGTTAAAACAAGTGATTTTAAATTATTGAATTATGAATCATATCCTGCGATAAAATTCAAAATGGCTGTATGAAATTAGTTGTATTAGGCTTTAATTTGTTTCAATTAAAGCCTTTTATAAAAATGATATAGGAGATTATATGAATAGCGGTGTGTATAAAATTGTTAATACTGTTGACGGTGGTTTTTACATTGGATCTACAAAAAATTTTCATAAAAGATGGAAGCAACATTTTAATAGTTTAAAACATCATAAACATCATTCCATTTTGTTCCAACAAGCATATAACAAATACGGAGAAGAAGTTTTTAAATTAGAAATTATAGAAGAAATTCCGTATATTGATAACAAAACCAGCCGACAGTTATTATTTCAGCGTGAACAATATTGGATCGAAAAATTAAATGCTAAAGAATTAGGATATAATATTGCGGACTCTAAATTTGGAGATTGTATATCCCACCACCCTTTAAAACAACAAATTGTTGCCAAAATCACAAAATCTGTTAAACAAAATATTTCCGCCCTCACATTGGCCGAGCGAAAAGAAAAATGGGGATTAAAAGGTGCTAAAAATGGAATGTACGGAAGGCATCGTACCGAACAAGAAAAAGAACATTTTAGACA
Source organism: Eubacteriales bacterium (assembly GCA_045124505.1). GTDB lineage: Bacteria > Bacillota > Clostridia > Oscillospirales > CAG-272 > RGIG7213. The sequence goes on from JBGVLZ010000031.1 coordinate 4,100, forward strand.
ATGCCACCTTGGTAAATGTTTTCGTCCAAAAGGAATGAAACTATCGGAAGAAACAAAACGAAAAATGTCCGAATCCCGCAAAGGAAAATACACGGGAAGTAATAACGGTTTTTATGGTAAACATCATTCAGAAGAAACAAAACAAAAATTATCAGAATTACATAAAGGCAAGAAGCCCACAAACAGGAGAAAGGTTATGGCAGATGGAATCTGTTTTGATAGTGTTCATGACTGTGCAAAACATTTTAATGTGTGCAACGCCACTGTGATTTTTAGAATTAAATCAAAACATTGGAATTGGCAATATTGTAACTGAAAACGGATTTTTGGGTCAAAAACGGATTTTTGGATCAAAAACGGATTTTTCTGATGTAATACCGGGTTTTCAGCCCAAAAACGGATTTTTTGTATGATTAAAAACGGATTTTCCGGGGATAAGCGACAAGGAAAACGGATTTTATGTATTTTGACGAAGAAACGCAATGCTTTGTAGTGGAAAGTCCGGCTGCTGTGGCGGTAGGCCGGAAGAAGTTTATGATCAATCTTAATCCGTACCGCAATTCGCATTATCAGGTGCTTAACCGGGCTAAAGATGAATACAAAAGGATGATGCACAATGAGATAGCGGATCTGCCTAAAATGGAACGGGTATCGCTGAATTATGAGGTGTATGTGGGAGACAACCGCATACATGACGGAATGAACATTGTGAGCATCACAAGCAAATTCTTTCTAGACGCACTTGTGGCATACGGAAAACTTAAAGACGATAACATGAAGATCGTGTGTCATGAAGAATGGAATTACGGCGGCTATGACAAGGGGCGGGCAAGGGTAATGATTTATATCAGACCGCTTTGAAACGTGCGGCAAAACGGATTTTTGTGCAAATGCGGGGCATTATGAAAAGGAAAAGGAAATGATAATCAAATTTGCAAAGAACGCACTGGGCTATATCGGAAAAGAGGGCGGGCTGCCGTGGAAATGCAAGGCTGATCTGCAAGCGTTCAAAGAAGCCACAACCGGGCAGGTAGTGATCATGGGCCGGAAAACGTTTGAAAGCATCGGAAAGCCGCTGCCGAATAGAATGAATATTGTCATAACTGACAATGAGGATTATGCGGAGGAGATGAACCGGAAATATGTTGACCAGCGGGGCATTCTGTTTGTAAAAGGGCTGTCCGAGGGTATCAGGACGGCAACCTATTTCACTGAACTGTACGAGACCAGAATAAAGGATCTGTATGTGATCGGCGGGGCGGGGATCATTGAGAGCGTGCTGCGGGATTATCCGGCCTTGGTAACAAGAATTGAAATCAGCGTGATCAATGACAGAACTAAAGGGGATACGCAGGTGAGCGAGATCTTGTTAAACAAGCATCAGAACAAAATTGTGTATCAGTATTACGAGCCGGACTGAGAACAGGCAGGGTTTCCAGGCATCCGCATAAAATACTGATTTTGTGAACTTACTCACAAAACTGATAAATAAGTTTTGCAAGTTCAAACGGAATTTGCGACAATGGAATCATCAGCAAGGGCAACCGGCTGGTGATTTTTTAACGACAAACAAAAGGAAAACATTATGAAACTCATTCATGACTCTATCAATATTGCTGAGACTGATAACATTGAAACCTTAAAGAATCAGGTTAAAGCCTGTATTTTCATCAAGCTGCAAGAACAGGATATGAACGGCTTTTACGGGGACTTTCTGAGATACGTTGATGTACTAGACGGCACAGTCGCATTTTATGAATTTAATAAGCCCGGTTATGAAAAAATGGATTGGGCTATTATGAAAGACTGTTTCCATAACGCCATGGAAATTGAAACACTGATCTATTACAAATACGCTGTATGGCGGGAGAATGAGGGATGGAGATGTGTATCACGCCGGGAAAGCGGAAAGGAATATTTATGGGCCTTTTTTGAAGGAGAGGTAGCTGATTTAAAAGAGTTTGCCGCTGATGTGCTCCAGAAGATCTATGACGGGGAAAAAGAATTTGATTCGTATGTGCGTCATGTAATGTTGACATTCTTTACCCGGTTTGAAGATTGGGATCAGATTATCGCAAAGGCAGAAGAATTAAGAAGTGTGAAGTAGTTCACAATTTTGATAAAAGAAAGTTTACTATCAAAATCAGCGGTAGTAAACTTGTAAACAGAAAGCGGCAATAAAGCCGCACAACATAGAGGACAAAAAAAATGACTGTTATCACTAGAGAAATGAAAGAAGATTTGATTGAACGGATTATTGCAAATTGCACTACCGGCATTAAAGACGGTACGGCAAAAACAATAATTGAAGTTATGCGGGCACAGAACTTTTTAATCCGTAAT
>JBGVLZ010000032.1:0-73277 GCA_045124505.1 Eubacteriales bacterium
GGATGTCAAGTCCTGGTAAGGTTCTTCGCGTTGCGTCGAATTAAACCACATACTCCACTGCTTGTGCGGGCTCCCGTCAATTCCTTTGAGTTTCAACCTTGCGGCCGTACTCCCCAGGTGGAATACTTATTGTGTTAACTCCGGCACGGATGCTATCGCACCCACACCTAGTATTCATCGTTTACAGCGTGGACTACCAGGGTATCTAATCCTGTTTGCTCCCCACGCTTTCGTGTCTCAGCGTCAGTTGTCGTCCAGTAAACCGCCTTCGCCACTGGTGTTCCTCCCGATATCTACGCATTTCACCGCTACACCGGGAATTCCGTTTACCTCTCCGACTCTCAAGAAAAACAGTTTCAAATGCAGGTTATGGGTTGAGCCCATAATTTTCACATCTGACTTGCTTTCCCGCCTACACACCCTTTACACCCAGTAAATCCGGATAACGCTCGCCACCTACGTATTACCGCGGCTGCTGGCACGTAGTTAGCCGTGGCTTCCTTCACAGGTACCGTCATTTCTTCGTCCCTGTTGACAAAGGTTTACAATCCGAAGACCTTCTTCCCTCACGCGGCGTCGCTGGGTCAGGCTTGCGCCCATTGCCCAATATTCCCCACTGCTGCCTCCCGTAGGAGTCTGGACCGTTTCTCAGTTCCAATGTGGCCGTTCGACCTCTCAGTCCGGCTACCGATCGTAGGCTTGGTGAGCCGTTACCTCACCAACTACCTAATCGGACGCGAGCCCATCTTACAGCGGATTGCTCCTTTGATATACATAACATGCGATACGTATATGTCATGCGGTATTAGCACAGGTTTCCCTGTGTTATCCCCCTCTGTAAGGCAGGTTGCTCACGCGTTACTCACCCGTCCGCCACTAAGTTGTTTAAACGCTTCCCGAAGGATTAATTCAAACAACTCCGTTCGACTTGAATGTGTTAGGCACGCCGCCAGCGTTCATCCTGAGCCAGGATCAAACTCTCTGAATAATTGTATTAAAACCAATGCTTTCGCATCGGATCCAATCAGAGTTTGTTCTTTTTGCTCTTTTACTTTTTTGTAAGAGTATTTTTCGATATCCGTCGTGTCCGGATATCTTCCACTTTATGTGATTCTTAAAAGGAATTGTCGAGATTCTTTGCATCATATTTCTAAGCTTTTTTCGCTTTATACTTCGCTTATCTTATCTCGTCTGTTATTCAATTTTCAAGGACCAAGTCCGTCGCTCTCTCTTGGCGACTCGTATATATTACCACATCTCTTTCGATTTGTCAACCCCTTTTTTCATTTTTTTTGAAATTTTTTTCAGGGTTTTTAAAAGCATACTATATGATGTGTTTTGAGCACACATTGCTGTGTGTTTATCAATATATCACATTTTACTTTTTTTGTCAAGTATTTTTTGCTGTTATTTTTAATATTTTTTCACTTTAATTTACTGTAAAACAGTTATTTTTGTAAAGAACCTATATTTATTCATTTGTTAGGTGTATAATAACATGTCGGAGGGATCTATTTATGGACACAAAAACATTAAAAGCAAACCTTATACAAGAGTACAAATACAGAATTGAGCTTCATGCACATACAAGCGGTGCAAGCTCATGCAGTCAGATATCGCCTGAAATGATGGCAAATAAGTACGCAGAACTCGGATATGACGGAATTGTAATAACAAACCATTTCATATATCACGACAAAACGGATAAAAAAGAATATATAGATAAGTATTTGAATGACTACGAGTTAACAAAAAATTACGGAGAAAAGCTCGGTCTTACAGTTCTGCTCGGTGCTGAAATACGTTTTACGGAAAACGTGAACGATTATCTGCTGTACGGAGTTGATGCTGATATGTTATATTATATATACGATCTGCTCCCATACGGTGTGGAAAATTTCAGACGTGAGTTTAAATCAGAAAAAAGTGTTTTTCTTCAGGCGCATCCGTTCCGTGATAATATGACAGCGGTCGACGGCAAGCTTCTTGACGGAGTTGAGGTGTTCAATATGCACCCCGGGCACAATTCAAGAATAGGGCTTGCATCAAGATATGCCATGGAAAACAAATTGGACATCATCACAGCGGGAACAGATTACCACAATCCAGGACGTGACGGACTTGCCGCATTAAGGTGCAAGGTCCTGCCAAATGATTCGTTTGCGGTAGCAACTCTATTGAAAAGCCGTGACTATTTGCTTGAAATAGCGAGAAACAATATAATAATACCTTAAAGTGAAGGCAGGCTCACGAACTGATCGATAAGCCTGCCTTGTTTGTTTTTAATATATACATTAGTTTAGTTTCAAATCAACCGTGTAGAGAAATTCCACAGTGTCGCCGTCGGACGGTATATATGCACCGCACCCCACGGAGGGTTGTTCACCGTTGACGGTGTATATCCACCCTGAAAGTTCACCGTGCTGTAACTCCGAAATACCGTTTATACTTTGTATATATGCATATGTACCTGTACCGCTTTTGCCTATGACAAGCTCATATTTCTTCCCTGCACGTATAAGCACGTCATAAACCGTTTCATTTTCGTATATCGGTATATCTGTTTTTGAAAGTATTTCGCCTTTGCCTATTTTCTCAGCTGTTACGGAAAACGTCACTGTTCCGACAGCTTCGCCGTCGGGCGTTTCTGTTTTGTAATAGTTATCGGCAGATGAAAAATCAACGAAAAACGAAAGACCTGCAACAACAGCGCAAATTACAAAGATGAAAATGAAATTTTGCGTCTTTGTCTTTTTGAACAATATAAGCAAAACACAGCAGAAGGCACCTGCAAAAATGATAACGCCAATGAAAATGTACCGCCACGCAGGTGCATTTTCTTTTTTTGCATCTGTAACACCCGGCACATTTTCGCTTTCCGGTGTGTTTGTCACATTATCCGCTTCAGTTTCCTCGGGCATCACATCTTCAAAGTCAAATATATAAAACGGTGATTTTCCATTTTTGAACCTTTCATATGCTGAAAAGGCACACAGCACCTGTGACGTTGCAAGGTCAGATGCGTCCGCATCTGCAGTGTGTGAATAGCCGTTTTGTTTTTTAAAATTCTTTAAAAAATCAAATATGTTTTTTCCGTTTTTGATAAATCTTTCGTCAGTCTTACAATCTATGCCGATATCGGAAAGTGAAATTATGACCTGGGCGGCACTTTCTGCATTTTCTGCACCGTAGCTTTTAAAGCCTGCTGTATCGGTCTGGACATCGGAAAGAAATTTTATTGCTTTTTCTATACTTTCGCCGTGTTTATCGCTGTGATGAGCGAGTGCCTGAAGCGCCATCGCTGTCGTGTCAACATCGGAATTGCCTTTTATGACCGACCATCCGCCGTCAGAATTCTGAAGTCCGACAAGCTTTTCTGCAAGTTCGGGGGCGGTTGCGCTATCACATTCAAGCCCGTTATTAAGCAAATGAAGTGCAAATATAACGTACATAACACTTTTGCTGTCCGTTATGCCCTGCACTGTTTGCTTTGTGTATGCGTTATCTACACCGAGCGCACGGTAAACCAAGGCATATTTCAAAGATGTTACTGATGACGGCGGATTTTCGCTGATATATTTATCGAGTGCGGAAATGTATTTTGAAAAGTCACAATCGCTTTCCGCCAAAGCAAATGCAAACCATTCGGATGTAACACCCGCATTTTCACACATATATGTATCGGCAAAATTCTGTACTGCTTGTTTGTCAGAAAGATTTTCTTCTGTCAAGACGGCACCGGATACAGAGATGATAAGCAATAATGCCGCAGTCAACAATGAAATAATTTTACGCATATTTTTTCTTTAAAATAACAGCAGATGCCAAAGCGGCAATAACGAATACAGGGAAAATATCAGCTGTCTGCGGTACGCTTGTTACCTTTGCCGTGCAAACAGGCGGAACGAGAACCGTACCGTCGCAAACGGCACTTAAAGTAAATGTTCCATCTTTATTAATCTCAAGTGTCACTTGTCCGTTTGCATCCGTTTTATACTGTGTTTTTTCTCCGTCAACGGTTATGAAGGCATCAGACAAAGGAGAGGTTGTAAAATTCCAGTCGCTGTCATAGCCTGCTTTTGTGAGTGTGAGCGTTATTTTTCCGCCCGTTACCGCCGATATTTCAGATTTATCGAAATAACAGAATGTATCGGAAAACGTTTCGGTATCCGTATAAATGTAAGCGTATACGCTGTCGCCGTTTTTGATTTCATCTGAAAGACTCATGCATGGCGCATTATTAACGTAATATCCGTATCCGCTGCCGTTCTCAATTCCCCAAAGCTTGGTGATACCAATGCCGTATGCGCTTTCCGAATATCCGTACATTCCGTCATCGTGTGCGGCAATAAGTGCATCGTTCACCGTCGTCTTACCGTCACCGTCAAGGTCGGACAAAGCCACGGGCTCATTTATAAGCACGGGTGAGCCGTTTGAAATTGTAACGAAAGCCGTGCCTTCGTCTGCGAATGGTGCTATACTTAGAAGCATAGCGATGATAAATGTGAAAACCAATACCCTTTTCATATTTTTTTCTTCCTTTCTTCCTTCAGCCCCGCTTTTTCGAGTGCTCTCGGCCAAGGTCCGAGGTAGGCTTTTATTGCCTGTACCTGCTCATCTGTGAAATCGGATTTCTTGGGAAAACGTGTTACACCGCATGAATTTATCTCTTTTTGTTTTTCTGTTAAAAGCGAGATACAGATATTTTTTGAATACAGCATAAAACTCTCCAATAAAAAAATGCTTTTGTCACAGACAAAAGCACGACAATAAGCTGTCCGAAAAAATACTCCGACAGTTATCGGCCGCACTTTTCCTTACCCAAAAATGTACCCTTAAACGGGTGCCGCATCGGGGTGAGCATTCCGACTTCGCAGTTAAACTGACTTTACGGCAATGGCGGTTGCGACGGATTTTCACCGAACTTTCCTCATTATCCCCGATAATTTAATTTTCTTTATATTAGCATAAATGTGCCGTTATGTCAAGTATAACGGCACATTTTGTATTTTATACACGAAGTAAAACAGAATAAAGCTCACCCTTTAATGTCGCATACTTATATGCATTTTTATAATCCTCTCCCGATCGGCAAATCGACTCAAGATCAGAATAGACATTATACAAAAGCTGGCAAGTATGTTCTGATTCATCCCTTTTCAAAAGCTCCTCCATGATCTCTTTTGCGTTTTGGGTATTACCCTTGGCTATTTCATATCTTGCATGAATGTGCATAACATATGATTCATTTGAAAAAAGCGGAAGCTCAGAAGCTGAAAGAGCGTATTCGGCACCGCCCGACTCAATAAGCTTCAGGCAGTAAACGTAAAGATATTCACAAAGGCAGTCATTTCCGAAAAACGAGTCGTCTGAAAAATCCGCAAAGTCACCGGCGTATTTCCCGAAATAGAAATTTATCAAATTCATATACAGCTTTGCGTTGTTGCGCAGATTATCGGTATTGTAAACCGTTTTATCGCATCTGCTTATGCAGGCGCAAAAATATTTTTCCGCACTTATCATATCTCCGCATCTGTATTTTTCAATACCCAATTTAAGATAACAATCCGCAAGCATACAAGACACTTCATCACCGTATACGGCACCGTCTCCGTTTTTCTCACACTTGTGCACCAGCTCTTCATATTCGCCGTTTGCATACATGCCTTTCATAAGCTCCAGCATCTGTGAATTTTCGTACTGCTGTGTGTCATCCTTGCCCGATATAAGAAAGCCCCTCGGCAGACCGAGCCTTTCCGTTATGTACTCCACAGTTGCCAATGACGGCTGTGCGCTTCCGTTTTCTATTTTTGAAAGCATATTACGGGTTATAAACGTACCTGCAAGCTGTGACTGCGTCAGCCCCTGCTTCAATCTGAAATATTTTATTTTTTCACCTAAGTTCATACGACCACCGACAACTTTATTTTTGAATTATTTTATCACAAACACTTCATTATATCAACAACAATGTTTTAATAATTCGGAAAATAAAGCATTGAATTTTTATAAAGTATATGGTAAAATTAAATAATAAAGCACCGAAAGGTTTTTCATATGAGAAAAGATGAAATAAAATCGGAAAGAAAAAGCTATCTTTTGTATTCCCGAAAAAGTCTGTTTGTTAACAAGCGGTCTTATATAATACTGTTCATATCCGTCATTTGCATGGTGGTTATGAGCATGAATATTATAATATACAATTCATCCGTCAGCAACGGCGAAAACGAAACAGTTCTTCACAAATATGGGAATTACCATGCATATTTCAAAGGTATCGAAAAGGAAGATTCCCTGTTTATTGATATGTACGAGCATCTCGGTGCATCTGCAAATGTTAAGACAGTATGCCCTGTTGCAAATCCGAACACCGCATCTGAAATATCATATGCCACGCTTGCAGGGTACAATAATAGCCTTGACTGTCTTTACATAAAATGCGAAAACGGTGATTTTCCGAGCATCGGGCAGATAATGATAAGCGATGATGTCAGCCGTGCCTTTTCCCTCTACGTCGGTGACACAGCCGAGGTGCGTGTAAGATACAGCGGATATGTGATAGATAAGCAATATACGGTCAGCGGTATATTTTCAGGTGCCGAATCATCGCTTGGATATATGTTCATTTCGGAGGATGAGCTCCAGAGCATACTCGATATCGACTCATATTCAGGTTCACCGACAATTGACAAATACATACGCTTCGATACAGACAATTCCGCAAAAATAATGCGGTATACAGATGATATCATAGAGTATATCAGAGATGATCTGAAGGACGAAGAAGGCAAAGAGCTTGAGTATTACGATGAGGAAAAGCAGGAAATACGTTCTCTTTATCTCAACCGTTCCGTTGTTGAACTTAAAAAATTCTATGATAAGCCTTCTTTTCTGATAACCGTTTTAATGAGCATCCTGCCTGCAGGTGTTGCCATGCTCGTTTTTGTAACACTTGATATATTCAAGTCCATGAAGGAGCTTTCCACCCTTTCAATGATAGGCACGACACCGAAGCAGTTTTTCAATTTATTGCTTGTTAAGTATTTTCTCATATATATTATTGCATTTCCCATCGGAGTTGTACTTTCTTCACTTTCCATAAGGCTTTTATGCCTTGTGTGCGATGGGATGAACAACAACGAAAAAATTTATCTTTCGTATGATATAGACACTGCCTCCGTCGTTATTATGTTTTTCCTTTGCCTGCTGATACTCGGCGGGATAACGTACTTTGTTTCAAACAAAACAACGTCCGTATCGTATACAAAAATGGTTTCTTCATCAAACAACATGAACAACATTTTTGTTGCAAGCTCGGCAAATCTTCTCTTATCGGGCGGTAAGAAGCTCCGCACACTCGGAATTGCATTTTTTGTAAGAAACAGACGTGTAAACATGCTTTTCTGCGTTGTGATAGCATCGCTAATGGCAATATTTTCATACTTTTCCATGGTGCTTTCATCACAGGTCGGAAGCATTCCCGTGGCAGTTGACAGAGGGGATTTCACATTAACAGGTGACACCGCCGTAGGTGTGCAGTACAGTACAATTGCAGATGTGACGGCTGAAAAAATAGAGAGCCTTGATGGGGTAAAGCGTGTTATGCGCTCATATTACGTTACGGATTTTTACGGCTCTGCCTCACCTCTCATACGTTTAAGCCCAATAAAATCAATATCCAAGCCTGAGCGCAAGGTGACATCCACGCTTCAGAAAACATTCGTCACAGACCTGCTTGCTTTTTCCGAAGAACCCGACAGGGCGGAATTTCTTTACGGAAGATACGTTGTGTCAGGATCGCTTGACAACGTATTTGACGGAAGCGGACGTGTTGCAATATTCGTACATGACTGGCAGGACACCGCCGACTTTTACCGTGCGGGCGACACAGTAGACCTGCGTGCTTCGTACATAACCGAAAACGGAGAAACGGTTGTAAACACCGAATACGAAAGCTATACTGTCGGTGCAGTACTTTACGACAGGCTTGACAAATACGAAAATATTGACGTTGTAAGACTGTTGTGCGATAAAGATACATTCAAGACTCTTACATACCTGACTGAGCCTGCGTGTCTTGAGGTAGTGCTTGAAGACAATTCGCCCGAAGCCATGGAGGAAATGGCAAAAACTCTCAGGCAGATATGTAAAACTGACGGTATGCGCTATACCGACTCACGTACTGAATTTTTACAAAGCAGGACACAGATGATATCGTCCGTTATCTTCTACACCTTCATGTGGATAATTATACTTTGCATAGTAATAATGCTTCTCGTTTCAATGACGAATTATTTTCTTGACTCGCACCAAAAAACGGTATCAACAGTATACATGATAGGATGCGGAGAAAAAGGACTTAACGGTATTTTCGGTACGGAATTTTTAACCATAGGCATTGTATCGGCAATTTCAGGTGCCGTATTATCGCTTATTGTTATGATTTTATACGGAAGCGTTGTAAGCATTCCTTATAACGGATATATTTATGCAATACTTATTTGCTCTGTTATGATACCGTCGCTGCTTTCCGTATTTATACCGCCGTTTGTCTGCCGCATATATTTTAAAAAAGGAAAGCATATCAAAAAATGATGGATGACAGAACGACCGCAAACGAGGTGCGTTTTTTAAAGGCACAGGACGAATATTTTGGGGGTGAGCATAAAAGATACAACATCGGCACGCTCAGCGAAGGTACGCTTCACATGATGCTCAAATATTTCGTCTGCCCCGATATAGCATACCATGAAGTCCCCGTCTGCGGTTATATTGCCGACATTCTTGAGGGTGATACGGTAACGGAAATACAGACAAGAGATTTCAGAAATTTAGACAAAAAGCTTGAAGCGTTTCTGCCGTCACACAAGGTCGACGTTATTTTCCCCATAGCATATGTCAAACGCATATGCAAGATCGACAAGAAAACAGGGGAAATATCAAAGCCGAGAAAATCCCCGAAAAAAGGGCGTGCGCAGGAAATTTTGCCCGAACTGTTTTATATAAGAAAACATTTATCGCATCCGAATTTGCGTATTTATATCTGTTTTTTTGAAATAACAGAATACAGGCACGATAACCCAAAAAGAAGGGGCAGGACCGTGAGGTATGACCGTGTACCGACATCATACGTTTCACATATGTCCGTCGGTGCGGGCGAATACTCAAAGCTTTTACCGCCTGAATTACCCGAAGAATTTACAAGGGCGGAATTTTCAGAGCATTCAGACCTTTACGGCATCAATCTTTCTTCCGCAATAAACGTGCTTTGCGAATGCGGAGCAATAACCAAAGCGGAAAAAAGAGGCAGAACTTACATTTACAAAATAAATTAATCTCCGAAAGGATAATATAAAATGACACATCTTGAATATTTTTATGAAATAGCCAAAATCCCCCGTTCATCGGGTGAAGAAGAAAAAATTGCAGATTATCTTTGCGAATTTGCAAAAAGCCACGGTCTTGAATATTACCGTGACAATGGCAGAAACGTGCTTATAAACAAGCCTGCATCAAAGGGATATGAAAATGCACCCGCTTTCTGTATACAGGGACATACTGACATGGTATGTGAAAAGGAGCTGGATGTTGAGCACGACTTCACAAAGGATCCCATCGATGTATACGTTACCGATGACGGAAAGCTGAAAGCACGCGGCACAACACTCGGTGCTGATGACGGTGCAGCGTTGTCAATTATGCTGGCACTTCTTGCATCAGATTATGAAATGCCCCGCTTACAGTGTCTTTTCACAGCCGAAGAGGAAACAGGGCTGTTCGGTGCAAGCTCCTTCGATTACAGTCTTATCGATGCCGAATATATGATAAACATTGACGGTGAGGAAGAGGACGAAATTCTCGCCTCCTGCGCAGGCGGTCTGCGTGCAAAGCTTAACAAAGAATATAAGACAGCAGGCACGGGCAGCTGCTATAAGATAACAGTCAACGGCTTGGCAGGCGGTCACTCAGGTTCAGATATTCACAAAAACCGTGCAAATGCTTCCCTTCTTATATTCAACCTCATTTTAAAGCTTGAAAACTACGGTGTACGCCTTGCATCGTTTGAGGGCGGAAGTAAGGAAAATGCAATAACGCCGTATGCTGTGGCAGTTGTTGAATGTGACAAGGAAGCACTTGAAAAAACCGTCAAAGAATTCAAAGAAGAAATTTTCAAAACACTTTGCGAAGAAGACAAAAATCTCAGCATCACCGTTACAGATGCCGAAAGCATACCTGCTATGTCAGCAGAGGACACAAAAGAACTTGCAACGCTTGCAACCTCTTTAAAAAGCGGTGTTATAAGAATGTCCGATGATGTTGAAGGCTTGGTAAGTTCATCCTCCAACCTCGGTGTTGTAAGAGTTGATAGCGGCAAAGCAAGCCTTTGCTATTCGGTACGTGCCGAGGATGATGAAGAAAAGCAGGCAATTTGGGAAGAATATACAAAAATTGCCGAAAAGTCAGGATTTTCATACGAAAGAGGGCAGGAATACCCCGGATGGAAATTCAAAAAAGAATCACGTCTGCGCACGCTTTATGCAGAAGCATATAAAGAGATCAGCGGAAAGGACATAAAAGTAAACGCAATTCACGCAGGACTTGAATGCGGTATTATTTCAGGTGCGCTCCCGAAGCTTGACATAATTGCAATAGGTCCGCAGATGGAGTATGTGCATACGACCGCTGAAGCCATGCAGATAGACTCCTTCAACCGTGTATTTGAAACGGTCAAGCTTTGCCTTAAAAAAGCAAAAAGCCTATGAGCACGCTGTTGAATGAAGATGTTTACAGACGCTTCAATGCATTTCTGCTTGAAAAATTAAGCTATATTTTAAACAACGTACCAGATTTTATTTCAGAAGAATTTATAAAAGAGCTGTCGCAGGACGGAAAAATATCGGAACGTGACATATATGCGGCAATTTTGGCACGTGCGTCGGGACTTGACATTGACAAGATCCCCGCACATCATGAGCTTTATAAAAATTACTTCTTCGACACCGTTCATCTGCTTGACAAAGACGAATACCAAAACGATCCGTATTATAAGACGGTGAAATTTCCATCTGTACGAGGAAAAAAATGGTCATTCGGCGAAGCGTCGTATAAACCGTATGAAATATTTGTGTGCAATGATTTCAGATATATGTCAGACGGACGTGTTATTCCGCAGATAGGATTTTTCGACAGTCATTTTTCATACCCTGTTGTGTACGAAAACGGCAGAGAATGGATGACCGTGACACCGAATGAGATGAATACAATGAAAGATCCAATAAAAAAAGCACACGGACGTGTGCTTACGTATGGGTTGGGGCTTGGTTATTACGCATTCATGGTGTCAAACAAAAGCCAGGTCGAGTCTTTGACCGTCGTGGAACGAGACGAGGAAATAATAAAGCTTTTCAAAAAGCATCTTTTACCGCAGTTCCCGAACAAAGACAAAATAACCGTTATATTAAGTGATGCATTTGTTTACGCAAAGGAAAAAGCGCCGTGTGAAAATTTTGATTTTATTTTCACAGACATCTGGCACGATCCGTCAGACGGTGTAATGCTCTACAAAAAAATGAAAGAATATGAGCCCCTCTGCCCCAATTCCGAATTTGCGTACTGGATAGAGGAAACTATAAAATACTATCTGTAAAATCCCAAAAACGGGTCTGGCTCATTTATGAAAATATATGGTAAACTTTGTAGGGACGACCATTGGCTGTCTGTATTAAACGCCTTCTCCAGCGGGAGAAGGTGGCAGGCGAAGCCTGACGGATGAGGTGTTATATTAAACAGGCTTGTATTGTGACGTCGCACTTCGCTTTACGCGCTGATTGCACCCTCCTACAGAAAAAATATCAAAAAAACATATAGGGCGGCAAATTTTGGAAACAATTCCCAAAAATGAGCCGACCCCTTTTTTGTTTTTAAGTTTTAGGATACGCTTTACTCTCTTTTTCGCTGACATACCTGCCGAGTATACCGCCTGCGCATATCATGACGATAAGACCTAAAATATTATTTAAGATCACAAGGGCATACCGTTCTGCAAAATAAAGATAATGCGAAAACTCTTCAGGCTTACCTGCCGATGCTATTTCCATAAATGTTGACACAGTTCCGGCAAGAATATCACACACAAGGCTTACGGAGAAAAAGTGAAGCGACAACTTTAAGTTTGCGCCCGTTTTTCCGAATACCCTTTTGATAAATCCTTCATTTTCACAGCTCTGTGCAAGCCATACGGTATCTGCTTCTTTTTTCATTTTCTTGACGGTGATATGGGTATACAAAAGAAGCACCGCATTTTTTGAAAGCATAAATACCGTCATTATCACAGCTGAAAGAAGCGCAACAAAGCTTCCCTCGTCCGTCACGTCAAATATGACATATCCGTTTGCAATACAAGTACATATATATATTGTAAAATACAAAAACGGAACACCGAACATAAGGCACGTTATCCTGCCGATACTTTGTCCTGTACCGTAATAATACACCGACAAGACGGCTGCCGCATACGAAAAATAAACAGCACATACGGATATGATCGGAATTAAATAAGACAGAAAAATGTCAAGCGCTTTGAGTGTATAGTCACCGCTTACATACAGATCATGCAAAAGCGATAACACTCCGTCATTAATAAACGGCACGATAAAAGCGGAAAAAACGAGCGACAGCGTAAGAAGCTTGGAAAATGCATACTCCTTACGTGCCGCCTCTTTATCGTGAAGTATAAAGGGTCTGCGTTTTTTAAAAGCCATTTAATTAGATCTCGATAGTATTGAGCAAGTCCTTGAGTCTTTTAAGCTCATCTGCGGAAAGTGTTATACCCTTGCCCATTTTTTCGTGAGCATCATCCCATGAACGGATGTCGTACTTTGCCTCGTTGCCGTTCCAGCTTACAAGATTAAGTTCTTTTGCCCAACCGCCCTTTTCATCGGAAATACAGCCGAATTCCTTCTGAATTTCAAATTTAAGCTCTGCCATGGCAAAATCCTCCTTTATTTTTAATTATAATAAATATGTATACAGTCATCATAACGCAAGATAATTAAGTTAATGTTAATATACAGTAACTTTTTAATATTATTTAATAATAATTATAAAATATTTTACCGTAATATATTTTCGACATCAAATGAATTGACAAATTCGGTGTTATATGATAAAATTGTAAGATACAAAGAATGCAAAGGAGAGCCCCATGTACGACGATAATGACGATTTCTGGGACATTGAACGGATACTGCCCCCCGAAACAGGCATAAGATTTGACAATGTTGACACGCAAGGGGTTGAGATCTCCTTCGGAAACGGTGAAAAGCAGTCGGGAACTCCTATTCCCGAAAGGCGCAAGCGTGCAAAAAGTATTATCGAGAGCTTTGAAAAAAAGACCTCACGTTTGCTTTTCTCATACAAGCCCGACATTCCTTTGTTTGAGAATGTCAGTGTATATGCATGGCCCACAAGATATCCGTTTTACGAAAAATTCGTAAGCGACGGGGAAAAATATTACCGTGCGACTTATACCGACTGTGTTTATACACCGTTCTTTTCATATATGCCGCAGTATAATCAGCTGACGATAAATCAGCTCAGATACTATCTGAAATGGCGGTCAGGACTTCGTCACGGGCACTTTTTAAAGGCTGATTTCAGCTATATCCTACTATTTATTTACGAGCTTTTAAATCTCGAAAATGTATCAACTCCCGAAAAAAGGCTGACTGCACTTTGCACGGTGTGGCTTGCCTACAGGGGTATTTATCCAAGACTTGATCCGATGCTTGCGGAATGGGTATGCGATTTCTGTTTATTCCACAAGCTTCCGCCTCCGATCGAAAAGCTGTCGGGCATACTGACTGAAATCGCATCAGTTTCAACTCTTAAAGAATTTTACTGTCCGGATTTCAACATTTCACTTGAAAAATTCATCTCGGCTTCATCATCCTACAAATACAATAAATCATCGTATTATTTGAGAAACAAGGCAGTTTTCGATGAACACGTAATTCCCTCTGCCGTGTATGCTTTATCTATGGCCGATAAAGCGCAGGCGCAGGACGTTACACCGCACAAAACAAAGGTAAGCCGTGATATTTACAGCGGTGCTTTGTGTGTAAGCGACGTCAAATGCAGGATAGATATAAAATATTATTCTGTAAGCCGTGAAACGAAATACACTTCCCAACTGACAGCGCTTGTAAAATACTGCGAAAACGGTGTACGCGCTCACCTCGGCATAAAAAACAGACTCTCATCATCAGGTCTTTCGGATGAACTGAAAGAATTTGCCGACGAATATTTTGAAAACAATCTTCCGCCTGCATACACATCTGTTGAAAGAAGAAAAAAAGACGAAGACAAAAGATATGCCCTTTACGAAACTGACACATCCGAATTCACAACAGACGATGCCTTAAAAATAGAAGAAAATTCGTGGCAGATAACACGTCAGCTCGTACCCGACTGGGAGGAAGAAATAAAAATCGACATTCCCGAAGAAAAGCCGTCAGAGGAAAGTGCTTCACCCTATACGCTTTTGCTTCTTCATCTTTCTGCGCTACAGCTTGATGTATTGAAGCTGATATGCGACGGAAAATACAGCGAAGCGGATATGATGTGCAGAAAAAACGGTGCAATACTGTCGGGTATTACCGATGAAATAAACGACATTTCCGTAAATGATACGGATGATATAATAATTGAAGAAGGACATATAATAGAAGATTACAAAGAATTGCTTTTTGAAGCGTTTAAAGAAAAGGGGTAAACGAATGGATGAAATAAAAATTCCAAAAAGAATACTGACCTCGCTTATAAACTCTATTTCCGCAGGCGTTGTGCCGAGGGCGGGCGCACCTTTCATCGCAATAGGCAGAGAAGACGAAATAAAGACCTTTGCATCAGACCTTGAAAACGTTGCCGACGGCGGTGCGGGTATGCGTTTCATCATAGGTAAATACGGTTCGGGTAAAAGCTTTTTAATACAGCTTATGAGGGGATATGCCCTTGAACAAGGCTTCATCACAGCCGATGCGGACTTATCGCCCGAAAGACGTTTGTGCGGTACAAAAGGTACAGGCCGTGCAACATTCAAGGAAATAATGAAAAACCTTGCATCGAAGTCAAATCCCGACGGCGGTGCGCTTAACGGAATAATTACAAAATGGTTTTCAAATCTCCAGTATGAAGCCACTTGCGAAGGATTTATCCCCGACAGCGACAAATTTACGCAAGCAGTAACGGCAAAGGTCGTATCATCTCTGCGTGTGCTTCAGGAAGAAGTCGGAGGATTTGATTTTGCCCGTGTGCTTATGAAATATTACAGGGCACAGCATGAGGGTGACGATGAAATGTGCGCTTTGTGTCTGAAGTGGTTCAGAGGAGAATACACCACCAAAACGGAAGCCAAAAATTATCTTTCGGTAGGAAGCATCATAGACGATGAAAACTGGTACGATTTTATAAAGCTTTATGCCGTTTTCTTCCGTCTTATAGGTTATAAAGGCTTTGTTGTATTCATCGACGAATGTGTTAACCTTTACAAAATATCAAACAGAATATCACGTGAAAACAACTACGAAAAAATTCTGTCAATGTTCAACGATACGCTTCAGTGTAAGGCTGTCGGGCTTGAGCTGATACTCGGCGGAACGCCTCAGTTTTTAGAGGACTCAAGACGAGGTATATACAGCTACGAAGCACTCAGAAGCCGTTTGTTTGACGGAAGATTTGAAAATTCGGGATATAAAAATCTCATAGGTCCCGTGATACGCCTGAAGCGTTTATCCGATGCTGAGCTGTTTGCGCTTATTGCAAGAATAACACGTCTTCACGGACAGCTTTACGGAATAGAGGAACGCATCACAACAGACGAAATGCGCACGTTTTTAGAGCTTTGTTTAAAGCGTGCAGGTGCTGATGTTATGATAACCCCGCGTGAAATAATACGTGACTACATCACGCTTTTGAATATTCTTATGCAAAACCCGACAGCGGATGTTTCATCTATCCTCAAAACAAACGTCATAACGCTGAGTACAGAACAAAAAGAAGAAAAACCGAATACGGACTTCGATCCTGAAGATATTGAATTATAAGGAGAATTAAAATGAGTGATATCAAAGATATAAATTTATATAAATCGGGTAACGACAAAATTGATTGGGTGTCGTCATATATGCCCGTGCTTAATCTTATCAAGGCAGATTTTGAAAAGAACAAGCCGTTTGCGGGAATGCGCATTTCAATGTCTATACACCTTGAGGCAAAAACGGCTTACCTTGCAAAAACACTCCGTGCAGGCGGTGCTGAGGTATTTGTAACAGGCTGTAATCCCCTTTCAACGCAGGACGATGTTGCCGCCGCACTTGCACACGACGGTTTTGAAGTCAATGCGATTCACGGAATAGATATGGCAGGATATGAAAAGCATCTTGAAAAAACGCTTTCATTCTGTCCGCATCTCATCATCGATGACGGCGGCGACTTTATAAATCTGCTTCACGGAAAATGCCGTGATTACGGTAAAAATCTTATCGGCGGATGTGAGGAAACAACGACGGGTATACACCGTCTTAAGTCACGTGAGGCAAGAGGTGAGCTTGATTACGTTATGATAAACGTAAACGATGCCGACTGTAAGCACCTTTTCGACAACCGCTACGGCACAGGACAGTCAACGCTTGACGGTATAATGAACACAACAAATCTTATGATAGCAGGCAAAACTGTCGTTGTAGCTGGCTACGGCTGGTGCGGTAAGGGCTTTGCAATGAGGGCCAAGGGCATGGGCGCAGTTGTGATAGTAACCGAAATTGACCCTGTAAAAGCACTTGAAGCCACAATGGACGGCTTCATTGTTATGCCTATGGAAAAGGCAGCTCCCCTCGGCGATCTCTTTGTAACACTTACAGGCTGCCGTGACGTTATAAGACGTGAGCATTTAGAGGTTATGAAAGACGGTGTTCTTCTTGCAAATTCAGGACACTTCGACGTTGAAATCGACAAAATAGCTCTTGCTTCAATGGCAAAGCGTATGTGGGAAAGAAAGCCCAATATCATGGGATATGAGCTTGCCGACGGCAGAATTTTAAATCTGCTTGCCGAAGGACGTCTTGTAAATCTTGCCGCAGGTAACGGACACCCTGCTGAAATTATGGATATGTCATTCGCAATTCAGTCAAAGGGACTTGAATACCTTGCGAAAAACGGCAAAAATATGGAAAAGAAGCTTTACAGCGTTCCGACAGAAATAGATACATATGTTGCAAAAGCAAAGCTTAAAGCCGGTAATATAAGCATCGATACGCTTTCCGAAGAACAGGAAAAATATCTTAACGCATAAGGAGTAGTTATGAAAGCTGTTATAGGAATAGATGTGGGCGGAAGTACCACTAAAATCGTCGGCTTTGATGAAAATAAAAATCTTATAGCGCCTATGTGCGTGAAAGCAACCGACCCGATAACGTCTGTTTACGGTGCATTCGGTAAATTTACACAGACAAATTCGCTTGAGCTTTCGGACGTTTCAAGGGTAATGATAACAGGTGTCGGCTCGTCATATCTTTCAAAACCGATCTACGGTCTTGAATGCTGTCACGTGCCCGAATTTGAAAGCGTTGGGCTCGGCGGACTGTACCTGTCGGGACTTGATAACGCCATAATCGTAAGTATGGGCACAGGTACGTCGATAACGCACGCAACCATAAAAGACGGTAAATATGCCTTCAATTATCTCGGCGGTACAGGTGTCGGCGGCGGTACGCTTTTAGGTCTTGCAAAGCAGATGCTCGGTGTCGGCAGCATTGAATCTGTCGTTATGCTTGCCAATGAGGGAAATATTGAAAATATTGACCTTCGCATAAAGGATATGACAGAGAAAAATATAGGTCTTGCAGAGAATTTGACGGCATCAAACTTCGGAAAACTGAGCGACCTTGCGACAAAAGGCGACATCGCACTCGGTCTTATCAACCTTGTATTTGAAACAGCAGGAATGATGAGCATTTTTGCCGCACGCACAAACGGTATCCGTGACATAGTGCTGACAGGACATATGACAAGAATTCCGCAAGGCACAAAAATATTCCCTGCCCTTTCGGAGCTTTTTGATGTTAATTTCATAATCCCCGAAAACTCTGAATACGGTACGGTAATCGGCACAGCACTTTTGGACGGTAAAAGATAATGAACGAAATACTGAAAAACAAAAAACTCTACATATTTGACATGGACGGTACGGTTTATCTTGAAGATTCCGTTTTTCCGTTTGCCGTCGATTTTATAAACAAGCTCCGTAATTCGGGACGTCGCATACTGTTTTTTACAAATAATGCATCAAAAAACATTTCGGTTTATTTTGACAAGCTGAATAAAATGGGCTTCGGTGTGTCACGAGAGGAGATCATGTCCTCCGCTGACGTTTGCACGGAATTTCTGAATAAATACAGAAAAAATAAAACCGTATATCTGCTCGGCACTCCTGCGCTTGAAGAACATTTTGTAAGCCACAATATACCTCTTGTTACCGATGAACAGCCCGATATCACCGTGGTGAGCTTTGATACAACACTTACATATGAAAAGCTGAAAAATGCATGCACATACATAAGAAACGGTGCAGAATTTCTTTCAACGCATCCCGATTTCAACTGTCCCGTAAAGGACGGATATATTCCCGACAGCGGTGCAATATGTGCGGCGGTAACATCATCAACGGGTGTAAATCCCCGATACTTCGGCAAGCCTTATCCCGAAACTGCCGATATGATATGCGAAATAACGGGCGTTGACAGATCTGATATGTGCATATTCGGCGACAGACTTTACACCGACATCGCACTCGGGAAGTCAAACGGAATTACAGCAACTCTTGTGCTTACGGGCGAGGCAACGCTTAACGACGTTGAAAATGCCCCCGAAGAATCAAAACCTGATTTTATATATCCCTCGCTCGCTGAGGTAGATAAAGAAATATTTGATTGAGAAAGGAATACAAAAAAATGATCTGTGAAAAAGTTTTTTACCCCACACCGGGTGACGACAGTGTATATCTTACTTGCTACATCCGTGATGAGTCCCCCGAAATCGCAACAGCTCCCCGTGATGCAATGCTCGTTTTGCCCGGCGGCGGTTATCACATCTGCTCTGCCCGTGAGGCTGAGCCGATTGCGCTTGAATATATGAGCTACGGCATAAATGCGTTTGTTCTGCATTATTCCGTAAAAGAAAATGCGGTATTTCCCCGCCCTCTTATAGAAGCATTCAAGTGTGTTAAATTTATAAAGGACAATGCAGAGCGCTTCAACATCAACCCCGACCGTATTTTTTCAGTAGGATTTTCCGCAGGCGGTCACCTTTGCGCATGCCTCGGCTCGTTCTACAATTCTCCTTCGCTTCTTAAAGAGGCAGGCATGACAGCAAATGACACACGTGTATGCGGAACGATACTTTCATATCCCGTTATATCCGCAGGCACATTTGCTCACCGCGGAAGCTTTATGGGTATACTCGGCACAGAAACACCGACGGATGAGGAGCTTGACAGTTATTCAGTTGAAAAGCACGTAACGCCCGACAGTGTTCCCGCATTCATCTGGCACACATTTGAAGACAACGTCGTGCCCGTTGAAAACTCGATTATGATGGCAAAGGCACTGCGTGAAAACAACGTACCGTTTGAAATGCACATTTTCCAGAAGGGTGTCCACGGTCTTGCACTTTGCAATCAATTGACTTTATCTCCGCATCACGACCGCTTTATAAACAAAGAAGCTGAGTGCTGGCTTGATATGTCTGTCAAGTGGATGAAAAACCAGTAATGGTAATTGATTTTCACACGCACATTTTTCCCGATGCTATAGCATCACGTGCAGTCACATCTCTTGCCGAAGAAATAAACTATCTTTATCACCCTGTGACAGACGGCACAAAATCTTGTCTTTTGAAAAGAATGGACGAATGGGGCATTGATGTATCGGTATCAATGCCCGTAATAACAAAACCGTCACAGCATGTAAAGACAAACAATTTTGCCAAAGATGCCGCGGATGATCGCGTTATTTCATTCGGCGGACTTCACCCCGATACGGATGATTACAAGCGTGATGTTGACTACATTGTTTCACTCGGTCTTAAAGGCATAAAGCTCCACCCCGAATATCAGAATTTCAAGGTGGATGAGTCCCGAATGATGAAAATATATGACTATATACTTTCCAAGGGGCTTATGATAATGTTCCATGCAGGGTTTGATCCCGCTTACAAGCCTCCGTTTCGCTCAGATCCCCATTCTTTCCGAAAAATAATCGACGAAATGAAGGGCGGTGTCATAATAGCCGCACATCTCGGAGGGCACGCACAGTGGGACGATGTTGAAAAATATCTCGTAGGTACAAATATTTACCTCGATACCTCAATGGGTACGGAATATTATCCAGAGGAGCAGTTTGTGCGCATCGTCAAAAACCACACAAAAGGACATATCCTTTTCGGTTCCGACAGCCCGTGGAGTAATGCGAAAAATGAAATAAAACGCATTCTCTCAATGCCCATGACAGAGGAAGAAAAAGCGGATATTTTAGGAGATTCCGCAAGAAAGCTGTTGAATATATAAATATACAGCCCTAACATCTTTTACCGATGTTAGGGCTGTATAATTTTACTTTAAACAGAACCGTTTTTAAACATTTCAAAATACCGTCCGCCAAGAGCAATAAGCTCATCATGTGTACCAAGTTCCAATATTTTGCCGTCATCCATAACTACTATTTTATCGCAGTTTTTGATGGTGGAAAGTCTGTGTGCAATAATGATACATGTCAGTTCTTTTCCGAGATTAAATATTGTATTCTTTATTGCACCCTCTGTTACGGTATCAAGATTACTCGTTGCCTCATCAAGTATCAGCAATTTCGGCTTTTTCAGCAAAGCCCTTGCAATTGCAAGACGCTGTCTTTGTCCTCCCGACAGATTTTTTCCGTTTTCGTCAAGATATGTGTCATATCCTTGCGGCAATTTTTGTATAAGCTCATGTATAGACGATAATCTGCAAGCTGTGTCTATTTCACCGTCGGTGGCGTTTGGACATCCGATGAGAATATTGTTTTTAACGCTGTCAGAAAAAAGAAATGTGTTCTGATCCACATAGGAAATATCACAGCGCACACTATCTACAGACAGCTTTGAAATGTCAACACCGTCCACCTTTATACTTCCTGATTCGGGAGTATAAAATTTCATTAAAAGCTTTGCAAGTGTTGTTTTACCTGAACCGCTTTCCCCGACAATGGCAATACGATCACCCTTTTTGATGTTCAAGGAAATATCTTCAAGTGTCAGTTCTCTGTTTCCGTAGCGGAAATCAACGTGTGAAAATTCAATATTTTCCCATTTCAATGACTTAAATACACCGTCTGTCTGATTTTCTGTTTCAATATCCAGTATATCGTTAAGTCTTTCTGCGGCAACAATTGCCGTTTGCATCATCGGCTGAAGCTCAATCAGATTTTTAACAGGCTCTGTAAAATATGCAAGCAAAGCATAAAAAGTCATCAAAGAACCAACAGTTACAACATTTTCCAAAACCATACCGAAACCGAGCCACAGTATCACTACAGTACCGATAAGCTCTATTGCATCACAAATACTGTCCTGAGATATAGAAATGATATTATTTTTAAATACTGCTTTAATCAAGCGTATGAATTTAGAATTGTTTTTTTCTTTGACAGTATTCTCTGCGCTGTGTGATTTCACAGTTTCTATACCGTCAATTGATTCTTTCAGATAAGACTGTACACGAGCGTTATTTTCCATTACATCGCGGTTGCTTTTTTCTATTACTTTTCGGTAACACAGTATAACGATCAGGTAAGATATGACCGTTATAAGCGATATCAAAAACAGTATTTTATTTTCGATAAACAGTATCACACCGCATCCGAGAACCATAAGAGAATCTAAAAACAGTGTAAGTGTAGCACCGGATACAGCCGAGCGTATTGTGGAAGCATCGGAAAAACGTGATATATATTCACCTGTATTTCTTGTACTTACCGCACCCATTGGAAGGTCTATTATATGATCGTAATACGGAAGCATAAGTCTTACATCAATATTTTTTGATAATACTGATATCAAATATCCCCTGAAAAACTGTATAATTCCCTGCAAAATATACAACCCTATCAGCATAATGAAAAACAAATTAAAATTAGATTTGTTATCGGAAATAAAGTTTATAATGATATCAATGAAATTTTCGTTTTCCTCGGGAGGTATCTCCGTTGTATGCTCATGATCCTCCGTGCATCCGTCTTCGCACACTTCGCTTTCATGCACGGTATAAAAATCATCTATCACGATTTGGAAAACAAATGCACCGATAATACCTATAAAAGATATGATAATAGATAATATAACCGTTGTTACAAGTATACCGCCCTGTCCTTTAAGCAGGGAAAAGAACTTTTTAAAACCGCCTTTTGTGTAGTTGCCTTTTGCAAATTTTTCCGTCTTTTCAAATGTTACAATATACCCGCCCCAAAGTGAGAAAAACTCATCGTATGTATATTTTACTTTTCCTTTTCCGGGATCGGCACAAACAAATTTGTTGTTTTTCAATTTGTATACAACGATAAAATGCTGCATACCGTCCTCGTTAACGGTGTGGGCAATGAAAGGAAGCTTTATTTCACCACTTTGTATTCCTTCTGAAAGCTCGTCGGGGCTTCCCGAAAGCGCCTCGGCTTTAAGTCCTATCTTCTCAGCGCCGTTTACCATGCCGTAAAGATTGACACCGTTTTTGTCGGTCTTAGTAATTTCTCTGTATTTCGAAATGGGATATTTTAATCCGTAGTGCATAGCTATCATGGAAAGACAAGCCGCACCGCAATCCCGTTCATCATGTTGTTTTATTATTTTCATAATTTTACCCTTTAAACAAATCACAGCAGACTATCCCTACTGTGATTTGTTTGACTCAACACTTTATAAGAATTAATATTCCTTTATATAAGCCCAAGGACCGCATATGAGCTTAGCCTTTCCATGTGTAACCACATGCCAGTATATGAGTGTTGTAGAATTACTCTTTTTACCGCAGATGAGGCACTTGTATCTTGCACCACCATTAACATTACGCATTTCGGAAACGTTTACTGTTTTCATTCTTTTCACCTCCTTTTAATAATATGTATATATAATAAAGCGGAATAGTCACTTTATTAACGCTTAATTTATTTAGGAATTATTCTTCCTATTATTATACATATATTCTTCCTATTTGTCAAGGGGAATATAATATATAATTTCACATATAGTATTGGAGGGGATAACATGCTGATATACGATCCACACCTCATCGGTAATAAGCTTTATGAAATACGCAAAAAGAAAAACATGACTCAGGCAGAGGTTGCAGAGCTTGCGGAGATCTCCGACAGAACATATGCCGACATTGAAAGAGGGAGTACAAATATGCGCATAGAAACAGCCATAAAAATATGTTGTGCGCTCCACATAACTCCAAATGAGATTTTAACCGAGGAATCTTTGCCCGATATTATAGATGAATCGCAAATTAAAATACGGTACAATAACTGCACAGAAAAAGAAAAGCAAACTGCACTGCAGCTGCTTAATATATATTTTGATTCACTTAAATAAAACTGCCGCCATAAGCGGTAGTTTTTATTTTTGTCTTATAATATGGATTTTAGTATTTTTTGTTATACGTTATAGATAAAAACTATTCACTTTGATTGTGCAAAAGGTAGAAAAATGTTTTTTTGCTTGCAAAATAACAAATTTTAATGTATTATTAAAATGATGTGAAAAAAGGAGGGATTCACCATGAGACACCCTATAAATATAAAGAGGATAATTTCAACTGTTATTGCAGCATCATTTTTACTTGTATCACCTATCGTTGATCTATCGGATCGTAAAGTAATTGAGGAAAATACAGAGGTCATTACAAGTGAATACACACCGCAGGCTGCGTTACCGCTTGGTGCTTCAGGTGATGCCACAGGTTGGGAAAGTGCAATTAATTACGCAAATACCGTTAAAAACGGTGTGCAGGTAAGATACGATTCTCCGAAAAGACTTGCCATTGAAATTGAAAATAATTCTTTTTTGGCAACGTACAATTTAGGCACATCCAATAAACTCATCGCCGCATTTAAAAATAAAAACGGCGAAGCATATTTTACAGATTCATCCGATGCATACGTTGCAAACTCGTCAGGGCTTTCGTTTGCGTCAAGCTCTAATACCGTGCCGTATTTCAATGCGTTCAGGCTCGGATATTACTATTATGACGTGCATATTTTCGGTCAGAGTATATTGAACGGTAACGTCAACATAAACAACAATGCATCATATAATCTTCTCGGTTCAAAAAGCAGAAACTGGAAAGGAAATATGATTTCCAACATTTCCTATAGAAACAGCACACTTTCATACAAAGTCACCGACCCTACAGACCCGTTCTGTTACAATACCAACGTAAACTTTTCAACTTCAAACTATAACACGTTACAAATAACTATAAGAAGCAAGGAAGCCGACAGCTGTGCAATTTACTTCTATACAGACGGTGTCGGAGGCTTTAATGCAGAACAGTGCGTAAGCTTCAAGATCATTCCGGGTGCTGCCGGTACTTACACAATACCGATCGGACACGTTGCAAATTACACAGGAAATGTGCGTGGTATAAGAGTCGACTGCGGTAAAACAGTAAATGAAACTATAACAATTTCTTCTTTGAAAGCTGTATATGCCGAAAATATTTCATCTTCAATAAAATACGAAAGAACATTCCACACATATTCCGAAAAGCTTTACGATGAGCTTCGCTTTGTCGCAACGGAGGATATCACTGATATAAGCTCTGTGGGAATACAAACAAAAATACCCACAGCATCTGTTTCCAAAATTGCTCTTTCAGATGGCACAATGACGTATTCAAGTGTTTCGGGCACAATGAACTCGCTTGTTACTGCCGCATTTGACACGCCTGCGGGTGTTATCGGATTCATTGTTCCGCCGGGAAACAATATGGGTAACATATCCGTTGAAGTTAAAGACGGATATTACGTAATAAACAGATATCTGAATATCAACAGACTCAATAACGGCGAAGAGCTTAAGCTCAGTACACGTGTATACAACGATACATCACACGATTTCACAGCTTTTACAGAAGAAGCATATATCGAAAGAAACCCTCTGCCGAGTGAGAATATAACCGTTGCAGAAAACCCCGACGGCGCATATTATTCACATTACGATCCGTACATCGGCGCATACATATTTGAAATAAACGACACGTCATTTAACGGTGCGTATTATAATCAACCCAACAAGCATTTCAATCTCCCGGTAACGATTAAGGGTGACGGTAAAGACAGGCACATTTACATTCAATGCCACAGTCCCGGCGGAGCTCTTGAGTGTGGGGCGGTACTCGACGAAAATCAGGATCTTCTTCCTATACCTGTTGAAGTGTGCAAAAACTTCGGCGGTGAATTTGAAGAAAACGTTTATTATCCCGAAGACAAGGCATTCGGTGAAATTTACTTCCCTCTGGCACTTGATGCAAATGAAGAAAAAACATTGACCGTCGTAAACCTTTTCCAGAATTGGGGTCAATATCCCTTAAAACAGCTTTCATCAATTAAATTCTTCGTTTCATACTACCACCTTTCAACGGGTGTTTCCGAAACAAACTGTATCTCGCCTTACTTCGTAAACGGCAAGGACGGCTGGACACTTCCCGACTTCCGTGCTTTATCTGCAGTTCTCTGGGCTGATCAGCCTCAGCACTACAGCGGCGGACAGATATACTTCCTTAAATATACGGATTCAAGCGGACAAAGCTACAAATCTGAAAGTCAAAGGGCAAAGATACACAGCGCAGGACCAATTTATGCCGATATCGATATGGATTATCTTTCCGACGACGGCAAGATAAAGGCGGAATACAAGCACATTGAATTACCGCAAACAGACGAAACACGTACAAATTATCAAATAAAGCTGACGGTTCTTGAGGATATCAGCTTCAGCGATTTCAAGCGCGACTTTTCATTCGTTTCATTTGACGGCAGACACGTATTCTACCGTACACTCAGCTATCTTGATGCAAACAACAACGTGGTCAAAAAATCGCTGACTTATAACACAAGCACAGTCGATTATCTGACACTCGGTGACAAATCCCCGTTCTTCTGCTACTACCAGCGCGAAGGTACGTCCTCACAGGTCACAAATATGGCGCTTATCGTAAAGGATTCAAATATAACGGTAAACGGTCAGCCGTACAACGGACGTTTTGTTCTTAAAAACACATACTTCAATAATATGAATTACGGTGCATTAACACTTGATTTAGGTGCGGTAACACTGAAAAAAGGTGATGTGCTTTCACTCAATGTTGTTCTGCTTCCTTGGGGTGATCCCGATGATACAGAAATAACAAATGTGCTTAACGTAAGAAATGACTCTTGCCTTGATCCATATAAGCTTACGGTTACCGAGGGTGTAAATGTTTCCGAGCCATTCCTGCCGAGTATCATGTCTGACATGGGTGCGGCTGAATTTACAATTTCAGGCGGTGACAATCATGCGGCGGTGCGCATTTACGGCTTTGACAGCTATACTATCGACGGACTTTATGAGCTTGTAAACGGCGAGTATGTCAAGTACGATGTAAGCACACATGGATATGACGGATATCAGGTATACTACGACGAAGACGGCACATACAGCTTTGCATATAACATAGATATGTCGGGCGGTAAGCCTCGCACATTCCGAATTGTACAAGCCGGTACACCCGGGGATGTCAACGGCGATGGTATTATCAACGGACGTGATATAATTCGTTTGAAAAAATATCTGCTCGATCCCTCTGTCAGAATAAGAAAAAATCTTGCAAAGCTTAACGACGATGATGTGATAGACTCACAAGACCTTGAATTGCTTATAAACATGGTGATGACTAAAAAATCACAGTAATTATTGATTTTGCTGTATTACACAAAAACACTTGCATGCCGACAATGGTATGCAAGTGTTTTTTTTAATTATCACAGCAAAATGTCTTTTATTTTACTGTTTTTTCCTGAGTCTGAAATAGTATATTCTTCCGCACTTATACGTTTTGACTTCCTCGTAAAGCTCCGTAACATCGGGATTTTCCGTAAGAAAATCACCGTTTTCCGTTTCGCACAGAATTATTGCTTCGTCTTCAAGCAGATCAGCTTTATAAATTCTTATAAGTGCATCGGAAAGAAAGTCGGATGCGTAGGGCGGGTCAAGAAATACTATACCGAATTTACGCTTTGAATTTGATGCAGCACGGATATATTCCTTGTAATCAAGGCGCATTATCTTGCATTTTGAATAGAGCTTTGTCTTCATGGCATTTTGCTTTATTATTTCAGTTGCCTCATCGGACAAGTCACAAAATACAGCACTTGATGCCCCTCTTGAAAGTGACTCAAGTCCCATCTGTCCCGAACCTGCAAACAGGTCAAGCACTGCTCTTCCCTCTATTTCAAACTGTATTGCACTGAAAACTGTTTCCTTTGCACGCTGAAGTGTCGGGCGAGTCGCCTCTCCTTCAAGCGTTATAAGCGAACAGCCCCTCGCTGTACCTGTTATAATTTTCATCAAAAACTCCTTAATGCACAAATATACCGTGCTTTTTTAATTACATAAGCTCGTTGTAAAGAGCTGTTATTTCCTCAACGCTTGTTTCTCTGGGGTTGCCGGGGCGGCAAGCATCATCGTAAGCCGACTGTGCAAGGAAAGGAATGTCCTCTGCCTTTACTATTGCTTTAAGGTCAGCAGGAATGCCTACATCAGCGGAAAGCTTCTTAACTGCATCTATTGCCGCTTTGCGGTATTCATCAACCGACATAGAATCAACATTTTCAACGCCCATAGCTTTTGCGATATACTTGTATTTGTCGCCTGTTTCAGGTGCATTATAAGCCATAACAGTAGGCAGAATTATAGCATTTGCAATACCGTGGGGTGTATCGTAAAGCGCACCAAGCGGGTGAGCCATAGAGTGAACGATACCGAGACCTACGTTTGAAAATCCCATACCTGCAACATACTGACCGAGCGCCATACCCTCACGTCCGTCAGCTGTACCGTCAACAGCACCGCGCAGACTTCTTGCGATTATTTCAATAGCCTTCAGGTGGAACATATCGGAAAGCTCCCAAGCGCCCTTTGTAATATATCCCTCAATAGCGTGTGTAAGCGCATCCATACCTGTTGCCGCTGTAAGTCCCTTCGGCATTGTAGACATCATATCGGGGTCAACAAATGCAACAACGGGAATGTCGTGAACGTCAACACAAACCATTTTGCGGTTCTTTTCGGCATCTGTGATAACATAGTTGATAGTTACCTCTGCTGCAGTGCCTGCTGTTGTGGGAACTGCAAGTATCGGAACGGCTTTATTTTTAGTGGGCGCAACGCCTTCAAGTGAACGAATATCAGCAAATTCGGGGTTAGCAATAACTATACCTACTGCCTTTGCTGTATCCATCGAAGAACCGCCGCCTATAGCAACTATACAGTCAGCTCCGTATGCTTTATATGCATCGATTCCTGCTTTTACATTTTCGATCGTAGGATTGGGCTTTATGTCAGAGAAAAGTGTGTAGTCAATTCCTGCAGCTGTAAGAATATCGGTTACTTTTGCGGAAACTCCGAATTTTACAAGATCGGGGTCGGAAGCAACAAATACCTTTTTAAAGCCTCTTGCCTTGATCTCCTCGGGAATCGCCTTTATAGCACCCGCACCGTGATAAGATGTTTCGTTAAGCACAAATCTGTTCATTGTTATTTTTCCTTTCTGTTTTTCAATTTGAGGAAATATTTACCTCTTATCTATTATTATAACCCAAAACAGTATTTTTTACAATGGCTTGTTTGTTAATTATTAGGGCTTTTATCAGCAAAAACGTTCAAAGATATTGATTTTTCACCTATATAATTATATAATAAGTCAGTATTATTTTACGGAGAGCTTATGAAAAACGAAAACGATATAATTATACACAGATTTGAAGACCTTGCAGAAAGATCACTTTGCAACTATACCCCGACGTATACAGATTTTTTGGATATGAATGAGCAAAGTATACTTTTGTCCTCATACATTCCATGCTCATTTACGCTTTACGGCGGATATGACAGTGCTGAGCGAAAGATAGCCTGTTTCAATGAAGAAGAACTTACAGCAGAGGTATCCGATTTTCCTGCTGTTTGGCTTGAAATTGCACCTTCGGCACCTAAATTTGCACAGGAGCTTTCCCACCGTGACTTTCTCGGTGCATTGATGAATCTCGGACTTGAAAGAAATGTATTCGGCGATCTTATTATATACGAAAATAAGTGCTACGTGTACACACTTAAAAAGATAGTACCTTATATTGAAGAAAATCTTTCAAGCGTTTCAAGAACGAAGGTTGATTGCAAAACGCTTGATCGTCTGCCTCCTCTTTCAGTCCAAGAACCCGAAGAAATGACCGTCATTGCTTCATCAAACCGTGCCGATGCACTGATCGCTTCTGTGTACAACCTTTCAAGAAGCGATGCGCTCACACTCATTGATGGCGGTAAGGTTTTTATAAACAGCGTAGTTTTAACACAAAATCACAAAACCCTCAAAGAAAACGACACCGTTTCCGTTCGAGGGTTTGGCAGATTTATTTTTATAAACGAAACTGATAATAGAACACGAAGCGGAAAAAGCAGAATAGTAATTAAAAAATACTGAGTTTACTCTTTTACTTCTATTAAAATATGTTTTCCGTCACCTTTTATGGTGTGGTACTGATTATCAAGAAGTACAGGCAGGTCATATTCAGTTAAATCTATTTCTCTGTTAAATTCTATATTTTTCAAATTGTAATAATTCATAAAGCCATATCCGCCCCAATGCCAACCGGAATTGCCGAAAGTAACAGGTACCAAAGCATTCATCATTGTATAATCCTGCGGCATATTACTTATAGCAGGTGCATATCCGATAGAGCCTGTTATCTGCACATATTTAGTTTCATCACCGTCAAGCAGTCCGAGCTCCATAATATCATCAATTGTAGCACTGATTCTGTAATCGGTATACGTTTTCTGTACATAAAGTGCATTTCCGTAAGCAAAGGAGAACACAACGAACACCCAACACAGTGCAAAACTTACAATTTTGGCAGGATATGCTTTTTTTGCCGATGCTACAAAAATAGCGATAAAAGCCAAAAACGCACCAAAACCATACATCGCCCTGCATGCAAATATGGGATTATCCAAGACGAGGTATACTCCAATTGACAAAAACAGCATGGCTGCCATTATGACTACGGAAACAACAAACGCTGAAAGCTTCATCCTTTTGGAATCTCTCATAGCCACATAAATGAACGATACACATACCAGTACTGCCATGACTGTCCATTCTATTCTGAAG
This sequence comes from Eubacteriales bacterium, assembly GCA_045124505.1. Classification (GTDB taxonomy): domain Bacteria; phylum Bacillota; class Clostridia; order Oscillospirales; family CAG-272; genus RGIG7213. The sequence goes on from JBGVLZ010000032.1 coordinate 30,506, forward strand.
CAGTTCTTAATGTTATTAAAATATATGCCTGAATTTTTTATGATCTGCGGAACAAGTTCAGAAAACGGAGCCATGGAAGTAGATGCATAATTATCAGCAGGAACCATGATAAATACTCTGAATATTACCAGCCCCAAAACATATCCCGCCACAGAAGTGCCTAAAAAATACAGGATTTTTTTAATTTCTTTTCTTTCATTCCACATTTTAAATACGAGCAAGGCGACGAACATCGGAAAAATTCCGCTTGCCGCCTGATATGTCATACACATACCGAGCATTCCGACAACAACCATCAAACCATAAAGAAGATAATTATTGCCTTTGAAGAAAAACAACGGAAGCACCGATGCAAGTATCGACAAAGCCATAAATGTAGAATCATATTTATACGATATACATTCCAGGAAAAACGGTGTCATACCGAAAAACATTGCGGCAACATATTGCCAGAACGAAAATTTAGTCTTTCCCGAAATAACATATATAGCAACAGCACCCGATGCCGCAAGGAATACACACGCAACAAACTGCGTCAAGGGAGATGCATCTGTAAGATAATTTCCTGTGCTGAAAAATCTCGAAATAAAATTAGATAAAAATCTGCTGTAATATTCCCACCCCTTGAACCCCGCATGCACTCTGCCCATATCATCTATATAGTTGAAATCGGCACGGAAAATAGCACTGTAAGAAATAATATATGCAAATGACAAAATACATATAGGTACCAGGAGTTTTTTTAATTCCAAACAATAGTATAAAACTTCGTTTTTAATTGCTTGATACTTTTTTTGAATCACGAAACACCCTCCATTCGGATATATTATAGCAGTATTCTTTATTAAATGCAATAGTTAGACGTTAATTTATAACCATAAAAAGTTTTTTTGCATATAATATAACAAAACATAAGGGGGATATATGCAAAATTCAAATTTTATAAGGATCGCACGGTTGTTATCCCGCAGACCCAAAGCCTGGGCACGGCTCAGCGGTTCTGAATTATATGAAGCAATATCGGGAATTGTCGGATTTTATCCGACAGACACAGGGATTTTAGTGGCAAGTGAAATATACGGCTTGCCGATTTCCGATGTAAAATGCGAAAGTCCCATTTTGGGTATGCACATACATGAAGGAAATTCATGCACGGGAAGCACCGACGATCCGTTTGAAAATGCAGGTGTACACTACAACCCAAACCGATGTCCGCATCCGTTTCACGCAGGAGATATGGTGCCGATATTCAGTGCTGACGGTTACGGATTTTCTGCATTTTTTACAGATCGCTTTACACTTGATGAAATAATCGGCAAAGCAGTTATACTTCATCTTTCAGCCGATGATTTTCACACACAACCATCAGGCAATTCGGGTGAAAAAATCGCATGCGGCATAATAAGAAAATAGTTATACATCAAGTCATAACCACCGGCTAAGCCGGTGGCTTGCTCAGCCCTATAAGGGCATGTTACTGGCGGGGCTGAAAGCCCACTGAAACATTTGACACTTGCAAACTAGCCCTACCGCCACAGATGTGGCTACACAGAACCCAAGCCTTCTCCTGCGGGAGAAGGGGGACCACAATAGTGGTGGATGAGGAGTTGATTTGAACATAAAACACCTCATCCGTCAGCCTGCGGCTGACACCTGTCCCCCATCACTTGACTTTGTCAAGTGACTGGGGAAGGCTTACGCTGTAGCGGGATTGCTCAACGGCAAAAGCCTCTTTGGAACCACCCGCTCAGTGGGTGGTTTTCGTTATACAATCAAAAGATGGGAACATCGAAATGTTCCCATCTTATTTTTTTTATTCAGCGTCCTTTTCGGCTTTCTTTTCTGCCTTTTTAGCAGCTTTTTCTGCCTTCTTGTCAGCTTTTTCATCCTTTGCTGCGGGCTTTTCGTAACCAACAAGCTTAATTACTGCCATTTCAGCAGCGTCGCCTCTACGGGGACCGAGCTTGTAAATTGCGGTGTAGCCACCGTTTCTTTCAGCATAAAGGGGTGCAAGTTCGTTAAATACCTTGCTAACAACAGCTTCTTTTGTTATAAATGCAAGAGCAGCACGGCGGGAAGCCAAAGTATTCTTCTTGCCGAGTGTGATCATCTTTTCAGCCAAGGGTCTTACTTCTTTTGCTCTTGTAAGAGTTGTTACTATCTGACCGTTTTCAAGCAACAGAGTAACCATGCCTTTGAGCATTGCCATTCTGTGCTCGGTGGTTCTGCCTAATTTTCTTGTACCGGGCATTTATCTATACCTCCTTATATTCTTGCTCAATCTTCGCTTTTCTTAAAGCCAAGACCGAGTGAGGCGAGTTTCTGGTGAACCTCATCAAGAGATTTCTTTCCGAGGTTACGAACCTTGATCATCTCATCCTCTGTTTTATTGATCAAATCTTCCACTGTGTGAATATCCGCACGCTTCAAGCAGTTGAAGCTTCTTACGGACAAGTCAAGCTCCTCAATGGTCATCTCAAGAACTTTTTCTTTCTTGGTTTCCTCACGCTCAACCATAATCGATTCACTCTTTGCTTCATCAGAAAGTTCAACAAAGAGGTTGAGATGCTCGTTGAGTATCTTGGCACCTAATGATATAGCTTTCTTTGCCGTTATAGTACCGTTTGTAACAACGGAAACCGTAAGCTTATCAAAGTCTGTTATGCCGCTGTTTCCTACCCTGGTGGATTCAACCGTGTAATTGACCTTAAGTACCGGGGTGTATATGGAATCGGTATATATCAAACCTATCTGCGGAGGATTGATTTGCTTGTTCTTTTCTTGCGATACATAGCCACGGCCGCGGTCGAATGTAATTTCCATGAAAAGATTTGCGTTTTCGGAAAGTGTGGCAATATGGTGATCGGGGTTAAGAATCTCAACATCCGCATCTTCCTGAATATCGCCTGCTTTAACCTCACACTCACCCGTCATATCGATAATTACTTTCTTGGGGCCTTCGCCGTAAAGCTGTGCAACAATACCTTTAATATTGAGGATTATCTCGCAAACATCCTCTTTAACACCGGGTATGGTGGATATCTCATGCAATACACCGTTTATCTTAACGCTGACGGGAGCTACGCCGGGCAGCGAAGACAAGAGAACTCTACGTAAAGAGTTACCGAGTGTTGTACCGTATCCTCTTTCGAGGGGCTCTACCACGAATGAACCGCTCTTTCCGTCCTCGCTGAGGTCGATCGCGGTTATGTTCGGCTTTTGTATTTCTATCATTGAGTACCTCCTAATTATTATTTAATTCAAATAAGCACCTATGCCGCCCTATATGGCGCATCGGCTGTAGGGAGGCTGTTATTACTTGGAATAAAGCTCTACGATGAGGTGTTCTTCGAAGGGGAATGTTACATCCTCTCTTGTAGGAAGAACAGTTACCTTTGCAACTGCATTCTCAGCGTCAACCTCAAGCCACTTGGGAGCTGTCTTTGTAGCCATTTCTTCGATAAGCTGCTTAACTCTTGTACCGTTCTTAGCCTTATCTGTAACAGCTATAACATCTCCTGCTTTTACAATAATGGAGGGAATGTCAGCCTTTTTGCCGTTCAAGGTAAAGTGACCGTGACGGACGAGCTGTCTGGATTCTTTTCTTGATGAACCCATACCCATCTGATAAACTACGTTATCAAGTCTTCTTTCAAGCAAAGAAAGAAGGTTATCACCTGTTACGCCTGCCTTCTTGTCAGCCTTTTCAAAATACATTCTGAACTGCTTTTCAGCAACGCCGTAATATCTCTTTGCTTTCTGCTTTTCACGCAGCTGCATACCATACTCGCCAACCTTCTTCTTTGCAGCACCATGCTGACCGGGAGCTGATTCTTTTCTGGTAATGAGTGCGCACTTGTCTGAAAGGCACTTGTCGCCCTTCAAAAACAGCTTTGTACCTTCTCTGCGGCAAAGTCTGCACGCAGGACCTGTATATCTTGCCATCTTGTTTCTTCCTCCTTACACGCGTCTTCTCTTGGGAGGTCTGCATCCGTTGTGAGGGATGGGTGTAACATCTCTGATAAGAGTGATGTCAAGACCTGTCGCCTGAAGTGCACGGATTGCCGCCTCTCTGCCTGAGCCGGGGCCTTTTACGTAAACTTCTACGGTTTTCATGCCATGCTCCATAGCGAGCTTTGCAGCAGTTTCTGCCGCCATCTGAGCTGCAAACGGAGTAGACTTTCTTGAACCCTTAAAGCCGAGTTCGCCTGCGGAAGCCCAAGAAACCGTATTGCCTTCCGTATCGGTTATGGTTATGATTGTGTTATTGAAAGTAGACTGAATATGTGCAGCGCCTGATGCAATATTCTTACGCTCGCGGCGCTTCTTAACAGCCTTCTTTGCTGTTTTAACCTTTGCCATTTAGCTTGTCACTCCTTATTTCTTCTTATTCGCTATTGTCTTAGCGGGACCTTTTCTCGTTCTTGCGTTTGTCTTTGTTCTCTGACCTCTTACAGGCAGACCCTTTCTGTGACGAACGCCTCTGTAGCAACCGATTTCAACGAGTCTCTTGATGTCCATCGCAATTTCACGGCGAAGTTCACCTTCAACCAAGTGGTTATTTTCGATCTCGTCACGAAGCTTTGCTACATCTTCTTCGGTAAGATCCTTACATCTTGTATCAGGATCGATGCCTGTTTTTGCAAGGATCTGGTTCGACGTTGTTCTGCCGATACCGTATATATAGGTAAGACCTATTTCAACTCTTTTTGCGTTGGGTATATCAACACCAGCTATACGTGCCATTGATTTTATTACCTCCTGTATTATTAACCCTGTTTCTGCTTATGCTTGGGGTTTTCGCATATGACCATTACACGGCCCTTTCTTCTGATTATCTTGCATTTTTCGCAGATTTTCTTTACGGAAGGCTTTACTTTCATATTGTGACACCATTCCTTTCATAATTTTGAATGTGCGTTAGTTTATTTTGTTCTCCAGGTGATACGTCCTTTTGTGAGGTCGTAAACAGAAACCTCAACCGTAACCTTATCACCAACGAGTATTTTAATGCAATTGAGTCTGAGCTTGCCCGAAATATTCGCAGTCACTACATGACCGTTGGGCAATTTTACCTTGAAGGTCGCATTGGGAAGTGCTTCCGTAACGACACCTTCAAATTCTATTACATCATCCTTTGGCAGAATAATCCCCTCCAAACTTAATTAATTGTGTACATCATTTTGTTTATTTGACACCGTTTTATGAAACTCGGATATCAATATCCGTATTTCACGGTTTGTCAGATCTGTTTTACCGTCCTTCAGCCCCTCATCGGTCACCGAGAATCCGGTAAGCCTTAAATGCTTCAGCTTTTTCTTTTTCGGCTTTTGCACCCGCCTTGTGCGTCCGTCCGCAATATATGCATATTCACCGACACACTCGGTAATGATACAGTATATCCCCGCATCATGTCCCGACATCGAAAGTGCAACAGCACCGACTGTACCTTGTCTTACACACGGCTTGAATATCCGCATACTTTAAACCTTAGTTAAGAGTACCGGCTCGCCGTCTGTGATGAGTACCGTGTGCTCATAATGTGCGGAAAGCGATCCGTCGGAGGTCTTTACACACCAGCCGTCGGGCATTTCCTTGACACCGTGCGAACCGATATTCACCATAGGTTCAATGGCGATCGTCATTCCGGGGTAAAGGCGAACGCCTCTGCCCGCTGTTCCGAAGTTCGGTACTTCGGGATCTTCATGAAGCTCTCTGCCCACACCGTGACCGATATACTTCCTTACGACCGAATAACCGTACGATCTGACATGGTAATCTATTGCAGAGCCGATATCACCGATACGGCAACCTGCTCTTGCAAAGCTGACACCTTTGTAAAAGGCTTCTTTTGTGGCTTCTATCAGTTTTTTGGCATTCTCCGAAGCGTTACCGCAAACAAAAGTATTTGCGCTGTCACCGTTGAAGCCCTGATAGCAAGCCCCGACATCTATCTTGACGATATCACCGTCTTTGATGATGCGGTCCTTTGAGGGTATCCCGTGGATAACCTCATCGTTTATACTTATACATGCGCTTGCGGGAAATCCGCCGTAGCCGAGAAACGAGGGCTTAGCACCGCACTTTTCAATATGATGGCGAATTATGTCATCAATGTGCTTCGTGCTGACGCCTTCTTTTACAGCCTCACCGCCAAGGCAGAGCGCCTCGCCTGTGATTCTGCCGGCTATTTTCATAAGCTTAATGTCTTCAGTATTTTTGATGTGTATCATAATTAATTTTTTGACGCCTTGTCGATAACCGCAAGAGTAAGTGCCGTTGTATCAGCAAGCTCCTCCTGTCCTTCGACAATCTGCAGTTTGCCTGTGGATTTATAATAATCCTTCAGGGGTTCTGTCGTTTCGTGGTATACTTCAAGACGCTGAAGCACTACCTCAGGGCGGTCATCCTTTCTTATCGAAAGCTCTGCACCGCATTTGCTGCAATGCACGCCGTCCTCGGAAGGCTTGTAAAGTGTGTGGTAAGATGCGCTGCAGTTAGGGCAAACGCGTCTTCCGCTCATACGCTTTACGATGTCATCGTCCGATACCTCAATGGAAATTACGAGATCCATCGGTATGCCCATTTTATCAAGGGCTTCCGCCTGCGGAACCGTTCTGGGAAATCCGTCAAGAATGAAACCGTTTTTGCAGTCATCCTCGGAAAGTCTTTCCTTAATGATTCCTATTACGACCTCGTCGGGAACGAGCTTGCCGCCGTCGGTATACGATTGTGCGGCAAGTCCCATTTCCGTTTTGTTTTTAATTGCTTCCCGTATAATGGAACCTGTAGAAATCGCAGGTATTGAATATTTCTCACTGACGATTTCTGCCTGTGTTCCTTTTCCGGCGCCGGGTGCACCAAGGAATATTATCTTCATATTACCGATCCACCCTGATTACGCCTTCTTAAAGATACCTGTCGGACGACGGTATGTTGTAAGCTGAGCTTCGAGTTCCTTTGTTGTTTCAAGTGCAACACCTACAACGATAAGAAGTGATGTACCACCGAATGCAACGATACCGAGGCTGCCTGTAAGGAATATGTTTACAAGCAACGGAACGATAGCAACGACTGCAAGGAAGAGCGAGCCGAGGAGCGTAATACGATTTGTAACTCTCTGAATGTGATCGGAGGTGGGTTTGCCGGGTCTGATACCGCGTACAAAACCGCCGTTTTTCTTAAGATTGTTTGCAATTTCGATGGGATTGAAGGAAATTGCAATATAGAAGTAACCGAATGCGATGATAAGCACGAGGAATATGATCGCATACAGCCAGCTTGTATATGAGAACCAGTTGTTTGTGAAATTATACCACCAGCCGGCGAAGCCTGTACCGTCTTTTACACCGGGATAGATAAGTGCTATAGTCGAAGGGATCGAAACTATCGACTGAGCAAAGATGATAGGCATAACGCCTGTCATGTTCAGCTTGATAGGAAGATCGCTGTTCTGACCGCCGAGCATCTTTCTGCCCTGTACACGCTTTGCATATGTTATCTTGATTCTTCTTTCAGCACCTGTCATGTAAACAAGGAATGCTATTGCAACAATGAAGAACAGGATAACACCGATGGAGAGAAGTACAAACCAGTGCATAGCCATGGGCTTTTCACCAACACGGTTTGTATAGTAGAATGTGTAAATCATCTGAGGAACGCTGGAAAGGATGTTGATAAAGAGTATTATCGAAATACCGTTTCCGATTCCGTGCTCGTTGATCTTTTCACCAAGCCACATAATGAGCGCCGCACCTGCACAGTAGCAAGCGATTATAACGAACGCTGTAAAGAATGTGTTAAAGCCTGCATTCGAGAACAACTTGATGTTTACGATGTTGCCTTCGGATTTAAGATACTTGTAATAACCGTAAGCTGTGATAAGTGCAAGACCTATCGTCACGTAACGGGTATATTTATCGATCTTTCTTCTTCCTTCTTCGCCGCCTTCTTTAGACAGTCTCTCAAGTGCGGGGATCGCAACTGCAAGAAGCTGCATAACGATGGAAGCTGTGATGTACGGGGAGATTGAAAGAGCGAACAGTGTTGCCTTTGTAAATGCTTCACCTGCGATAATACTGAAGTATGAAAGCAAGGAGCTGTCTGTTATTGCAGCAACTTCGCTGAACAGAGCAGGATTTACATAAGGAACGGGGATAACTGAACCTATACGGTACAGTACAACTATAAAGAGCGTAAAAAGTATTCTTTTACGCAGTTCGGGAACATTCCACGCATCGCGAAGTGTTTTTAACATCTCACTTCACCTCGGTCTTTCCGCCGGCAGCTTCAATCTTAGCTTTAGCGCCTGCAGAGAAGATCGAAGCCTCTACAGTGAGCTTTTTAGTAAGTTCGCCGTTGCCGAGAACCTTAAGGCCGTCATAAGACTTTCTGATGATACGCTTATCCAAAAGCAGATCAAGCGTAACTGTCGTTCCGTTGTCAAAAACTTCAAGATCAGAAACATTTACGATAGCGTAAGTAGTAGCGAATTTATTGTTAAATCCTCTCTTGGGAAGTTTTCTGTACAGCGGGATCTGACCACCTTCAAATCCGGGTCTTACACCGCCACCTGAACGAGCATTCTGACCCTTATGACCCTTACCTGCGGTTTTACCGTTACCGGAACCGGGGCCTCTACCCTTGCGCCAAGCCTGCTTAGCAGAGCCTGCAGCGGGAGAAAGTTCATGGAGCTTCATTTGGTATCCTCCTTATTATATATTTTTGTATCCGCCTTAAGCTTCTTCAACCTTAACAAGGTGGGATACTATTGTGATTTTGCCGTCGAGAGCGGCACATTTCTTCTGAACGGTATAGTCACCGATCTTGTGAAGGCCGAGGGATTCTGCCGTTGCCTTCTGCTTCGGCTTTGTACCTATAAGACTCTTAATAAGTGTTACCTTTACCATTTGTCTGCCTCCTTAACCCTTAAGCTCAGATGCGGACTTGCCGCGCATAGCAGCAACTTCTTCTGCTGTTCTGAGGGCTTTCAAGCCTTCAAATGTAGCCTTTACAACGTTGCCGGGGTTGTTGGAACGCAAGCACTTAGCTCTGATATCCTTGATACCCGCCATGTCGATAACGGCTCTTACATAACCACCGGCGATGACACCTGTACCTGTTGAAGCGGGCTTGAGAAGAACGCGGCCTGCGCCAAACTCACCGATAACTTCGTGAGGAATAGTTGTTCCGACTGTGGAAACTTTGATAAGATTTTTCTTTGCATCTTCAATGCCTTTACGGATAGCATCCGGAACTTCGGCTGCCTTTCCGAGACCGTAGCCTACATGACCGTTACCGTCGCCTACAACCATGATAGCTGTGAAGCGTGCAATACGACCACCTTTAACGGTTTTGGAAACACGATTGATTTTTACAAGCCTTTCCTGAAGCTCAAGTCCGTTGGGATTAATTCTCTTTGCCATATTATCCTCCTATTAAAACTTCAGTCCGGCTTCGCGTGCGCCGTCCGCAAGCTCTTTAACACGGCCGTGGTAAACGTAACCGCCACGGTCAAAAACAACCTCATTGATGCCCTTGTCCATTGCTCTCTTTGCGATTGTTTCGCCAACTTTTTTAGCTGCCTCTTTATTTCCGCCGTTTCCTTCAAAGCCCTTTTCAAGGGTGGAAGCGGAAACAAGTGTGATTCCGGCAACATCATCGATCACCTGAACGGAGATGTTGTTAGCGGAACGATACACACACAGACGAGGACGTTCCGGTGTACCGGAGATCTTTGCTCTGACTCTCTTATGTCTCTTGAGTCTTTGTGCATTACTGTCTTTTCTCGATACCATCTTACTTCTCTCCTTTCATTATTTACCAGTTTTTCCGGCCTTGCGGCGGATTTTTTCGTCGGAGTACTTAACACCCTTGCCATGGTAGGGTTCGGGGGGTCTCTTGCCTCTGATAACAGCTGCCATCTGACCTACTTCCTGCTTGTCGATACCTGACACGATGATCTTGTTGGGATCGGGAACTTCAAACTTGATAGTATCTGTTTCATCGATCGTGATACCGTGTGAGTAACCGAGAACGAGTGACAAGCTCTTGCCTGTCTTCGCAACTCTGTAACCGACACCGACGATTTCGAGTGTCTTCTGATAGCCTTCGGAAACACCAACAACCATGTTGTTGAGAAGTGTTCTTGTAAGGCCGTGAAGCGCTTTGTGTTCTTTTTCATCGGAAGGACGTGTAACATTGAGTACAAGACCGTCTTTCTCGATTTTCATTGCAGGGCTGAGCTGTTTTGTAAGTGTACCCTTGGGACCCTTAACAGTAACAAGGTTGCCCTCTTCGATCTTTACATCCACACCAGCGGGAACTGTGATCGGCATTCTACCTATTCTTGACATCTGCTCTACCTCCCGCTTACCATACAAAGGCGATTATTTCGCCGCCGATGTTGAGGCTTCTTGCCTTCTTATCGGTCATGATACCTTTGGATGTTGATACGATAGCTACGCCGAGTCCGTTCATGACTCTGGGCATATCTTCGCAATTTGAATAAACTCTCAAACCGGGCTTGGAAACTCTGCGAAGGCCCTGAAGGATCTTCTGTTTGCCCTGACCGTATTTAAGTGTTACTCTGATTATACCCTGCTTGCCATCCTCGATGATCTGAGCGCTCTTGATGTAGCCCTCTTCAACAAGAATGTCCGCGATGGATTTCTTCATCTTGGATGCGGGTATGTCTACTGTTTCGTGCTTTGCGTTGTTTGCATTGCGGATTCTTGTGAGCATATCCGCAATTACGTCTGACATCTGCATTTTAATATCCTCCTATGCAAGTAATGTTTTTGTTCTTGCCGCCGCAAATTGCGGCAAAAGTACGCCGGTTAAGCCTTTGGCTTCCTGTCGTAGAACGGAGCTAAAATTTATGATTACCAGCTTGCTTTCTTTACGCCGGGAATCTGACCTTTGTATGCAAGCTCTCTGAAGCAGATACGGCAAATACCGTATTTGCGGAGGTAAGCATGGGGACGGCCGCAAATTTTGCATCTGTTGTATTCACGTGTGGAATACTTCTGCGGACGCTGCTGCTTTAAGATCATAGCCTTCTTTGCCATTTCCTATTTCCTCCTTATTCCTTGGAAAAGGGTGCGCCCATAAGGGTGAGCAACTCTTTTGCTTCTTCATCTGTCTTTGCTGTTGTAACAAATACGATATCCATACCTCTGATCTTGTCAACCTTATCGTATTCGATTTCGGGGAATATCAACTGTTCCTTAAGACCGAGAGCGTAGTTACCTCTGCCGTCGAAAGCGTTGGGGTTGATACCCTTGAAGTCACGAACACGGGGAAGAGCGAAGTTGAAGAGCTTATCCATGAATTCGTACATGATCTCGCCGCGAAGTGTAACCTTTGCACCGATCTTCATGCCTTCTCTGAGCTTGAAGTTAGCAACGGACTTCTTAGCGAATGTGGGAACTGCCTTCTGACCTGTAATGATCGTAAGGTCGTTGATGATGCTGTCGATAACCTTGGAGTTATCCTTTGCATCGCCCGCACCTACATTAAGAACGATCTTGTCGAAGCGGGGAATCTGCATTGAGCTTTTGTACTCAAACTTCTTCAAAAGAGCCGGAGCTGCTTCGTTCTTGTATAAATCTTTCAATCTTGCCATAACTCAGCCCCTCCTTATATCTCTGCGCCGCACTTAGCGCATACTCTTGTTTTTGTTGTTTTGCCTGTCTTTTCGTCCTTTTCGAGCTTGAAGTTAACTCTTGTAGGACCGCACTTGCTGCACAGAAGCTGAACCTTGCAAGCGTACATAGCACTTTCAACCTGTACTATGTTGCCGTGTTCGCCCTGCTTTCTGGGCTTAACGTGCTTGGAAACGATATTCGCCTTTTCAACGATTACCTTTCCTTCCTTGGGGGATACCTCAAGGACTTTACCTTTAACGCCTTTGCTGTTTCCGGAAACAACAATGACTTCATCGCCTGTTTTGATATGCAATTTGCTCATTTTCGTTTCCTCCTTACAGTACTTCGGGTGCAAGTGAGAGGATCTTGAGGTAATCTTTCTCACGAAGCTCTCTTGCTACCGGGCCAAATATACGTGTGCCTCTGGGCGTTTTATCTTCTCTTATGATAACTGCTGCGTTTTCGTCAAACTTGATCGTTGAGCCGTCTGCTCTTCTAAGACCGTGTCTCGATCTTACGATTACTGCCTTAACGACCTCACCTTTCTTGACAGTACCGTTAGGAGCAGCTTTCTTTACGGAACATACAACAACGTCGCCGATGTTTCCGTATCTTCTGCCTGTACCGCCAAGGACGCGAATACACATCAGCTCTTTGGCGCCTGTGTTATCGGCTACCTTCATTAATGACTGCTGCTGAATCATGTGTAATTCCTCCTGTATTAATAATCACATCTCACAAATCGCGCACGCCGGTGCAGTACGGATACCTTTTATTGGCTTCCTTACGGCGTGGCATTCATCGTAATAATGTAAATTATTTAGCTTTTTCTATGATTTCTACCATGCGCCATCTCTTGTCTTTGGAGAGAGGTCTTGTTTCGGCTACGCTGATCTTATCGCCTATGCCGCACTCGTTGTTTTCATCATGTACCTTCAATCTGATGGTACGCTTCATAACCTTGTTGTACTTCGGGTGCTTAACATGGTCCTCGATTGCAACTACGACAGTTTTGTCCATCTTGTCGCTTACGACCTTGCCGACTCTGGTTTTTCTAAGATTTCTTTCACTCATCGACTGTTTCTCCTCTCATGTACTCAGGTTTCGCTCTTCTTCTGCTGAAGAACCGTCATAACTCTTGCGATGTTACGCTTTGTTTCCGGAATCTTGTTGGGGTTATCCAACTGGTTGATAGAATGCTGGAAACGGAGACGGAATAATTCATCTTTCAAATCCTTAAGCTCTTTGTTAAGCTCTTCAACAGTCAATTTTGTAAGTTCTGCTGCCTTCATCTGAATTATACCTCCTCACTTGCGATTTCTTTTTTAACGAACTTTGTCTTGATAGGAAGCTTGTGGCTTGCAAGACGCATAGCTTCACGTGCTACCTCTTCGGAAACGCCGTCCATTTCGAACATAACTCTGCCGGGCTTAACAACAGCTACCCAGTATTCGGGTGAACCTTTACCGGAACCCATTCGAGTTTCAGCAGGCTTTTCTGTGATAGGCTTGTCAGGGAATATCTTTATCCAAACTTTACCGCCACGGCGGATGTAACGTGTCATAGCAATACGGGCTGCTTCGATCTGGTTGGATGTGATCCAAGCTGCTTCAAGGGCCTGCAAACCGAATGTACCGTTGGAGACTGTGTTGCCTCTCATCGCTTTGCCCTTGAGTCTGCCTCTCTGGACACGTCTGTATTTAACTCTCTTAGGCATTAACATTGCGGCGTCCCTCCTTGTTGTGGGGTCTATCCTGTCTGTTGTCACGTCTGCCATGGTTGTCGCGTCTGTCACCACGTCTGTCGCGTCTGTCGCGGCGGTCGTAATCACGTTCACGCTTTACATCGGCGAGAACCTCACCTCTGTATATCCAAACCTTAACACCGATCTTACCGTATGTGGTATTTGCTTCAAAGAAGCCGTAGTCGATGTCAGCACGAAGTGTCTGCAACGGAATTGTACCCTCGTGATAGTGCTCTGTACGAGCGATTTCTGCTCCACCAAGACGGCCGGAGCAAGCGATTTTGATACCCTTTGCACCGAGCTTCATTGTTCTGCCGATAGCCATTTTCATAGCACGGCGGAATGAAATTCTGCGTTCGAGCTGTGAGCAGATGTTTTCTGCTACGAGCTGTGCATCAAGGTCGGGCTGTCTTACTTCGATAACGTTCACAAGAACTTCTTTATCTGTAAGCTTCTTAAGCTGTTCTTTCAGCTTTTCCATTTCTGCGCCGCCGCGTCCGATTACCATACCGGGCTTAGCACAGTGAATGATTATTCTGATATATTTGTCGCCGCGTTCGATTTCAATGCAAGGAACGCCAGCGGGCTGAAGCTGCTTCTTAAGGAATTTTCTGATGTTGTAGTCCGAAACGAGCGTATCGCCGAATTCTTTATCGGATACGAACCATCTGGAATCCCACTTCTTTATAACTCCCACACGAAGACCGTGGGGATTTACTTTCTGTCCCATTTTTCGTCTTAACCTCCTTCTTACAAGATTAGTTCTTTTCCGCTACTGCAATAGTAACGTGGCTTGTTCTTTTAAGGATTCTGTTTGCTCTGCCCTGTGCTCTGGGTCTGATTCTCTTGAGTGTGGGGCCGGGGCATACGAAACACTCTGTAACATAGAGCTTTTCGGGATCCATATTGAAGTTGTGCTCTGCATTAGCAACTGCACTCTTCAAAAGTTTTATAAGGTATTCGCTTGCGCTCTTGGGTGTGTTGTTGAGAATCGCCATTGCTGTGTCTACCTTCTTGCCTCTGATGAGGTCGAGGACGATGCAGACCTTACGGGGCGATATTCTTGCGTATCTCAAGTACGCTTTAGCTGTTTTGTTAGCTTCCATGATATTGCCTCCTTCAATTATTTACCGTTATTGGATGTTTTGGAGCCTGCGTGTCCTTTGAAGGTTCTGGTAGGTGCAAACTCACCGAGCTTGTGACCGACCATATCTTCAGTTACGAATACGGGAACGTGCTTCCTGCCGTCGTGAACGGCGATTGTGTGTCCTACAAATTCAGGATAAATAGTGGAAGCGCGCGACCATGTTTTAAGAACCTGTTTGTTGCCTTTTTCGTTCATGGCTTCGATTCTTGAAAAGAGTTTTTCTTCGACATAAGGTGCCTTTTTTGAACTTCTGCTCATCTTTACTTCCTCCTATCCTTATTTGCCGTTACGATGCTTTGCTATAAACTGTTCTGTTCTCGCCTTCTTGTTTCTTGTCTTCAAGCCGAGAGCAGGTTTACCCCAGGGGGTAACAGGGCCGGAACGACCGATAGGTGAACGTCCTTCACCACCACCGTGAGGGTGATCGCAGGGGTTCATGACAGAACCTCTTACTGTAGGACGGATGCCCTTGTGACGTGTTTTACCGGCTTTACCGAGTTTGATATTTTCATGTTCCAAGTTTCCAACCTGGCCCACTGTAGCTTTACAGTTAAGGCGAACATAACGCATCTCACCGCTGGGGAGACGTACAAGTGCCATGCCGTTTTCCTTGGACATGAGCTGAGCTGCAGTACCTGCAGATCTTACGAGCTGTGCGCCCTTACCGGGATAAAGCTCAATGTTGTAAATGAATGTACCCGTAGGAATGCTTGAAATAGGAAGTGTGTTACCGGGCTTGATATCAGCTGTTTCGCCGGAGTAGATAACGTCGCCTACTTTAAGACCGACGGGAGCGATGATGTAAGCCTTCTTACCGCCTTCATATTCAATAAGTGCGATATACGCTGTTCTGTTAGGGTCATATTCAATAGCGAGAACTGTTGCGGGTGCATCGTTCTGACGCTTGAAATCGATAATTCTGTACTTGATCTTGTTGCCGCCGCCTCTGTGACGAACAGTGATCTTACCGTAGCTGTTACGGCCTGCGTGCTTTTTCTTTGTAAAAATAAGACTTTTTTCGGGTGACTTCTTTGTGATCTCCTCGAATGAAGGAGTTGTCATCTGTCTTCTACCCGGAGTAGTCGGTTTATATGTTTTTACTGCCATTGCCGCTTACCTCCATTACATAAGACCGTCGAAGAACTCGATCGTCTTGGAGTCAGCTGTAAGTGTAACGAATGCCTTTTTCCAAGTGCGTGTGTAACCGGAGTGTACACCGAGTCTTTTCGGTTTTTTCTTTACGTTAACAGTGTTGACAGATGCTACATCTACCTTGAAAAGCTCTTCAACCGCTGCTGCGATTTCGGACTTTGTTGCTGTGCGAAGTACTTCGAAAACATACTTCTTTTCGCCAGCCATTGTCATTGAAGCTTCCGTAACTATAGGACGGATGATTATATCGTATGATGTTTTCATTATGCGTACACCTCCGAAATTTTCTCGGCTGCCTCTTTAGCAACTATAAATGTATCGCAGTTAAGTATATCGTATACATTTATTGTGTTTACCTGAGCCGTTTTAACGCCGGGTATGTTCGCAAAGCTCTTTACAACCTTTTCGTCGTTGCTGTCAAGAACAACGAGGGACTTTTTGCCTGCATTAACAGCAGCAAGCATTGCAACCATTGTCTTTGTCTTGAACGCATCTGTTGCGATCTTGTCAACGATTACGAGCTCATTGTCAATAGCTTTGGAAGAGATTGCGCTCTGCATAGCCAATTTTTTAACCTTCTTGTTAAGGTCGATGCGGTATTTTCTGGGCTTAGGACCGAGAGCTACACCGCCGTGTGTCCACTGAGGTGAACGTGTTGAACCCTGTCTTGCACGACCGGTTCCCTTCTGCTTCCATGGTTTGATACCGCCGCCGGAAACCTCTGTACGTGTGAGAGTTGACTGTGTACCCTGTCTCTGATTCATAAGGTACGCACGGACAGCTGCATGAAGAACTGCTGCATTGGGCTCGCAAGCGTAAACTGCTTCAGAAAGCTCAACTTCGCCGACATTCTTGCCTGCCATGTCTACTACTTTGAAATTAGCCATTGTTTATATCCTCCTCTCACTTACATGTGCTGCGAACGAACACGATACCGCCGCGTGCACCGGGAATAGCGCCCTTAACAGCGATGATGTTCTTCTCAGCGTCGATCTTTACGATGTCGAGGTTAAGGATTGTAACCTGCTCAGCACCGTACTGACCTGCCATTTTCTTGTTTTTGAATATTCTTGACGGGCTGGAGTTAGCACCCATTGAACCCGCCTGGCGGTGAACAGGGCCCACACCGTGAGTCATTCTGAGTCTGTGGCAGCCCCATCTCTTGATAACGCCGCTGAATCCGTGACCCTTGGAAATGCCTGTTACATCCACTCTTTCGCCTGCTTCGAATGTTTCTGCTGTGATTATATCACCAACATTGATATTTGAAATATCATCAAGTCTGAATTCCTTCAGATGCTTCTTGGGGGCAACGCCCGCCTTTTTGAAGTGTCCCTTCTCAGGCTTTGTCAGATGCTTGTCCTTAACATCTGCAAAACCGAACTGAACAGCGTCATAGCCGTCTGTTTCAACAGTTTTCTTCTGTGTAACAACACAGGGACCGGCTTCAATTACAGTTACCGGAATTACTTTTCCGGCTTCGTCGAAGATCTGTGTCATACCGATCTTCTTACCGATAATAGCCTTTTTCATTTTTTAAATCCTCCTGTAGGTTATTGGTTGGCAGCATACACTACCAACATGACCACGTGTTGGCCTCATATCAAGATTATAACTTGATTTCGATTTCAACGCCGGCCGGAAGTTCGAGCTTAGTAAGAGCGTCAACTGTTTCCTTTGTAGGCTTAATGACGTCTATAAGTCTCTTGTGGGTTCTCATTTCAAACTGTTCGCGGGCATCCTTATATTTGTGTACCGCACGAAGAATTGTTACGATCTCACGTTCTGTGGGCAGCGGAATGGGACCGGATACCGCAGAACCTGTTCTCTTTGCAGTTTCCACTATCTTAGCGGCAGCCGCATCTGCAAGCGCATGTTCGTAACTCTTCAGTCTGATTCTGATCTTTTCTTTTGTTGCCATGGTTTTTTCCTCCTTTTAAATTTGTGGGTGATTTAAAAGGGCTTTCAAAAATTTAAACACGATGCCGGGTGTTTCACGGGCACCCCTAATAAAATCCGGAACACCAACAAACGATAATTCCGGAAAACTCGGCCGAGTCAGCACCCTTAACGGATCGCCGCCATAGAAGAATACCAAATGGCGGGATATCCTGAGTAACTTCCCCGTGTCTTTTCATTTTTCCTATCGCCCGGTTAAAAATCGGACATACTCTGCGGAAATTCCCTATACAGAAACTTGCGTTTCTTATAGCCACCTCCCGCTTCATCGCACATCAAGCAGAGAGATTATATCATATAGAGTATGAAATGTCAAGCGGACACATATATAAATATGTTAACTGATTGTAAATTTTCCCAATAAAACATTTTTGCTGACTGACAAACTATAATAAATGTATTTATTTTACCTTTATTATATAAACATTGTATTAAAAAACGATTTTTTTTAATACACCGCTTGAATATCAAAAAAAAATATGATACAATAACTTTGTAACAAGCGGATTTTACCGCAAATTTATCTCGGAGGTAAAAATTTATGACACCTATAGTTGCTATTATGTATGACTTTGATAAAACATTATCTCCCCGTGACATGCAAGAGTATGCATTTATTCCGGGAATAGGAATGACAGGGGGAGAATTCTGGTCAAAGTGTAACTTTATAATGCGCACAAACGGCATGGATTCTATCCTTGCATATATGTATTGCATGGTCGAGGAGTCAAAAAAGCACAACCTCAAGCTCAGCCGTGAAGAATTCCGCAATCAGGGTAAGGACGTTGTGCTGTTCGACGGTGTAACCGAATGGTTTGACCGTATTACGAAATACGGCGAAGAGCACGGTGTTCAGATCGAGCATTACGTTATCTCATCCGGACTTAAGGAAATCATAGAAGGCACACCGATTGCCGACTGCTTCAAGGAAATATATGCGTGTGAGTTTATGTATAACGAAGACGGTGAGGCTATCTGGCCCGCCATGGCTGTTAACTACACGAGTAAAACGCAGTTTGTATACAGAATAAACAAGGGCGTGCTTGACGTAACAAAGCACGATGACCTCAACGATTCCGTGCCTGATGAGCAAAAGCGTATTTCCCTTTCAAACATGATATACATCGGCGACGGTCTTTCCGACGTTCCGTGTATGAAGCTTGTAAAAACAAGCGGTGGTCACTCCGTGGCTGTATATCAGGATAAAAAGGATCAGGCTGTAACACTTCTGAAGCAAGGCAGAGTAAGCTACATCGCCCACACCGATTACCGTGAGGGAAGCAAGCTTGACACAACGATAAAGGCGATAATCGACCAGATCAAGGCAACAAACGTCACAAAAGAAATATACAAAAAGGATATTGCGGAGAACTGAAAATGAAAAACGTCTGGAACAGATACAGGTCTCTTGCCCTATCCCACATTCTCGTAAAAGCAATGATCGTTTTGATAATTGCCTTTGCCGTAGCGCTTCCGTTTATCGCACAGATCTACTGTGATACACTCGTTGCCGAAACGGCACAGCACATAAAAATACCCCTTATCATATCGCTTTATTTCGCAACGGTTCCCGTATTTTTTGCCGTTATTGCCCTCGACAAAATGCTTTCAAACATAAAAAAAGACATCGTCTTTGACAGGACGAATGTCAAGTATTTACGCCATATTTCATGGTGCTGTTATGTTGCGGGCGCTGTTTTCTTCGTGTTGGGATTTTATATTTTTCTTTCGTTTATTTTAGCTATTGCCGCAGTATTTTTCGGACTTATCATACGTGTTGTCAAAAACCTGTTTTGCGAAGCGGTCGAGATAAAATCCGAAAACGATCTGACGATATAAGGAGAACAAGATGCCCATAATTGTAAACATAGATGTTATGCTTGCAAAGCGCAAAATGTCATCAGGCACTCTTGCCTCCAGAATAGGAATAACGCAGGCAAACCTTTCGATACTTAAAACTAACAAAGCCAAAGCAATACGCTTTTCAACCCTTGAAGCTATCTGCAGGGAGCTTAAATGCCAACCGGCAGATATTCTTGAATACGCCGAAGGCGAAGAAGACACAGACGAAATATCAGCGGACGATCCCGAGTAAATCAAAATCGGGTGTATATGCGCTGTCATCTGCACCCTTTTCTTGCGAAAAGCCGTGAAATCCGAGATTTTCCGCCGCTTTTTCGACCTTGCAAAACTCATATGTCGTGAGTTTTCGGTTTATTTCCTTATATTCCCCTGCTTTGTGACAAGGGTAATACTGCCTCATAAGGCTTAAGGAATATCCGTCAGTGCCGAAGTTTTCCTTCAGATGCTCAAGCACTTTTACAGATTCATCCGAATGTGACGGCAGAACCAAGTGACGGACAATGACACCTTTTTTCATCATTCCGTCATCTGAATAAACTTCGTTCCCGACAATCTTCAGCATAACCTCAAGTGCTTTTGAAGCGCATACGGGATAATCCTCGGCGTTTGAATATTTCTTTGCAATATTCGACGTTACATATTTAAAATCGGGTAAAAAAATATCAACGTATCCGCGTAACAGTTCGAGCGTTTCGACGCTTTCGTATCCGCCCGTATTCCACACAATTGGTATTCCAAGCTCGTCACGGCACATATCGAGCGCATTTAGTATTTCATATGTATACGGTGTCGGGCTTACGAGATTGATATTTTCAGCCCCCATATCACGCAAGTTCATAAATATTTCAGAAAGGCGATGCGCATCCGTTTCAACCCCGAAACCGCCATCGCTTATTTTATAATTCTGGCAAAAAACACACTTCAGATTACAGTGGGAGAAGAAGACTGTTCCCGAACCGTTTTTACCGGATATCGGCGGTTCTTCCCACATGTGAAGCGCCGCTTTTGCCATCTTAGCCGATGCGGGAGCACCGCAGAAGCCTTTTGTTTTCGTGCGGTCAACACCGCACTTTTTAGGACATAGATTACAGTACATATTCAAACCTTTAAAATATTTCAGGATAACGAGATGAATTTTTTTAATAAAACAATAGAACTGATAAAACGCGGCGTGGATGAAAACGTGTTTCCGGGTGCGGCATACGCTATAGGCGACAGATACGGTCTTTACACGAAAGGCGTTTACGGATACAGCCGAGTTATAATGAACGATGAAGCCCCGACGGGTGTTTTCAACGGCACGATACCGAAAGATGCACCGAAAATAACAGAAGACACTCTGTTCGATATGGCGTCGCTTTCAAAAATAATGTCAACAACTGTTGTCGCACTCCGTATGATCGAGGACGGAATCATCTGCCTCGGTGACACCGTGGGAAGATTTTTCGATTGTCCCGATGACAAAAAGAATATAAACATACAGTCGCTTATGACACATTCAAGCGGTTTACAAGCACACATACCGCTTTACAACGTGTGCAAAAGCCCTGATGAAATACTCAAAACCATACTTGAAAGTGAGCTTATTTATCCCACCGGAAAGCGTGTTGAGTATTCATGCATGGGATATATTTTGCTCGGCAAGATACTTGAAACGGTCTCCGGCAAAGCTCTTGACACACTTGCAGAGGAATATGTCTTCACGCCTCTCGAAATGAGCAGAACAGGATATAATCCCCGCACAAATCCGAAGCTTGCAGGCCTTGACTGTGTATGTACAGAATATTCACCGCACAGCAAAAAGTACATCATCGGCGAAGTACATGACGAAAACGCACGGTTTTCGCACGGTGTTTTGGGCAATGCAGGTGTTTTTTCCACGATCGACGACGTTTACAAATTTGCGCTTATGATTTCAAACAAAGGTGAATATAAGGGGCGTTATATACTGACACCGTCAACATTTGACAAAGCAATTTTCAACTACACACATGACTTGCCGGGTGAGGACAGAGGACTTGGATTTTACCTTTCATCGCACCCTTTGTCGCCCTCGGGGGATCTTTTCCCTTACGGCTCATTCGGACACCTCGGCTTTACCGGCAATTCCCTTTTTGTAGATCCCAAAACGGGTGCATTTGCCATACTTTTGACAAACAGAGTCCACTACACACGTGCAAACGATAAAATTTTCAGATTCCGCAGACTGTTTCACAACTGTGCCATGGCAGAATACTTACGAACAAGTGCCATGATTTAAAATTATACCAAATAAATAATAAAAAATCAAGAGGTCTACACATGAACACAATACCGAGAAACGAACATCCAAACCCTCAATTTGAAAGAAAAAGCTTCTTAAATCTCAACGGACAGTGGGATTTTGAAATTGACGGCGCAAACAGCGGGGAAGAACGCGGACTTATAGAAAAAGAAACGCTTTCAGATAAAATAATCGTTCCGTTTTGCCCCGAAAGTGAGCTTTCGGGAATTGCCAACACCGATTTTTTAAACCGTGTATGGTACAAAAAGCACATTACAATTGACGAAAAACAACTGTCTGGCGAAGTTATCCTGACTATAGGCGCATGTGATTATAAAACAAAAATATGGGTAAACGGCACGTTCTGTACAGAACACATCGGCGGATATACACCCATTTCAGTTGCTATCGGCGACAAGCTCAAGGCAGGTGACAACATAATCACAATTTCAGCCGAGGACGATATACGCTCAGGCAAGCAGGCAGGCGGTAAGCAAAGCCCACGCTACGGTAACTTTGGCTGCTTCTATACAAGAACGACAGGAATCTGGCAGACTGTTATGCTCGAATTTGTGCCTAAAGCATACATTAAGTCTGTAAAATATGACTCGCTCATCACAGGCGATGTCACATTGACATCAGAAGCGGAAAACGCACACGGTATGACACTTTCAGCCGATATCATATTCAACGGCGAAACAGTGGCAAAAGGTGAATGTAAAATTGACGGCAAGTGCGCTAAAATGGCACTTAAAATAGAGGATCCTCAGCTTTGGGACACAGAAAATCCAAATCTTTACGATGTTGTACTGAAGCTCGGAAACGATACCGTTTACAGCTATTTCGGCATAAGAACAATATCATACAGCAATCACAGAATGTATCTTAACGGAAAGAGTATTTTCGGAAGATTTATTCTTGATCAGGGCTATTATCCCGACGGTGTTTACACAGCACCTACTGACGAAGCTCTGAAAAACGACATAATAATGTCACAAAGCTGTGGATATAACGGTGCAAGACTTCACCAGAAGATATTTGAGCCCCGTTTTCTCTACCACTGCGACAAGCTCGGATATATGGTGTGGGATGAACACGCAAACTGGGGGCTTGATATTTCAACACCCGGCGGCTGGCGAGGCTTCATCGGCGAATGGTGTGAGATAATGAAGCGTGATTATAACCATCCGTCTATCATCGGTTGGTGTCCGTTCAACGAAACACAGAGGAATCAGGATAATGAGCTTATAAAAGCAGTTTACACGCTGACAAAGCTTACCGATCCTTCTCGCCTTTTCATAGATTGCAGCGGTTGGTTCCACGTTGACGGCGTATGCGATATGATCGACTGCCATTTGTACGAGCAGGACGTTGAAAAATTCACACGTCTTATAAGACTTCGTGATGAGCCCGATTTTGTAGGTCATATGATGACCGAGGAGCTTTGCTTCGTTTCAGAGTTCGGCGGTGCGCACTGGGATGAAAACAACGAAAACAGAGCCGAAAGCTGGGGCTACGGCAACGCACCTAAAACCGTTGACGATTTTATTGAAAGATATGACGGACTTGTAACGAGCCTTTTGGAAAACGATCAGATCTGCGCTTTCTGCTATACACAGCTGACCGATGTGCATCAGGAAAAGAACGGACTTTTCTACTTTGACAGAAGACCGAAATTTGACTGCGCAAGACTCAAGGCGATAACAGCCAAAAAATCCGTTTGTGAGGACTGAAATACCGATTAAATTCGCCATTTATTTCCATTTTTTACATTTTGTTGGTCATTGTGCACAATTACCAAGTGTAAAATTCGTTGAAATTTAAGCAAAGAAAAGTATTGCAAATATTTCCAAAATATGGTAATATAGTGCTGTAAAAACCAGTATATTACAGAAAGGAAATAATTATGGAACAAAGAATCAAGATACTTGTAGCCGATGCAAATCTTGAGTTCAAAATGCAATGCCGTGAAAATTTCAAAAAAAGCATAAATTGCAGCGTTGACGAATCATCAAACGGTGAAGACGCTCTTGAAAAAATAAAGCACGGAAAATATGATTTTGTACTGTGTGATACATGGCTACCAAGAATTGACGGCATACATGTCGTAAAAGAAGCGAAAAAACGCTTCGGCGCAGATAATTGTCCCGACTTCATTATACTGTCGGTGATAAATAATCAGAATATCTATATTGAGGCAGACGAGGCAGGGGCATCATACTGTATGACAAAGCCTGTTGATTTCAGTGTGCTTATCGATCGCATGCGCCGTTTGTATGCAATGAAAAACAACTCCGACACATCTTTTTCAAGACCTTCACTTGACGATAACGTAATGGAAACACAGATAACAAAAATAATACACGAAATAGGTGTACCTGCACATATAAAGGGTTATCAGTACTTACGATCCGCAATTTTAATGTCGGTAAAGGACAGTTCCATAATAAACTCTGTCACAAAGGTCTTGTATCCCGAGGTTGCAAAAGCGTACAGCACCACACCCTCACGTGTTGAGCGTGCAATACGTCATGCAATAGAGGTAGCATGGGACAGAGGAGATGTTGACGTTCTCAACTCCTACTTTGGATACACTATACAAAACAACCGAGGTAAACCGACAAACAGCGAGTTTATTGCAATGATCGCAGATAACTTACGTTTGAAAAACAACATAAGATAATATTGCAAACAGAGGTTTACCGTGAGTTAAACCGACAACGGAGGTTTAACTCATTGGTAACACCGACAAACAGCGAGTTCATCGCAATGATTGCAGATAATCTGCGACTAAAAAACAATATAAGATAATACCGTTTTTATTACGGACACCCCGAAATTAATGCTTCTGCATCCCCGCCCCCCTCGGCGGGGGATGCAGAGATTTCTTTCAGAAATCAATCAGATAAACAAAAAGATACTCGTTGAATGAGTATCTTTTTATATATTCAGTTATTTTTCGCTCATAAGCTTTGTAAACTCTATGGAACGCTCTACAAGATAAGCTATATTTTTTTCTTCAAAAATTGTATCTTTACCCGTATGTATGCGGTCCATATATAAGATTCCACGCTTTGATTTTTTAAGAGCTGCTACACCGACACCGTTTACAAAGCTTGCCTGGTCTGACGGATAAAATACATTTTTATCAGCAACATCAACATTCATCATATCATTCGGTGTATATGATTTTTCAAGGTCATTTTTAAGATGGCTTGCTTTTTTGTTAACAGCGAAAAGAATTGTATCCCCGTCCGATACGCAATCAAAGTTTATGACAAGTCCATTCTTTTTGAAGTTTTTATGCTTCGACGCATATGAGTTTGAGCCTATGAGTCCTGCCTCCTCAAGGTCAAAAAGTATGTATGCGGCATCGTTTTTGTGCTCGGCAGGCATACTTGCCATAAGCTCCAAAAGTGTTACAACACCCGATGTATTGTCATTTGCCGTGTGCTTATTTGCAGGACCTGCTATCATCAAACCTATAACGGCAAATAGTATTATTTCAAATGACCAAAAAAATATAGATCCACCCACCATCCAGTTTTTCGCACCGAACCATGACTCCGCAAGCGGAGTAAACAGTTGATCTGCAAGCACAGCACCGCCGAAAGCTATTGCAAACATGGCAAGCGTCAAAAAAATCTGATACAACAAATATATACCGATTTTTTTCGGTGTTATAAAATTGGGAAAAGGAAGCCACGCACACGTGTCATAATGTGCGGTATAGACAACCTTGGCACTTTCGGGATCACCGACGACAATATTTCTTGCGCCAAATGAGCCTTTCTCGATATTTACATCATAGCCGTGCTTCGCACACTCACCCTTTACAAACTCAATAAAGGCAGTTTTTTTCTTTTTGCCTTTTCTCACCTGATAATTTTCAAGTATTATATTTGAATAATATGACATTTTAAACTCCTTAAATTCTGCATATCACCACTATACCATATGGTATAAGCTTTTGCAAGTTAAAATTTACAATATTCGATTTAATTCCACCGTATTTTTCAATATAATTAAATAATCATTTGTTTACGGAAGAATTAATATGTATACAATAGGAATTAAGAACAACAAAACCACCTTTTACAGGGGCATGAAAGACGGAATACCGATAGGGCTTGGGTATTTGGCAGTGTCGTTTTCCCTCGGTATTGCCGCAAAAAATGCAGGACTTTCAGCCTTTCAAGGACTCCTTGCAAGCTTTTTATGCAGTGCCTCAGCAGGTGAATATGCAGGCTTTACAGTTATTGCCTCAGATGCTTCATACCTCTCAATTGCACTTGCAACGCTTGTTGCAAACATCAGATATTTACTTATGGGGTGTGCCCTTTCACAGCGTCTTGACGAAAAAACACCGCTACGCCACAGGCTTTTGATGGCTTTTCATCTTACAGACGAGCTTTTCGGAATCGCAATATCAAGAAAAACAGAAATAAATCCATACTACAGCTTCGGTGCCGCACTCACTGCCGCACCGCCGTGGGCGGTCGGTACGATGCTCGGTGTAATTGCAGGAAGTCTTTTGCCTGACAGATTTGTAAGTGCGTTCAGCGTTGCCCTCTACGGTATGTTTTTGGCGGTAATAATTCCGAAAGCAAAGGAAGACCGCACGGTTTTTGCCGTGGTTATCGTTTCATTTGCTTTGAGCCTCACAGCATCGCTTCTCCCCGTCACATCACAGCTTAGCGAGGGTATAAGAACGGTCATTTTAACACTTATAATATCAAGTGCGGCGGCAATTTTCTTCCCCGTAAAGGACGAGGAGGCAGAAAATGAGGCATAACATATATATTTACATATTTATAATGGCGGCTGTCACGTATCTTATCCGTGTTACCCCACTGACTTTAATAAGACGGCAGATAAAAAACACCTTTATCCGTTCATTTTTATATTACGTGCCGTATGTAACGCTTTCGGTTATGACCTTCCCTGCGATCATCCACGCAACGCAATCGCCGTATTCGGGTATTTTAGCGCTTGCCGTCGGTATTGTTGCCGCGTGGCGGGGCTGGGATCTTTTCCGTGTTGCCTTGTGCGCCTGCGGTGCGGTATTGTTGCTTGAATTTTTTATTATTTAAATTTAATCCAATAACGGTTTTAACACGGACAATTCGTGAATTGCCCGTGTTGTTTTGCTTAAAATGAAGATTCGCAAAATAGATTTCCGAAGGAAATCTGCGCCCCTTGTCCGCAGGCAGTTGACAGGCGTACGTAGTTCGCCACGTCAACTGTGGGGGGTGCGGACGGGGCGCACTAAAACAGCAATACTATATCAATAGTGCGACAAAATACTGCTTCAAAAATCGCTCTTTTTGTACTGGCTTAACGAAAGATGATACGACAGAAAAGCAGACAAAACAAATATACAAAACAATACAGTCAGAAAAGGTGCCAAACCGTCAAGTGACAACAGCTCTTTATTTTCAATAAACATTATACCCAAACTACCGGAAAAAGCACCTATCAGAAAATACATTATTCCCACGATCTTGCCCCGAAGCTTGAAGTAAAGCGGAAGCAAGAAAAAGGATATTATATAAGACGCCAATATAACAACGATCGCAAAAACGGACACACTTGTGAAAAACGGTACGTCAAATATAATATTTCGTAACCCCATTGAAAGAAGAAACATAACGAGCAAACTGACCTTGATACCCACATCAAGTATGTATTTTGACAAAACTATTTCTCTTTCACTGCACGGAAGACTGAACGCATATTTTCCCCAGCCTGCTTCCTCAAGGTGCCACAAGGTGAAAGCGACCGCACAACCCAATATACACGGATAAAAGAACATCGGTGCGATAATATCGACGAAAATTCCGCCGATCCAGATGATGAAAAATATCACCGCTGTTATTTTTATATTCTTGTTT
This sequence comes from Eubacteriales bacterium, assembly GCA_045124505.1. Taxonomy (GTDB): domain Bacteria; phylum Bacillota; class Clostridia; order Oscillospirales; family CAG-272; genus RGIG7213. The sequence goes on from JBGVLZ010000032.1 coordinate 58,176, forward strand.
AAAGTATACCAATTCTTTAAGAACAAACCTTTTATCTTCATTTTTTCTCCTTAATCAAGCTCTTGCTTTTCGTAGAGTTTTACGGTGATGTGATACGTTACGGGAATTGAAACAAGCATCACAATAAACAAAACGATCACAGGAATCACACCAATATTCAAAACTATATTTTCATTAAAAAACAGCATATTTACAGCGATTCCCGATACACCGCCGATAGCTGCGCAAGCAGCCACAAGAGCTTTGTTTGCCAATTTGAAGTATAACGGCATAAGACAATACATTACAGTATACACCGCAAAAATAAGCACCAAATTAAATGCAAATTCATCTGAGATAAATTCAAAATCAAATACAAGGCTTCCGATAAATCTTGCGCCGACCATCAATAATGACGTTGTAAAATTCCATCCCGAAGCGAATATATATTTTGATAAAATTATCTCTTTTGTGCTGCACGGCAAGCCGTAAGCATATTTTTCCCAGCCTTTTTCGTCAAGGGTGAAGCTGTTCACACCTACACTGCTTGCTATAAAGCAAGGAAAAAGCATCATAGGACCAAGCACATCAGATAAAAACAAATCGACAGAAAAAGCAGCAAGCATTATAGAATATGCTATGATCGTGAATTTCTGTGCATAAACTTCTTTTAGAAAAAGTCCTTTGACCTTCATTCCTTGTTCTCCTTTATCATCGACACGAACAGCTCTTCGAGTCCTACGGCACTTACGGAAAACGTGTCGGGCAAAAGGTCACGCTTAACAATTGCTTCCGCACCGTAAGGTGTTATTTTTTTGTGCTTTACAGCATCTTCATTGATATCCGAAAGCTCTTCTTCCGTACAGCGTAGTATACCGTACTGCGAGAGTAAAACGTCCTTTTCCTCGCAAAGCATCAGACGTCCGCTGTGTATAAATGCGATATAGTCGCACAGCTTTTCAAGGTCACTGACGATGTGTGAGGATATTAAAATTGAGTGTGATTCGTCCCTTGTGAAGTCATAGAGCATTTCCACAAGCTCGTCACGCACAACGGGGTCAAGTCCTGCCGTCGGCTCATCAAGCAGCAACAGCTTTGCATCATGCGAAAGTGCAACAGCAATACCGAGCTTCATTTTCATACCCTTTGAAAATTTCTGTATTTTTCTGTCGGTCGGCACGGAGAGCTTTTCAAGCAGTTTTTTATATTCCTCGCTGTCCCAGTTTTTGAAGATGTGCTTCATAACCTTATCAACCTGAAGCGCATTCATTTCATTCGGTATTCCAAGCTCATCAAATACAACGCCGATGTCTTCTTTTGTAAGCGCACCGCCGTCTATGTGGTCACGTCCGAGAATTTTGATGCTTCCCGCATCCTTTTTGACGATGTTCAGTATCAACTTAAAAATCGTACTTTTACCCGAACCGTTTTCCCCGACAAGTCCCATTACACAGCCTGACGGTAAAGTAAGGCTTACCCCATCAAGTGTGAAGCTTTTATATTTTTTTGTAAGATCTTTTATTTCAAGTGCATTCATTTTGATTCCTCCATACTGAATCTGACCATTTCAATAATTTCATCTGTGCTTAAATTACACGATGTAGCAAGCTTTGCTATTTCATCGATGTGGTTTTCTATTTTTTTGAGGTTTTCCTCACGTAAAAGCTCAACATTTTTCGGCGCAACATAGCACCCTTTTGCCGCAACTGTATATATAAAGCCTTCTCTTTCAAGCTCGTCATACGCACGCTTTGTTGTGATAAAGCTTATTTTCAGATCCTTTGCAAGCCCTCGTATCGACGGCAACGGATCATTTTCTTTAAGCGTACCGTTTATTATCTGTTCTTTTATCTGCGAATATATCTGATCGTATATCGGACACCCACTTTTATTATCAATAAATATATTCATCACGCATCTCCTTTCATCTGTATATATACAGTATATACAGTTATATCAGTTTTGTCAAGTACTTTTTAAAAAAAAATATATTTTCCATACAAATCCGCATTATAAAAAATCATGGCTTATCGTCTTGACATTTTTCTCTTTATTAAGTATAATTAAAATGATACTTAAATTTGAGGGTAACATATGAAAAGAGATTTCAGAATATCTGCCATAAGATTAATATGTACAATTTCAGTAGTAGCTTTACATATTTGCCAAGCTACCGAAAGACTCAACGGTACAATTCATTTTTTCACCGATTGGTTTAATTTGGGACTGGTAATGTTTTTTTGTATTTCCGCATATCTGTATTCAAAAAGAGAAATCACAAAAACAGTAAATTGGTATATACACAGATATACGGAGATTATTATTCCAAGCTTTATTCTGGGAATTATAACTATTGTCACATTTGCTATTAAAGGTAACATAAATGCTGATAAAGCAATCGGAGGTATGCTTTCTTGCTTGGGGTTACAAGTATACGCTAAAAACTCATGGATGTTTATACAATTATGGTTTTTAACATATATTTTGTTTTTCTATCTGACAGTTCCGTTTATCCAAAAAATAAAATGTGAAAAAGCCTCTGCTGTTAAATTTTGGTCTATAATGATCTTTTCAGTTGTTACTATGCAGATAGCATCTGTTTTCATAGAAAAAATCACAGCAATTACTTTATTAAGCACCGGCATTCTTTTAAGATTCTATTTACCGTATTTCGTATTCAAAAGATATGATATAAACGGAGATAAAATAAAACCGTTTATGTATATTTGCACAGTCCTTTCTGCCATCTCTATACCTATCGTTTGCTGGTTAAGATATACCTCTAACATAGGCATTCCGGCATATATTTCAAAAATTGTGTTTATTTACGTACAAACACTTGCAGGATTTACTTTATTTTATTGGCTGTATAAATTCTTCGATATAATTAAAAACTACAATGTAATTTTACAATTGTCTGATAAATACTCATATGAAGTATATTTAACTCACTGTTTATTCATCGGTTACAGCACTTCTTTGATTTATGCACACAAAAATATAGTAATAGGAATTGTAGCAGCATTAACAGCAACCGTCATCAGCAGTATTCTTCTTCACATTCTATCAGGTCTTATAAAAAAACCATTAAATAAACTTATTTCTCGCTAAATAAAAAATCTCAAGTATCTTTTCATGAAACTTGAGATTTTTTGTTATAGTGTTTTATAAAGACATATCAAGCGGGGCGGGGGTTTTGGCTGTGACTTCTCTTACAATGAAGCACAGATAGATAGGTGTCAATAATTCAATTGATAATTTCAGGATAGATAATGCAAGTATATCTACTCTGCCGTTCAAAAACATCTCACATATCACATAAGCAAGCAAAATTATGACGGATATTACATTTGCCCTTGATATCATTCTGTCTTTTATCAGCGCATTTATCATAAGATACAAACCGATTACCGTGATGATACCTGCCAATATATTAATATAATTACTTATATCGATTATCAGTCCTAATCTTCCATTCTTATGTGTAATTTCAGACATAAAAATGCTTAATATATCGGATATCATTACGTTTAAGATCTTACACACAGTTTCTGTAACAGCAAGTATCAGACATCCGTTTTTCATTAAATTATTTGCATTGATCTTCTGATATTCATATACAAAATATACAAGATATATTATAAATGCAAATGTTATGAAAGTGTCGATATCGTTTATTACATTCAATGCCTTTACCAGCTGTGCTTTCAAAGGATCGATAATTGATACATACTCTACAATAAACAAAGAAACAGACTGTACTGCCCTTATTACAATAACACCGATAAAGACAAGATATGTACATTTTGAAAGTCCTATATACTTATCATGTCTTTCCTTTTCCAAAACGGAACAGAACAAATATACAAGCGACATTAAAATATATACGACAGCATAGATGTATATGATATATGAAATTATATTTACTCCCAAAACTTTTATGACAATTGCCCCGCACAGCGAGAGCAAAAGGCACAACAAAAAATATATACCTGATTTTCCAATATTCTTGAATACACATTTAAAATAGTTTTCATTTTCCAAAAAAGAAGCGTTGAAGCAGATCCCGTGATGTATAAATGAATATGCAAGATATATGCCGACTGCAAAAAGAATAGCGATCAAGCTCTCATAAGGTCGAATATACCCTTGGATCATTAAATTCACCGGCAGAGTCAAAGCAAAGTAAAAAAGTGCCGTTTTTGCCACCGCATAAAAAGATTTTTCAAAAAAATTCTTACCTGTCAAACTACCGATAACAAGGCAAAGAACAGACAAAACAAAGATCAAGCCTTCAAATGATGCGAACATTAAATGATTCGAAAGCACGCTGTTTTTCAAGATGGCTGCAATCCGAAGCGCTCCGAACAGAAACGATGTAACAGCGGTAATTATAAACGCATTTCTGTATATTTTTTCTTTTATGTTTTCCATATTTTCCTCCGTTTAAAAATAAAACAGTTCTTCGAATGTTTTGTCAAGTGCGATACACAAGATAAGTGCAAGCTTTGCTGTCGGGTTGAACTGCCCGACTTCAATTGAGCTTATCGTATTTCTCGATACACCTACCAAGTCAGCCAGCTGCTGCTGTGACAGCCCCTTTTCCCCTCTTGCTGTCTTGAGGTTATTTTTTAATATAAGCCCTTCATCCATAAATATACCATCATTCCTGCACTTAATAATGCCCAAAAAATTTCTATGATAGCGCGAACAAGATGTTTTTTCTCCTTAAGCCTTGAAAACATCATTATATCTCTGCTTGCTGTAATTGAGAAAAGCACAAATAGTCCGCCAAATGCAGCCACATATCTATGAAATAAATATCTGGAAGCAATAATAAGCAACACGCACACCGCCGAACCCACGTAAATACTTATTCGATTAGCTTCAGCAAGTACGCTTTCTTCGTATTCACCGTCGATGCCTTCATTTTCTTCTCTGCTTTTTTTAAGTATTTCTTCCTTATCCATAATAAGCTCCTTTGCCAAGTTTTGTTGTCATTTATTATACTTATGACAAGTTTACTTGTCAATATGTATTTTCAAAACGTTACATTTCGTTCAAAAAAAGGGATTTGATACGCAAATCAAATCCCCAAAAATAACACTTATATTATTTTCTTTTTGGATATATGGGCGCTTATATCATATTCGTCAGCCTTGACCGCGCCTATTACCGTACATGATATAGGCTTTTCCGCAACCCTGACAGGTGCGCCCGTAATTGAAGATATAAGCTTATCAAATCCCCTTAAAAGACTTCCGCCGCCTGTCATAAGAATTCCGTTTTTGGCAATATCCGAAACAAGCTCAGGCGGGATCTTCTCAAAAAGCGCACATATTGCCTCAACGATTCTTGCTGTAGGCTCCTCAAACGCTTCAAGTATATCCTGTGCCGTTACAGTAACGCTTACGGGGGTCGGTGTGCGCTCACCCTTGCCCTTTACAACAACGTCAGATGCTTCGCCACGCCACACGCTTCCTGCCTTTATCTTTGCTTCTTCAGCTGTGGCATCGCTTATGGAAACACCGTATTTCGCCTTGACATACTTTATTATAGCTTCGTTGAAATTGTTTCCTCCGCATTTGACGGAAACAGACTCAACAATACCGCCGAGTGATATAACGGCAACATCCGTTGTGCCGCCGCCGATATCTATCACCATGTTTCCGACAGGTGCCAGAACATCGATACCTGCGCCTATTGCCGCGGCAAACGGTGCATCCACGAGATACACGTTCTTTGCCCCCGCTTCAATTGCGATATCTTTAAATGCCATTTCCTCAACATCCGAAATACAGCACGGTACAGATATCGTTATATCGGGCCGCACGACAAATTTTCCGCAGCTTCTTTCAAGAAATTTGCGAAGCATAACGAATGTATGCGTATAGCGGTTTATAACGCCTGTGCTTATCGGAAAAACAGTTGTCACGTTTTCCGACGTGCGCTCTGCCATTTCCTTTGCTTCCCTTCCCGCCTTTATTACACGGTTGGTCACGTTATCAACGGCAATTACCGTAGGCTCCTGCAAAACAAGCCCTTTTCCTTTTATATATATAAGCACGGAGGATGTGCCTATATCAATAGCAATTTTTTTATTCATAGTAAATTCCGATCGTGTTTGATACTTTATTATAACTCATAAAATATCATATTGCAACACTTTTTTACATATTTTTAACCGATGGCGGCGGAGTTTTTGCCGCTGAGAAAAACCGCACAGATGATGCCCCTGCATTGTGCAGAAATGCGGAAATGCATACAGCCGTTGCGCCTGTTGTGATGACATCATCTATTAAAAGCACGGTTTTGCCTTTTAAAAATTCATTTGCTTCCGTTTTGTTTTTTATATAGAAGCTTTCAAAAGCGTTTTTTGCTCTGCCTTCGTAGTTGAGATATTTCTGTTCTTTACTGCCTTTGTTTCCTATTCCGTGAAAAACGGGAATTTTCGTTTTCTCACTGAGTGACTCCGCTATCATTTTGGCGTGATCGAAGCCGTATTTTTTAAGTGATGAACGGCTTCTCGGAGGATAAGCGATAACACAGTTTGAAAAATCAACATCGTACATCACATATATGTTGTTCATAAGCTGATGTGCAACGAATTCAATAAGCTTCTTCTGACTTTTGTATTTCAAGGCAACTATAAATTTTTTGGAAAACTCGCTTTCATACATTATACACGATGAATAAAATGAAATAAGCCCTGTTTTATTCAGCTTTGCCGTGCAGCTGCAAAAAGCGGCAATTTTCAGACATTTCTTGCACGTTTTTTCACGTTCCTCGTTCCATTTTTCAAAACAGTCACCGCACAAAATTTCATCATTGCTGTCACTTATATCAAGCAGCTTTCCGCATACGGGACATTTGGGAGGAATGAAAAATTCTACCAAAAAGTCTGAAATCTTCGAAATACCGTTTCTTATAAAATTTTCAGTCATATACCGACAGCATCTCCCCTAAGGATGTGTATCTCATCGCCCTTTGATTATTGTCTACCATTTTTCTTATGACCGCCTCATCGCCCACAAGAATCACCATTTTCTGTGCCCTTGTAACAGCGGTATACAAAAGATTTCTCGTTAACAGCCTGTTAGAATAGCTGTATATCGGAATGATAACAACGGGGTATTCACTTCCCTGACTTTTGTGAACGGTTATGGCATAGCCATGCTCAACTTCGTCCATCATTGTAAAATCATACCTTGCAATACGGTCATCAAAATTTATGGTAACGTATTCGCCGGACGGGTTTATTTCTATAATCGTTCCGATATCTCCGTTGAATATACCGATACCCTCATGGTCATCTTTATACCATTCTATATTATAGTTGTTTTTTATCTGCATTACTTTGTCGCCCTCACGGAAAACAACGTGGCGCAGTTTTTTCTCCTTCTTATCGGGTGACGGGGGATTGAGCACTGCCTGCAGTTTTTCGTTCAATATTTCCGTACCTGCATTCCCCTTGCGTGACGGTGTAATAACCTGTATCTGACGCACGATGTCCGCACCGTATGCCTTCGGAAGCCTTGTTTTGCAAAGCTGTGCAACGGTGTAAGCCGTCATTTCGTCATTTTCCCTCGGCATAAAGAAGAAATCGTTTGATTTCGTCGTAAGGTCGGGATATTTGCCGCTGTTTATCGCATGGGCATTTGTTACAATAAGACTTTGTTCGGCCTGACGGAATATTTCTGTCAGCTGAACTGTATTGAATCTTTCGGATGATATAATATCCTTCAGCACGTTACCGGCACCGACCGACGGCAACTGATCGAAGTCACCTATAAGTACAAGCTTTGCGCCGGGTTTTATTGCTTTCAAAAGTGCCTCGGCAAGACAAATATCTATCATTGATGCTTCATCAACGATGATTACATTTTCATCAAGCAGATTTTTTTCGCATCTTATAAACTTGGGTTCAAGTCCGTCGTTATACTCCATTTCAAGTAAGCGGTGTATCGTTTTTGCCTCACAGCTTGTAGCTTCAGACATTCGCTTTGCCGCCCTGCCTGTAGGTGCGGCAAGGGCAATTTTGTACCCCATTTTACCGAATATGTTTATAGATGCCTTAATAACAGTTGTTTTACCTGTACCCGGACCGCCCGTAAGCACCATAACCCCGCTGTTAACAGCAAGAGCAATTGCTTCCCTTTGCCTCGGTGCATACTTTATACCCTCTGTCATTTCAATATTATCTATTGTTCGGGATATATCGTTTATTCCGTATGAAATATTTTTTTCTTCTAAAAGCTTCAGTTTTTCACAAACATATCTTTCCGCATCGTAAAATTTTCTGAGGTAGACACATTTACGGTCACCGACACGTTTTTTGCACACAGTTCCTGCGGAAATAAGCTCATCAAGTATATCTGACAGCGGTTCTTTATCCATGCCCAGCACCTGCTGTGATGCACCAAGCAGTTTTTCTTCGGGAATATAAGTATGACCGTTTTGGTTTGCGTTGTGAAGAAGTATATATTTCAAAGCCGCCTCAACACGTTCAAGACAGTCCTTTTTCATTCCGAGATCTTTTGCGATCCTGTCACAGTCGGAAAAACCGATACCGTATATCTCATCACTGAGAATGTACGGATTTTGTTTTATGACCCCGACTGCCGAACCTCCGAAACGCTTAAAAATACGCACGGCTGTGGATGGTGGAAAATATTCACTGCAAAATGTCATAACGGAACGCATACCGTGCTGACGCTTGAAATCCTCGCTTATCTGCTCCGCTTTGGAAGATGAAATTCCCTTTATATCCGTCAGCCATTCGGGGTGGTTTTCTATAACATCAAAGGCTTCCGTTCCGAATTGATCGACGATCTTTCTTGCAACTGCCTTTCCGACACCTTTTATAGCATTCGAGGAAAGATATTTAAGTATCGTGCCTTCCGTTGACGGAAGCTCCTTTTCGTAATATTCCACCTTGAACTGGCGTCCGAACTGCGGATGCACGGTGAACGTACCGTAAGCCTTTATTGTTTCGCCTTCTGTGATGCATGGAAGTATGCCGACAATTGTTAAAAACTCCGCCTCGCCGACAGAAAGCTCTGCAACACTGTAGCCGTTGTCTGCGTTTTGATATATGACTCTTTCGACGGTTCCTTCCGCCATTTCCAAATTTTCCGTGTCGAACAAACCGTCTCACCTCCATAAATCTCAGTACTTCGATACAGGCACAAAAAATGCCGTAAACGCAAAACACAGAAAGTAAAATATCGCATATAACAGAACAGAACATATATTTCTCCAAAATCAGATTTTGATATCAATATATGTTCTCTGTTTTATAGTGGTTAAATTAAATTTTTAAGTGCTTCGGAAAGATCTCTTTCTTCCCAAGGAGCATTTATATCCTCACGTCCCATATGACCGTATGAAGAAAGCGGTGAGTAGATGGGACGGCGCAGATTAAATTTCTTGATTATTGCCGCAGGTCTGAAGTCAAATGATTTCATCACAGCGTCATATATCTTAGCTTCATCGACCTTTGCTGTGCCGAATGTTTCAATAAGCACCGACAAGGGCTTTGCAACGCCTATTGCGTATGCTATCTGAACCTCGCACTTTTCACAAAGTCCCGCCGCAACGATGTTTTTCGCAACGTATCTTGCGGCATATGCAGCACTTCTGTCAACCTTTGTGGGGTCTTTACCCGAGAAAGCACCGCCGCCATGACGGGAATAACCGCCGTATGTATCAACGATTATCTTTCTGCCGGTAAGACCGCTGTCGCCCTGCGGACCGCCGATAACAAATCTTCCTGTGGGGTTAACATATATTTTTGTATTCTCATCCATAAGCTCGGAGGGAATAACAGGATCTATAACGTATTTTATAACATCCTCTTTTATTGTTTCAACGGATGTGTTTTCATCGTGCTGTGAAGAAACTACCACAGCATCTATTCTTACAGGCTTTCCATCGTCATATTCAACAGTTACCTGAGTTTTTCCGTCGGGACGGAGATACGAAAGTGTGCCATCTTTTCTTACCTCTGTAAGCTTTTTTGCAAGCTTGTGAGCAAGGGAGATGGGAAGCGGCATAAGCTCAGGTGTTTCGTCGCACGCAAAGCCGAATACCATGCCCTGGTCGCCTGCGCCCGTGTCAAGACCGTCTGTCATCTCACCGTTTTTCGCTTCATACGCTTTATCAACGCCCATAGCAATATCGGGTGACTGACCGTGTATGCAGTTGATAACAGCACAGGTGTCACAGTCAAAGCCGTACTTTGCACGTGTGTAGCCGATTTCTCTTATTTTTTCTCTTGCAATGCTCTGAACATCTATTACAGCATCTGTTGTAATTTCGCCCATTACCATCAAAAGCCCTGTTGTTGCGGTACATTCGCACGCAACACGTGCCATCGGGTCTTTTTCAAGAATAGCATCAAGCACGGCATCGGATATGCCGTCACATATTTTATCGGGATGTCCCTCAGTTACAGATTCAGATGTAAAAAACTCTCTCATTTATATATCCTCTTAAATATAATTTTACGCAACATTAAGCTTACTGCCCAGCATCCATTCAAACGCTGAAAGCGCACCGGTGCTTATAAGTGTAACGATAGTACCTGCGATAAGCACGCCGACAATGCACGACAGTATTGCCCGTTTAAATTTCATATTTGTAACAGCCGCAACAAGTGCACCTGTCCACGCACCTGTCATCGGAAGCGGAATGGCAACAAATAACACAAGTCCGAAAACACCGTATTTGTTGACGGCATCGGTATTCTTGTCAGCTTTGTTCTGAATCCAAGCAGATACCTTTTTAAAGAACTCAACCTTTGACTCACCCATCCATTTTATCACTTTTTTGATAAGTAACAAAATAAACGGCACGGGAATAAGGTTTGCTATACAGCAAAGAATATAACATTCGTACCACGGAATATCATATGCTATAATCCCAAGCGGAATAGCGCCTCTGAGTTCCGAAACAGGAACCATTGCAAGACCGAACATCGTTAAATATTTCAACCAAACTGCCACAAATAACCTCTGAAAATAACGTATTTTATATTATTATAGAATATTATATATATTAATGCAATATATTATTTGTAAATTATTTAGTCTGAAATTTTGCAAAAAGAGGTTTTATACTCTTGTAAAGCACGGCGGCAATTACAACGCAAATTATGCCCTTAACGAAATTGAACGGTACATTGAAGAGTAAAAGGGCTTCAAACAAAGAATCGACAGTTGAATTAAGTTGTGCATACATTCCGATAATGGCATCGATGGGCATCATCTTTGAATATACGGGGTAAGTTATGTAATAATTTACGGGCAGGCTGACGATCGCCATTGCCATCGATCCTGTAACGCCCGAAACGATAAGTGAAAATTTTCTTTCTTTTAAAAATCTGAATACATATCCCGTTGTCAGTACAAATACCGCACCTAAAATAAAGTTGGCAACCTCTCCGATACCGCCCGTTGTTGTAACGATAAGATGAACGGCATTTTTTATAAGGCACACAAAAACACCCGAAACAGGTGAAATTGCAACAGCGGCAAAAACGCCGGGAAGCTCTGAAAAATCAAATTTTATAAATCCCGGCATAAACGGGGTTGAAAATTCAAGCATCATGAGAATTGATGCAAGTGCGCCTAACATGGCTGTTGTCGTAAGCTTAAGTACGGAATTTCTGTTTTTCATAATAGTTCTCCATAAAATTTTGGCACGTATTGTATATTTGCGGTAACGGGCGGCTCAACTGTCCGTTTGTTTATTTTATTCGGTTGGTAAATTGTTTGTAAACGGTTTTTTCTCGTTTTTTCAGGGCGGCACAATTCACGCAAGCGTGAATTCGACGGTGCGCACATATTCTTAATATTTAAAATGTTCACTGAATATGCGCACCGCCTGTTTCGCGTATGCGAAACGTGCCGCCCACCAAGCACGTAAAATTAGCAGATAGATCATGTGTCGGGAGTACCTTCACATTTCACCTTTACATGCGGCCATAACCATCTGCGAATCGGGTGGCTTGCTCAGCCACATAAGGGCATGTTACCGGCGGTGCTGAAAACCCACCGAAGCATTTGACACTTGCAAGCGGTGCCCTACCGCCACAGATGTGCTACAAGAACCCAAGCCTTCTCCCACTGGAGAAGGCGTTTAATGCTGACGTGCAATGCACGCCCCTACAAAGGTGGTGTTTAATGCTCATTTAATTCGGGGTGATGCCTGTAGGGGCAAGATTCAAGCAGTTCGCGTTGCGAACTGCAACCGACCGTTTAAAACCCATTTAATATGACACCTTGTCTCCCATCACTTGACTTCGTCAAGTGTTGGGGAAGGCTTACGCTGCAGCGGGATTACTCATCGGCAAAAGCCTCTTTGGAACCACCCGCTAAGCAGGTGGTTTTCGATAAACAAAACAACCCCTCGGCAAAAATTACCGAGGGGTTTATTATGTCGATATAAGACGGCGCAAATACGCCATTTTATCTGACTGAATCATTTTCTCTCATCCGGACTTTACCGTCGGCACAGGAATCTCACCTGTTCGGCACACATCTCTGTGTGTTAGCGGGCTTTACCGCCGGTTTGGAATTACACCTAACACGATTTCTCGTGTCCCTCGAAAACAATCAATATTTAATTTTGGTAAATTGTCAATTACGCGATGATTTCAGAAACGACGCCTGAACCAACTGTTCTACCACCCTCACGGATAGCGAAACGAAGACCCTTTTCAATAGCGATAGGTGTGATAAGCTCAACAGTCATATCAACATTATCGCCGGGGCGGCACATTTCAACGTCAGCGGGAAGACCGATAACGCCTGTAACGTCAGTTGTTCTGAAGTAGAACTGAGGTCTGTAGCCGGGGAAGAAGGGCTTCTGACGTCCGCCTTCTTTTTCTGTAAGAACGTAAACCTGACCTACAAACTTTGTGTGAGGCTGGATGGAGCCGGGCTTACAGATAACCTGACCTCTTTCGATTTCGTTCTTCTGGATACCACGAAGAAGAAGACCGATGTTATCACCTGCCTGAGCAGAATCAAGAAGCTTTCTGAACATTTCAACACCTGTAACAACTGTCTGTCTCTTTTCATCGGAAAGACCAACGATTTCAACAGTATCAGACATGCTTACGATACCTCTTTCAACTCTACCTGTAGCAACTGTACCACGACCTGTGATGGAGAATACGTCCTCGACAGGCATAAGGAAGGGCATGTCGGACATTCTGTCAGGTGTAGGAATGAAGGAGTCAACTTCGTTCATAAGTTCGAAGATAGGAGCGTAGCAAGCGTCGTTCACATCTGTGGATGTAGATTCGAGAGCGTCTCTTGCGGAACCTCTGATGATAGGTGTATCATCGCCCGGGAAGTCGTACTCGTTAAGGAGTTCACGAATTTCCATCTCAACGAGGTCGAGAAGTTCGGGGTCATCAACGAGGTCGCACTTGTTCATGAATACAACGATAGCGGGAACGCCAACCTGACGAGCGAGAAGGATGTGTTCACGTGTCTGCTGCATAGGACCGTCTGTACCGGCAACAACGAGGATAGCGCCGTCCATCTGAGCTGCACCTGTGATCATGTTCTTAACATAGTCAGCATGTCCGGGGCAGTCAACGTGAGCGTAGTGACGTGTGTCTGTTTCGTACTCAACGTGTCTTGTGTTGATTGTGATACCTCTTGCTCTTTCTTCGGGAGCGTTGTCGATCTGGTCATAAGCCATGAATTCGATGTTACCGTTCTTCAAAGAAAGTGTCTTTGTGATAGCTGCTGTGAGCGTTGTCTTACCATGGTCAACGTGGCCGATAGTACCAATGTTAACATGGTCTTTTGTTCTGTCAAACTTTTGCTTTGCCATTGGTTTTTCCTCCTAAAATATGAAACAATGTTTCAAAAATTTTTTATTATTATTGTTTAGCTTTTCCGGAAATAATAGCTTCCTGAATGCTCTTGGGAACTTCTGTGAAGTGGCTGGGCTCCATAGAGTACATACCTCTACCCTGTGTACGGGAACGGAGCTCAGTTGCGTAACCGAACATTTCCGCAAGCGGAACCATTGCGGTTATCTGAGATGCGCCTGTCATGTTATCCATGGACTGGATAGCACCACGGCGGGAGTTAAGGTCACCGATAACGTCACCGAGGTAATCATCGGGAGTTACAACAACAACCTTCATGATCGGCTCTGTAAGCACGGGGTCTGCCTTACGCATACCTTCCTTAAGCGCCATAGAACCTGCGATCTTGAACGCCATTTCAGACGAGTCAACTTCGTGGTAAGAACCGCCTGTAAGCGTTACCTTAACGTCAACTACATCGTAGCCTGCAAGGATACCGGACTGCATTGCGCCCTGGATACCTGCGTCAACAGCGGGAATGTATTCCTTGGGAATATCACCGCCGACAACCTTGTTTTCGAACAAGTAGCCTGCACCGGGTTCGTTAGGCTCAATAGTGATCTTAACGTGACCGTACTGACCCTTACCACCGGACTGACGTGCATATTTCATATCGACATCGGCACTCTTTCTGATAGTTTCCTTGTAAGAAACCTGAGGCTTACCGATGTTTGCTTCAACCTTAAATTCACGAAGAAGTCTGTCAACGATAATTTCAAGGTGAAGCTCACCCATACCTGCGATAATTGTCTGGCCTGTTTCCTCGTCGGTGTAGGTTCTGAAAGTGGGGTCTTCCTCTGCAAGTTTTGCAAGAGCGATACCCATCTTCTCCTGACCTGCGCGGGTCTTAGGCTCGATAGCAACGCGGATAACGGGTTCGGGGAACTCCATGGACTCAAGTATTATGGGGAACTTTTCGTCGCAAAGAGTGTCACCGGTTGTTGTATTCTTAACTCCGATAACGGCTGCGATATCACCACTGTAGCAGCAATCAATATCAGCGCGGTCGTTAGCATGCATCTGGAGGATACGTCCAAAACGCTCTCTCTGACGCTTTACGGAGTTATAAACAGTTGTACCTGCTGCAACAAGACCGGAATATACGCGGAAGAAGCAAAGCTTTCCAACGAACGGGTCAGTCATGATCTTGAATGCGAGCGCGGAGAAGGGCTCGTCATCGGATGCATGTCTCTCTTCCTCTTCCTCTGTATCGGGGTTTACACCCTTGATAG
>JBGVLZ010000033.1:0-6483 GCA_045124505.1 Eubacteriales bacterium
TGACGGCGGAACAGGATGCGGAAATAAATCAGTTCGTAGATAACGGATATGCTAAATCGCAAAACGATTTTATAAACAAAGCGATTGAGTTTTATATCGGCTATCTGCACAACGAAAAGAATATCGATTATATCGCACCGATCCTGTCGTCCGTTATAAAAAGTCAGATGCAGGATATCGAGCGAAACCTATCCGAAATCATTTTCAAATTAGCGGTTGAGGTCGCCAAGCAAAATCATATTGCGGTAAGCCGCGGTGAGCTTGATGAAGATACGTTGTATCGTCTCAACGATATGTGCTGCCGTGACGTTGCTCTCAACAACGGCAGAGTTCAGTTTCAAAATGCTTATCGGTATCAGCACGGTGAGGATGGTGATGAGTGATGGCAAAGATATTTTTCACTTGCAATTATTATAAAAATCCGGCGAGAGCCAACACCGGAAGGTTGCTTCGGTATATCGGAACGCGCGAGAGCGTTGAAAAATTACCGACCGGCATTGACCACTCACCGTCAACCGTCAGACAGCAGCGACTCATCGCCGAGGTGGTAAAATCGTTTCCTCGCAGCCGTGAGTATGTGGAGTTCAAAAATTATGAAACCGCCTCTACAAAATCCAATGCAACAAATTTTATAAATGCGGTGATAGAGCGTGATGATGTCCGCCGTCTTGATAAATTAGTTTCGTATATTGCGAAACGCCCTGGCGTTGAAAAAATCGGTACACACGGTTTATTCTCACAGACCGATGACAAGATCGACTTGGATGAGGTTGCCGAGGAAGTCAATGCGCATAAAGGAATTGTGTTCACACACATTCTCAGTCTGCGCCGAGAGGATGCAGAGCGGCTTGGATATAACAATGCACAGGCATGGAAGGATTTAGTGCGGCGGAATATTGCTGAGCTTGCCGAAGCTCACAACATCAGTCTCTCCAACCTTAAGTGGTATGCCGGCTTTCACAATAAGGATCACCATCCGCACATTCACTTGGTGGTGTACTCAAAAGACGGCAAACAAGGTTGGATCACCAAGAAAACTATTGAGGATATGCGCCGCCTGTTTGGTAACGATGTTTTTCGTAACGAACAGTATAAACTGTTCCAAATGGAAACACAGCAGCGTGACTTGGTTAAGGAAAGAGTCAAAGATTTGATAGAGGATGCCTTCTCAATGTATCCGGTAAGTTGGGAGATGCAATGTTTATTTGAAACACTCCGACAGCAGCTCAAAAATTATTCGGGCAAAAAGGTATACGGTTATCTGCCGAAAGAGATTAAGGAAACGGTGAATAAAATCGTTGCCGAGTTCGCAAAAGATGAGGACGTGGCTGAACTCTATGCCGAGTGGAATAAAATCAATCGGGAGAAGCTGTCCCTGTATTATGAAAAGAAGGAACCGGATACTCCTCTGGAAGATAATAAAGAATTTCGAAGTCTGAAGAACGATATCATCAGAGCGGCAATGCAGATGGATAATTATCTCGTCAACACCGGCTACTCCACCGAGCAAAAGGTTGGGTTCCTGCTTACGAATGTATTCCGTGCCTTCCTAAAATTGTTCCAAAACAATTATATCAAACACGCCAACCGCCTCGGTAAGCAGATCGACAGAAAACTGATGTCCGCCATCGAAGCAAAGAAGGCGGCGCATGGTATTAAAACTGAAAAAGGTGTGGCTTACGATTATAATGAGCCGACTATGTAAAAGGAGGTTGCGCATACTTTTTATGCGCAACCTCACCCTTCAAAAATTACTCGAACATTCTATGCAAAAAACGCTGGATATTCAAACACAAGTGTGGTATTGTGTTGTGCTACAAGGAGGTGACTTACGTGGCAAAACGAAGACCATCAGGCGAAGGAATGATTCGCCAAAAGAAAAAAGGACAATGGGAAGGTCGCATCGTCGTGGGCCATAAGGAAAACGGCGATCCCATCTTCCGCTACGTCTACGCAAAAACGCAAAAGGAACTGATCGATAAACTCCATTATAAAATCGATGAGTTCCGAGATGCCGAGTTGACCGAGGACAGCAATATGTCCCTCGGCGTGTGGCTCGACAAATGGATTGCCGAGTATATGACCGGCACCATCCGTGAGAGTACGCTGGGCGGTTACAAAACCTACACAGAAAAATATATAAAACCTGCGCTTGGGGATAAGCCGATAGCGTTCATCACAACTGCCGACGTGCAGAAATTTTATAATAATCTGCGTAAGAACGGCAGAATTAAAAATCAGCATATCTACGGAAATGGGTTATCGGATGCCATGGTAGTGAGAATACACTGTATGCTCCATGAAGCGATGGACATGGCGGTAAAGGAACACCTTATATCCAAGAACCCGACAAACGGTACAACCGTACCAAAGATTGCAAAAAAGGAAATGCAGGTGCTCACTGATGAGCAGCTTGATACCTTTATGAAATTGGTCGATGCGGAGGAACATTGGCGTGACTTCTTCTATACGGAACTCACCACAGGACTTCGGCGCGGTGAGATATGCGGTCTCAAATGGACAGACTTCGATGAGGTGGACGGCAAGCTGAATATCAACCGCAGTATCGATGTGAAAAACGGTGTAATAACCGAGGGTGAAACCAAAACAGGCAAAGGCAAGAGAAACTTCTATCTGCCTGTCAGCACAGCCAATGTGCTGAGAGAGCGTAAAAAGAATGCGAAATCTGAGTGGATCTTCACCGATCCGCTTCGTCCCGAACTTCCCGTAGCACCGCCGGCGGCGTATAGAAAAATGAAACAACTGCTTCAAAAAGCAGGACTTCCCAATATACGCTTTCACGATCTCAGGCACACCTTCGCTACCCATGCGCTCACAAGCGGTGTGGATGCCAAAACGCTGTCGGGAATCCTTGGGCATACCAATGCAAGCTTCACGCTCGACACCTACACCCATGTAACAACGGATATGCAACAAAGAGCCTCGAATATAGTCGGCGGCTTCATAAACGATATCTTCGGAGAGGAGTTGAAAATATGAGTAAAAGAAGAAAGCAAGGCGAAGGCACCTTGCGAAAACGAGCAGACGGTCGATGGGAAGCTCGTGTCGTCATCGGCTACGATGAAAAAGGTAACCCCATCACAAAAAATGTAACTGCTATGGAAAAAGGCGAATGCCTCGAAAAGTTAGAGCAGTTAAAAGAAAAATGCGGTGTGCAGCTCACAGGCAAGGTCAAAGCGGAAATGGCATTCGGCGATTGGCTGGACTTCTGGTATCAGCAGTATGCCAAGCAAACGCTCCGCCCAACCACACAGTCGGGATACGAAAATATGATATACAATCATATAATCACCGATATCGGTAAAATACCGCTGAATAAATTAACGCAGAACGACCTGCAACAATTCTATACCCGACTGAAAAACGGTGGCAGAAAAGTAAGAACCGAACTATACGGCAAGGGATTGTCCGACCGTATGGTGCGCGGATGCCATGCTATGTGCCGAAAGGCATTAGAAAAAGCGGTCGCGGACGGGATTATAAGAATAAACCCTGCGATTGGTTGCAAACTGCCTCCGAAGAAAGCTAAGGAGATGCAGGTACTGACGAGAGAGGAAATGCAGAGGTTTATGGCGCAAGCCAAAGCG
This sequence comes from Eubacteriales bacterium, assembly GCA_045124505.1. Lineage (GTDB taxonomy): Bacteria > Bacillota > Clostridia > Oscillospirales > CAG-272 > RGIG7213. Next base: position 3,609 of record JBGVLZ010000033.1, read on the forward strand.
GATGGGTACTTCGAACTGTTCCTCCTTGAACTCTGCACAGGAATGCGCCGAGGGGAGATCGTAGCTCTGCAATGGGATGACCTTAATATGCAGACGGGCGAACTTCACATCTGCCGTCAGGCGACAACAGTACACGGCAACATTCATATATGTGCGCCGAAAACAAAATCCTCCATCCGCACCGTAATACTTCCGCCGGATATCGTTAAAATCCTTGCGGAATACAAAAAGCGGATAAACTCACGGTGGATGTTCCCATCCCCTGTAAAAGAGGATGCGCCGTATCATCCCTCTGCGATACGGAAGGTGCTTGACAGAACCTTGGAAAGAGCCGAATGTAAGCACGTTCGCTTTCACGATCTCAGGCACACCTTCGCTACAACCGCCCTTGCCAACGGTATGGATGTAAAAACGCTGTCGGCGATCATAGGTCACATTTCATCTGAAACGACTTTGAATATATACACCCATATCACCGATAATATGCAGCGGAGTGCAGCTAACAAAATTGAGCAAGGCTTCGGGCGAAATGAGGGCAGTATCAGTGAGAACAAGCAAACACCCGACCAAACGGTAAAAAAGCCACAAACGGCGAAATTTGAGCCGAAACAGCCAAAAATCCGTCGCCCCGGCACTGGATGCATCACGCAGATCAATGACCACCTATTCGAAGGTCGGTACTCACCGACAAACGCATACGGAAAACGCACACCAAAGAACGTGTACGCTAAGACGAGAGAGGAATGTGAAGAAAAGCTCGCTGAGCTGATCACGCAGATGAATGCGGAAATCGCCGCAGAAAAAGAACGGCTCAAAACGGAACGGTCGGCATAAAAGAAATAAACCGCCACGGAACGCTCCGTGGCGGTGATGCTTTATTCATCGTCTTTATTTATTTCAGAAAGGTAACCTGCAGTAATAACACCAGACGGCAATGCTATAATTGCAATACCAAATACAGAGGAAATCATCGTGACAATTCTGCCGATAGTTGTAACAGGATACAAATCGCCATAACCAACTGTTGTCAATGAAATGGTTGCCCAATATACTGCATCAAAGAATGTGTTAAAGGATTCGGGTTCAACATTGTAAATAACCAAGGCTGAAACAAGAACATAGGCTACAGCCATAGTTGCAACGGCAGCTAAAACCTTTTTCTGCTTCTTAAACACATTTGAAATAATCTCGAAACTTTTAGAATATCTTAAAAATTTAAATGCACGAAGCACCTTTAATGTTCTTAACAAGCGGAATAGTTTAAGGAGTCTGAAACTGCTGTTCAAAACAGATACAGACGGCAGTATAGAAAGTAAATCAATTATTGCCATTGGAGTAATTGGATACAAAAAGAAAGAAGCAACAGATTTTTTAAGTTTTATATCCGCTGTTATCAGCCGTAATAAATAATCAAAAATAAAAATGGCGACTGTTATGTAATCAATCCATTGGAATATTGAATTAGTTGTTTTGAAAGCCAAAGGAAAGATGCTGACAACGATAGTAGTCATCATAACAAAATCGTAGACGCTACTTAATTTTCCGCCATTTCCAGATGGCTCAATAATTTCATAAATCTTTTTTCTCATAATTCCACCACAAATTAATTTTTAATATTATATCACATGTAATAAAAATAAACAAGATGTATCAAATTTTGAGCCGCAGTAATCAAAGAAAAGGAAATTTTGCAGGCCACATTTGATTATGTGGTCGTAAAAAATGCAGTTTTTTGTAAAAGTGGCGATAAAACACCTAAAACGCATAAAAAATCGACCGAAAGTGGAGGCAAAACCTCTAAATTCGGTCAATTTTTGCCTAATCCCATCAAGATTGATACAAGAAAGACTTTACCCTAAAAATGGGGTGTAAAGTCTTGCACGGGTATTCTGCGGGTTTCAAATTGCAGAAAACAAACCAATGGGGGTTTCAAAATTATATGCCGTAGATTTTTTCACAATTATGTGATATAATCAGTTCGATAAATAAGAATTTGTGGAGGATTATGAATATGCTTAAGCTTCTAATGTGGATAATCCAGAGTTTGTAAATGTATGTATCAAAAAGTTTTTAGATAATTGAAGTTGCTGTTCAACTTATTAGTGAAATAAATGATGCCATTGAAGTATCATACGAAGATTAGGAGGTCACTATGACAATAAAAGAAGCAATCAAACAAAGGCACATGGTTCGTAAATATACTGATAAACCCATTCCTTCCAATCTGGTGGAACTGCTGAATGCCAGAATCGCAGAAAACAACACCACTCACGGACTGAACATGAAACTGGTTATAGGCAACTCTGATGGTATCGGTGGCATGGCAAAGATGCTACTGACTAAGACCGTCCACAGCTATATCGTTCTTGCGGGAAAGGAAAACTCTGACTTGGATGAGAAATTGGGCTATTGTGGCGCGGACCTTTGCCTGTATGCTCAGACTCTCGGTTTGAATACATGGTGGTGCGGAGGTATGTTCAACGGAAAAGGTGCCTTGAAACATCTTGAATGCAAAGACGTCCGAATCAACGGTGTTATTGCTATCGGTTATGGTCAGACCCAGGGTGTACAGCATAAATCCAAAACCGCAGCGGAAATCAGCCAGTACAACGGAACATCACCTCAATGGTTTGTTGATGGCGTGGATGCGCTTCTATATGCTCCTACGGCACTTAATAAGCAGCCTTACATGGTCAAGGGTGACGGTAGCAAAGTAACCATCACCGCAGGTGAAGGCCACTTCTCGGGTATTGACCTCGGTATCGGTAAATACCATTTTGAAGTCGGTGCCGGAAAAGAAAATTTTGATTGGCAGTAACCAATAAACTTTCAGTCTTGCGGTGAGATTGAAAGCGCGCATATAATCAACAAATTC
>JBGVLZ010000034.1:0-8136 GCA_045124505.1 Eubacteriales bacterium
GAATTGAAGAATCTGTCTTACATCTGTTATATTGACCATCTTATCATCCTCACAAATTCAAGTTTACCTATTAGTTGTATTATACCATAAAAACGGTGAAAAGTAAATAGGACGGCTCAATTCTTTACAAATTGAACCGCCATTTTTGTAGGGGGTGTGCATTAAAAACGGACGACCGATGCTCGCCCCTACAAGATATTACAAAACAAAAAGCCCTGCAAAGCAGAGCTTTTTGCATATTGAAATAATCCCAAATGGGTAATTATCTCTTGGAGAACTGGGGAGCACGACGAGCGCCCTTGAGTCCGTACTTCTTTCTTTCCTTCATACGAGGGTCACGAGTGAGAAGTCCTGCCTTCTTGAGAAGGGGTCTGTATTCAGCGTCTGCCTGGAGCAATGCTCTTGCAACGCCGTGACGGATAGCACCTGCCTGACCGGAGATACCGCCGCCTGCAACTGTGCAAACGATGTCGAACTTACCTGCTGTGCCTGTAACACCGAAGGGCTGGTTAACGATGAGCTTGAGTGTTTCAAGACCGAAATACTCGTCAATGCTGCGCTTGTTGATTGTTATGTTACCGGAACCGGGGATAAGTCTTACTCTTGCAATAGATTTCTTTCTTCTTCCTGTGCCGTAGAAATACGGCTTTGCGCTTGTATACATTATCTTATAACCTCCCTCAATTATTCAGCACATGCTTCGGGCTTCTGAGCTTCGTGTGCATGCTCAGCACCTGCATAAACCTTAAGACGTGTGATAGCTTTGTCACCGATGGAGTTGTGGGGAAGCATTCCCTTAACTGCCTTCTGCATAGCAAATTCGGGCTTTTCAGCCATGATCTTCTTGTAACCTTCAGCCTTAAGACCGCCGACATAACCTGTGTGACGGTAGTAAACCTTCTGGTCAAGCTTCTTACCTGTAAGAACCGCCTTGGATGCGTTGATGATGATTACGAAATCACCGCAGTCAACATGGGGTGTGAATTCAGGTCTGTGCTTACCTCTTAATATTTCAGCAGCCTTAGCAGCTGTTCTTCCGAGAGGCTTGCCCGCAGCGTCAATTACATACCACTTGCGGTTAAGCGTCTCTTTTTTAGCCATAAAAGTAGACATTCTTTTATTCCTCCGTATTTTTCGTTTTAATATCAAACAGCGGTAGTATATCACAAAGAAATTGTATTGTCAATACCTTTTCGATAAAAATATTTTGCGTTTTCAATTTTTATATATATTTTCTCATTTTTTCTCATTATTTCATGCATTTTTCTCTTTTTTTCTTTTTCAGCAAAATAAATTTATTTACAATATTTCCGATTACAAATATGTTAAAATTCTTATTTTCTATTGCAAAACGAAATATTTTGTGATATAATAGCCGAGCAAGCTATGAAATAAGGCCATACCAGCCGGGGAGTCAGCGGTGCCCTGTACCCGCAATCCGCTACAGCGGGGGTGGTATCCGATACTGAGGGCTTCGTTTGTTTGGTCTGTGATACAGTACCTGTGTTGAGAAGCGGGTCTTGCGCAATCAAAATCCGTGAACCATGTCAGGTGGGGAACCAAGCAGCATTAACCGGAGCTTTTGATGTGTTGCAAGGGTGCCTGCTTTGAGCAGGGCTGTATTGTACGCATATAAACGGACGTTCGAAGTTTCGGTGTATGGTCTTATTTGATAGCTTGCTTTGATTTAGCAAAGGAGGCGTGTGTCATGGGCGAAGGCTACAAGGCTTTATACAGAAAATACCGTCCGATGACGTTTGACGACGTTTACGGGCAGGAGCATATAGTTCCTATTTTAAAAAATCAAATAGCAACAGGCAAAGCCGCACACGCATATCTTTTCTGCGGAACAAGAGGAACGGGAAAAACAACATGTGCAAAGATATTTGCACGTGCCGTAAACTGTGAAAGTCCGCGCGACGGATCACCGTGCGGTGAGTGTCCTTCGTGTATTGCCTCATCAAGCGGTCTTAACACAGACATCGTTGAAATGGACGCCGCAAGCAACACAGGTGTCAACGACGTGCGTGACCTTATCGATGAGATAACATACACCCCGACAGAGCTTAAATACCGTGTTTACATCATAGACGAGGTTCATATGATGAGCACGCAGGCATTCAACGCCCTTTTGAAAACACTTGAAGAGCCTCCGTCGCACGTAATATTCATTCTTGCGACAACAGAAATACACAAGCTTCCCGCAACTATCGTTTCACGCTGTCAGCGTTTCGATTTCGGAAAGATAGACACATCTGTTATCTGCAAAAGGCTTGGACAGGTTGCCGAGAAGGAAAACATCGACATTGACGAGGATGCACTCTTCGTTATGGCAAAGCTGGCAGGCGGCGGCTTGCGTGATGCGCTCGGTTATCTTGAGCTTTGCGCAGGTCAGTCGGGCAAGATAGACGGCAAACGTGCAAGTGAGCTGCTCGGTGTCACGCCGTACGATTCCCTGCTTTCGGTTGTAAACTCTGTTTCCGAAAAGGATATCGGCTCGGTGTTTGCACAAATCGAGGATGCTTGCAAAAAAACAAATGACATATCGGTATTCGTTGAAGGTCTTACCGCGGTTTACCGTGATATGCTCGTCGTCAAAACGGTTCCCAACTACCGCAAATACGTCGATTTAACTCCGTCACAGGCAGAATTACTTGAAAAAACAGCACAGAGATTAAGTAAAGAAAAAATACTTTATCATATAAAGACGCTTAACGATGCACTTTTCCTCATGGCGAGAAACACATCGATAAAGCGTATGGCATCAGAGCTTGCGCTTGTCCGTATGTGTGACGAAAGGCTTGACACATCAAACGATGCGATATTAAGCAGAATATCAAACCTTGAAGATAAAGTTACCCTCGGTGTATATTCAGCCCCTGTACAAGCAGAATCAAAAGCAGAGCCTGCCGAAAAAGCAGAAGAAACACCCAAAACACCTGTAAAAGAGGAAAAAGCGGCAGCGAAAGAAGAAAAGCCGATCGTTCAAGAAACTTACAGTGATAAAAAAAGCCTCAAGGTTTATAAAAAATGGGGAGAGGTAACATCAAAAATAACATCGGCTGACATTTCATCGATGATGTATCTTTCGGGAAGCAGTGCGTATGAAGGCGGCGGAATACTGTTTGTATTCTTCCCCGGAGAGCTTGCAAAAACGATTGCGGAAACTAACAGAGGCAAAATAGTGAATGTCATTACGATAATTTCAGACGGTAAATATACAGAGCGAAATATAAACTTCGGCTGTAAAGAAAATATAAATGAGGAGTACACACTCCTCGATGATTTTGTAAAAGATAATATAGAAGGAGAATAAAACAATGAAAGCAAGATTACCCAAGGGTATGGGCGGCGGCCCTTCAAATATGCAGTCTGTTATCCGCCAGGCACAGAAAATGCAGGAGGAAATGGAAACACTTCAGACTGAGCTCGATGCAAAAGAATATGACATATCCGCAGGCGGCGGTGTTGTTAAGGTAAAGATCATGGGAACACTTGAGGTCAAGTCCATCGAGATAAATCCCGAGGTTATTGACCCCGAAGATCCCGAAACACTTTCCGACCTTCTTGTTGCGGCAATGAACGAGGCAATAACAAAGGTTACCGAAACAAACGAAGCAGCTAAAGAAAAGATCACGGGAAATCTTAACATTCCCGGAATGTTCTAATATATAATGAATAATTATATACCGCCGATGCAGAAGATGATCGACTGCTTCAGAAAGCTCCCGGGAGTCGGAAGCAAAAGTGCGGTCAGAATGGCATTCGGCGTACTTAACATGTCAGAGGAGGAAGCAGGTGAATTTTGCCGTGCGGTCATGTCAATGAAAAACGACGTGACACATTGTGAAATTTGTCAGAATCTTTCCGATTCTCCCGTATGCTCAATATGCTCCGATGACAGACGTGACAGGACGACCGTTTGTGTGGTTGAGGATGCACGTGCCGTCATGGCGATCGAAAAAACGAGAGATTACAAGGGACTTTACCACGTTTTAGGCGGTGTAATATCCCCTGTTGACGGAATAAGCCCCGATATGCTCAAGATAAAAGAGCTCATCGTGCGCCTTTCGGGTGATACAATAAAGGAAGTTATAATTGCAACGAACCCGAATATTGAGGGGGAAACAACGGCAATATATCTTTCAAAGCTTGTAAAGCCCCTCGGTGTCAAGGTTACACGCCTTGCCTACGGTGTACCCGTGGGGGCTGACCTTGAATATGCAGACGGCGAAACACTTGCCCGTGCAATATCGGGAAGACAGGAAATTTAAGCATCACAAAATAAATTGCGGCAGAGATTAATTTCTCTGCCGTTTTCGTTTAATCAGGCTCAATATGTTATATCATACACCGCTTGCGGTGTGCGCCCCTTGTCCGCAGGGCAGTTTGCAGGCTCGCCTGCAAACTGTGGGGGGTGCGGACGGGGCGCATCTACAATGTATTTATAAAAGAGATTTAATATTTTCCAACGAATAAACCCCGACAGTTTAGAAAACCGTCGGGGTTTTATACCTCAATGCCCTCTTACATCAAGATTCGCAAAAGGTAATGAGCTGTCACCGAACTTATATACGATATAGTAATTATCACCGTCGATTACCGTTTCAAATGACAAGCTTACGTGCTCTATGACCTCAATTTTTTGCGAGGTCTGTTTTTTCACGACTGCACCCGAATAAAAATCGGAAAGCTCATCGGGTGTAAGACCGCTTTTAATAAGCACCGCACCGAAATACTGCATACCGTTGCCGTTACCTGTCAGCTTGCCTGCTTTTGATACAGATTCAATTATAACCGTATCGGCAGGCGCTGAAGATTCAAGCTGTTTTGCAATACTTTCCGCCGTGCGGTCATTTGAAAGCGGAATAAATACAGCAACAAAGCAAACAAGAACAGCAATTACACAAATAGGTATAAGAATTTTTTTCACTTCAATAAACTCCTTACATTTATTGATCGGGGGAATGGTCTATATAATGTACTGTTTCTTCATATTGGAATGTAAAATCTCCGAGAGCGTCCTCGGAAAATTCAGAAACAAAATACCCCGAATCAGCAGAAGTCCATTCAAAGTATTTGCTTAAAAATTTTTCCTCTATATAAGAGAGGTCTTTTTCTCCATACAACGTTTTTGTGTCATGGTCATATATAAAAGTAGCGTCGTCGTTACAGAAGCAGATTGTAAGCTCCGGATCCGCATTTGCAATTCTGTTCCAACTTATGTGCATATTGCAATCGGGTATATGAAGTGCCGCAAATTCGCTAAAATCATAATCATTGTAAGCAGATTCTGTTGAGAGAGACAAAGGGGTCTTTTTTCCGTGTTCTTCATTTACGAGCATATTCCGGATCTCCTCAAATACATTTTGAGGTTCTTTTATAAGATTCTTACGGTATGTTATGCCGCATCCCGTTAAAGACAGCATAACAATCGTTAAAATTAATGACGTAAAAATCACCGAAAATCTTTTTTTCATTATTTAAAACCTCCAAACTTATAATAGCCTTCACTTTATATATGCGCTTTTATGATGTTGCAAACACACAGCAGAATAAAGGATATAATTATAGATATCAAGTCAGCTTTTTTAAGTTTGAAGCCACGTCTGTATATAAAGTAGCCTATAACAGCGCATATTGTCAGCCACACGGTTGCTGTAACATCGTCGAATAAGCCTGTAAGACACACTAAATATAACGGAATGTTGAGCGCATACCCGAATATCGAATCCGATATTTCGCCGACACATTCAACCTTTTTCTTGCCAAACGTAAGAAGCATGGCAACAAGCGATACAAGACCTGCTACACCCCAAGAAGCAAATATGATATTATCCAATGTGTTAAAATATATATCCCTGAGTGTTGCATTTTCAATCCATCTTTTTTCCATTTCCGTAAGGTATTGAAAATATGTTGTAACATTATTCATAGGCGTATATATCATTAAAGAGCTTGAAATGTATATTTTAAAATTGAATATGTTGTCAAGAAGCGAATAAACAGTATACACATTGAACATCCAGAAAACGCAGAAGACGATACCGTCGAGCGTACTGTTTGCACGTGTAAAGATAAATGTGAAGATGAAATAAGCTATTGTGCCGAGTCCGAGAATTGAGAAATAATACGGAATAAGATATGAAAAATCGTAATATGCCGCATAGTCAAGGTGCGCTACATAAAGTGATACAGTCGATAAGGTATAAACGGTAAACATCTGTATAAAGCCGACCGCTATATGAACGACCGAAAGCGATGACCTTTTTATCGGAAGTGAAAACAGCGTGTCAAGATTGCGCTTGTTGTTGAACACGCTAAACTCAAACATAGGCAAAAGAGTTGCAAGAAAGCCGATTATTATCGTAAGGATATAATAAGCGGAGCCGCTATGCTCGGGGGCATATTTTGAATGCTCACCGTTTGCCGTCATTACGGTTATAAGCACGGCAATTATCGTAAACACAGCCAATCGGGGCAATACGGATCTTAAATGATGCAGAAAATATCTTTTCGTGTTATGCATTGTTTTCTCCCCTTTCTACCTCTGTTATAAACGCTTCCTCAAAATCCATTTCCATTTCTTCATAGACTGCGGGGCGTGTGGGCAGACTTTCAATATATTTCACGGCAGTTTCTCTGTCACATTCAAAAACGACCTGTACAAATTTGCCGTTTTTATGTACCGATGCTGTCGGCACGGATGCGAAAATATCACCGGGATCTTCAAAGAACGCAAGCTGGAATTTGCAGAAGCTTCCGACCTTTTCGGCAATATCACCGCTTGATTTAACGGTTTTGTTATCTATCAAAATAAAGGAATCGCAAAAGCCCTCAAGCTCACGAAGCGAATGGCTCGTTATAATGACCGATGTGCCGTTTTCGTCTGCACACTTCACTATTTCATCCTTGAAGCGCTTACGTGAAAGCGGATCAAGTCCGTCAAATGCCTCGTCAAGCAAAAGATATTTCGGCTTCACCGCAAGTGACACAGCGATGTAAAACTGTCTTTTCATGCCCTTTGAAAAGTTGCGTATAGGCTTTTTTGTGTCAAGCTTACACTTTTCCATATAGTCACAGTAGGCTTTCATATCGAAATCGGGATAGAAAGTTTTATACATTTCAACAATGCTTTTTGCCGTTGCGCCTGCTGTATAGTAAGGATCGTCGGGCAGGAAAAACAAATTCTGACGTACGGCAGGTTCACTTGGCGATCTGCCGTCAATTTCAATATTTCCCTTTGTCGGTATATAAACTCCCGACATAAGGCGCAAAAGCGTGCTTTTGCCTGCGCCGTTGATGCCGACGATGCCTGTCACCGTGCCGTCTTTTATTTCAATATTGACATCTTCAAGCACGTATTTATCCGAAAAAGCGTGATATAAATTATTTATCTTTATCATCTGTCTTCTCCTTTGTATATCTTATCAAGTGCGGAAAGTATCATATTTCGTGTTATGCCCTTTTCTTTAAGCTCTGCTATAGCAAGCTCACATTCGCTGAGCTGTTCACACTCTTCCTGTGCATCATACGTTACATATATTCCCTTTTTGGGCAGTGAGGAAATGAAGCCTTTTTCCTCCAGCAAGGCGTATGCACGCACAACGGTGTTCGGGTTTACTCCGCATTCCTCCGCCGCAGTACGCACAGACGGGAGCTTTTCGCCGTTTTTAAGCACGCCGAGCTTTATATAATTTTCGTATTTTTCCGCTATCTGCACGTAAACGTCGCTTTTGCCCGAAAATTTCCACGCCATACGGTCACCGTCCTTTAAAATCTGTATTAACTGTACTATCTGTACCATCTGTACTATAACATAAAAAATGGGATTTGTCAAGAGGGGAATATGAATAAAATGGAATCGAAACGGCGTGAGCAAGCCCCACCGAATTGCAATTAAAAAAATCGGCTCATTGAGCCGATTTTTCAATTATTGTTTATCGAAAACCACCTGCTAAGCAGGTGCTTCCAAAGAGGCTTTTGCCGATGAGCAATCCCGCTGCAGCGTAAGCCTTCCCCAGTCACTTGACAAAGTCAAGTGATGGGGGACAGGTGTCAGCCGCAGGCTGACGGATGAGGTGTTTTATGTTCAAATCAACTCCTCATCCACCACTATCGTGGTCCCCCTTCTCC
>JBGVLZ010000035.1:0-21833 GCA_045124505.1 Eubacteriales bacterium
TGGGGGACAGGTGTCAGCCGCAGGCTGACGGATGAGGTGTTTTATGTTCAAATCAACTCCTCATCCACCACTATCGTGGTCCCCCTTCTCCCGCAGGAGAAGGCTTGGGTTCTGTGTAGCCACATCTGTGGCGGTAGGGCACGCTTGCAAGTGTAAAATGCTTCGGTGGGCTTTCAGCCCAGCCGGTAATACGCCCTTATAGGGCTGAGCAAGCAACCGGCTAAGCCGGTGGTTATGACTTATTCTTATGAACATGGATGTGGGCAAGCTGTCTATAGAAGTCGAAGTCGATATCCTGAAGCATTTCTTCAAGCTCGATATCACCCATTACCGTATTACGTCCGTTTGCGTACTGTTCGTCAACAAGCGTTTTCATCTTCATGATAACGGGGTGGCGCTTATCGACCTTTTCTTCGCCTACAAGTGCAAAGTAGCCGTTCATCCAGTGTGCGATTCCTGCAACACCGCTGTGTGAGTCAACCGCAACGGAAGCAGGACGGTTGAGTATCTTTGCCGTGTTGAATATATTATATATTTCCTCATCCTTGAGAAGTCCGTCTGCGTGGATACCTGCCCTCGTTGTGTTGAAGCTTCTTCCGACAAACGGAGTTCTTGCGGGAATTTCGTAGCCTATTTCTCTTTCAAAATACTGTGCAATTTCGGTAATTACGGAAAGATCCATGCCGTTTGTAGTACCGCGCAGCGATGCATATTCAATAGCCATCGCTTCAAGCGGACAGTTACCTGTTCGCTCACCTATACCGAGCAGCGAGCAGTTTATACCCGAACAGCCGTACAGCCAAGCCGTTGCGGCGTTACCGACGACCTTATAAAAGTCGTTATGGCCGTGCCATTCAAGGTTTTCGCTCTTGACTCCCGCAAAGTGGATAAGACCGTAAATTATACCTTGAACACTTCTGGGAAGTGCCGCACCGGGATACGATACACCGTAACCCATTGTATCGCAGGCACGTATCTTCACTGGCATATTGTATTTTTCGCCAAGCTCCGTAAGCTTTTCGGCAAGCGGAACAACAAAGCCGTAAAAGTCTGCCCTTGTGATATCCTCAAAGTGGCAACGGGGCTTTATACCGTAATCAATTACCTTTTCGACCATATTTACATATTTTTCAAGCGCTGACTTTCTTGTAAGTCCCATTTTGTTGTAAATGTGGTAGTCAGAACAGCTTACGAGAATACCTGTTTCTTTAATACCGATATCCTTTACAAGTTTGAAATCGTTTTCGTGTGCACGTATCCAGCTTGTAACCTCGGGGAATTGCAGTCCTAAAGACATACATTCTTTAACCGCTTCTCTGTCCTTTTCGGAATATACGAAAAATTCACTTTGTCTTACGATTCCGTTTTCTCCTCCAAGCTTGCTCAAAAGCTTGAATATATGCACTATCTGATCGACCGTGAACGGGGACGTTGACTGCTGACCGTCACGGAATGTTGTATCTGTTATCCAGATCTCCGAGGGCATATTTATCGGAACGTGTCTGTGGTTGAATGCAACCTTCGGTATTGAATCGTAATCAAACAAATTACGGTAAAGATTCGGTGTTTCTCTTTCCTGAAGCTGGTATTTATATGCCGCCTGCTCAAGCAGGTTTGTATGGTCGGAAAATGATATTTCTCTGTTATCACCCATATTCTGAGTTCTTTTTTCGCCTATATCCATCATCTATCTCCTGTTGTGTCTTTAAATACATTATATTATTTATCACGTTGATTATACCACATTTTTTGCATTCTTTCAATACCCATACCTTCATTTTTTCATTTTTTTAAAATTTACTGTTTTTTAATTGACAAATGAATGTGTGTGTGATATAATAAGGCAAATAAATTAAACATTAAAAGGAGAACTGTCATGGCTTACGTTATAAACGATGAATGTCTCGGCTGCGGCGCATGCGAATCCGAATGCCCCGTAAGCGCAATTTCCGAAAAGGACGGCAAGTACGTTATCAACGCTGACGAATGCATTGATTGCGGTGCATGTGCCGGCGCATGCCCTGTCGGCGCACCCAACCCTGCCGAATAATTTTTACTTACAAGCCGTTACCCCTGGTATTACAGCAGGGGTGATGTGCGTTATAGGGGGATTTTAATTTGGATAACGTCAACTGTGACATAGTTTTACAGCAAGAAAAAAACGGTCTTAAATACGGGACAGATGCGTATTTACTGTACGCTTTTATGCCGAAAGCAGGTAAAAATGCGGTTTGCGAGGGCGGATGCGGTTCGGGCATCATTTCGCTTTTGCTTTTAAAAAGCGGTAAATGCGGACACGCTGTTTGCATCGATGTGCAAGACTCGTCATGTGAAATTGCAAAAAACAACGCACTGCAAAACGGTCTGTCAGAAAAAATGACCGTTGTATGCTCCGACATTCTCGATTTTCGGTGTGAGCATGAATTCGATGCGTTTTTATGCAATCCGCCGTACATGAAGGAAAACAGCGGAAAAACGAATACATACACAGAAAAATATATCGCCCGCCACGAAACAACGGCTGATATAGGCGGTTTTGCCGACTGCGCATACCGTGTTATCAAGGACGGTGCCGACGCATATTTCGTTTACCGTCCCGACAGATGTGCAGATATAATTTATGCCTTGAAGCAAAACAAGCTGGAGCCGAAAATAATAACCTTCGTCCACGCAACGAAGGAGCATGAGCCTTGCCTGATGCTTATAAAAGCAAAGAAAAACGCCAAAAGCGGTATGCTTTTGACAAAGCCCCTGATAATATACGAGGGTAAAACAGGCGGAGAATATTCATCCGATATGAAATACATTTACGAAAACGGAATGTTTCCGAGCGGATTTTTCAGATAGAGTACAAACGCATTCAACGAAACAAACAAAACCATATTTCCGCAAGGAAATATGCGCACCTTTGCCCGTGGCAGTTTGCGTGCAGTTCGCTATACGAACCACACGCAAACTGTGGGGGGACGGGCAGGTGCGCCGTCATCACGTTGAATGAAATAATCGAAAACGGATTTTAAAATGAAATACCGTTTTTGCAATAACATATTTTGAAGGTACAAAATGAGCAGTATGAAAAATATAGACCGACTTTATGAGGAAGAGGACGGAAAGAATAAAATTGAAAAAGGCACGCTTTATCTTGTGTCAACACCGATAGGAAATCTCTCGGATATGACATACAGGGCGGTACACGTGCTTTCAGGGGTTGATTTTATCGCCGCCGAGGACACAAGAAATACACCGAAGCTTCTTATGCACTACGGCATAAAAAAGCCGCTTGTATCGTACTTTGAGCATAATAAGGCACAAAGAGGAAAGGAAATAGCCGACAGACTTTTAGCAGGTGAATCCTGCGCACTTGTCACCGATGCGGGCACGCCTGCGATAAGCGATCCCGGTGAGGATCTTGTCAAGCTGTGCCGCAGTCTTAACATTCCAACAGTTCCCGTGCCCGGTGCATGTGCGGCAATAACAGCACTTACTGTAAGCGCACTTTTCACCGCAAAGTTTTCCTTTGAAGGCTTTTTGACAACGGCGAAGGGCGACAGAAGAACAAGACTCGAAGCCATAAAGCACGATGACAGAACGGTGATTTTTTACGAAGCGCCGCACAAGCTTCACGACACGCTCAAAGACCTTTTAGCGCATTTGGGCAACAGAAATATTGCCCTGTGCCGTGAGCTTACGAAGATAAACGAGGAAGTCATAAACACAACGCTTGAAGATGCCGTACAGTACTATGAAACGGTACGTCCGAGGGGTGAATTTGTAATCGTTGTTGAGGGCTACAAGCAAAAGGACGAGGACACCTTCTGGGCAAAAATGACCGAGCATGAGCATGTTGATTTTTACATAGCTCAAGGGCTTTCAAAAATGGATGCAATAAAAGCCGCCGCAAAAGACAGAAAAATACCGAAAGGCGAACTTTACAAAAAACTGATATGAAGCTTGAAAATATACTCATTTACAACACAGATGAAAGACAGTTCAAACACGGCTGTCTTTCTTTTGAAAACGGAATAATAACCGGGGTAGAATACGGCGGAAAAGCGGGTGAGGGCTGTAAAAGAGTTATCCCCGGTCTTATCGACGTACACACACACGGACGTGCGGGAATTGACATCATGCAAGCCGACGAAAACGATCTTGTAGATCTTTCAATGTCATATGCATCTTCGGGTGTCACAACTGTTTTTCCCACGGTTATGACCGCAGAAAAGGAAGAAATCGAAAAGGCACTGAAAAATATAAGGTCGGCAAGCGAAAAGTCCGTTTGTAACTTTGCGGGCGTTCACATTGAAGGTCCTTACATAAGCGCAAAACGTCCCGGATGCCACACGGTATCACTTATAAGAAAACCCGAATTTGAAGAAATAAAGGCTCTTGCCGATATTGTTGCACCTTTGAAAACGCATATAACGCTTGCCCCCGAGGCAGGCTGTGATGACACTGTAAAAAAGTGTACGGAATACGGAATTACCGTCGGCATCGGCCACAGCGACGCCTTGTATGATGAATGTATGACTGCGCTTGAAAACGGCGCATGCACATTCACGCACACATTCAATGCAATGCGTCCGCTTTTGCACCGTGAGCCGGGGTGTGTAGGCGCCGCACTTTCATCAGATGCGTTTGCGGAATTTATAGTTGACGGATTTCACCTGGCACCGAGCGTTGTGAACCTTTCGTATAAAGCCAAAGGAAACGACCGTTTTGTGCTTATCACGGATTCTATCGCCGCTGCAGGCATGCCTGACGGAAAATATGCCCTTGCGGGTATTCCCGTAAATGTTACAGGCGGAAAGATACTGACAGAGGACGGCACCATTGCGGGCTCATCGCTTGACATGGCGACAGGTATTAAAAATCTTATGAAATTCACAGGCAGACCTCTTGAGGAGATTTTACCGTGCGGTACCGAAAACCCCGCAAAGCAAGCGGGAATATATGATATCTGCGGTTCACTTACGGTCGGAAAGCGTGCCGATATTATCATTCTCGGTGACGGTGAATTTGAACCGGAGGATATTATAATCGGCGGAAAATTTTTGAAATAACCGAATTAAAACGGTAAATACTCCCGATAATCAAAAAAAATATCGGGGGTACATTATGAACATTGAAAGAAAAATATCGGCAGGACAAAAAAGACATACACCGCTTTTTCCTTCACTTCACACATCATATTTTTTGAAAAAGGAAGCGGTGTATTTATTTTCGGAATACCGTATGTGTCTGGGACTTTGCACATTTCTGTCGTTTGCCGTACTTTCCGTATGCTTCACGCTTACGTTTTTTGCGTTTTACTTCAAAGAAAATATAGGGCTTTCAACACTTACAAACGCCTCGGAAAACATACTTTTTTACACATTTGCAGGCTGTATTTCATTTCTTTGTCTTTTTGTCCTGTTTGCTTTGTTTTCAGGCGGTGTGCGCTCGGCTTATCTTTGCTCAAAGGGCATAAAATGTGACATTCTTTACGCATTTGAAAACGGACAGATGCTTGAAGAAACTTTCTGCCGTTATATTGTTTTTCTTATTCTGAATGCCTTTTGCCTCATTTTCCCCGCATTTGGCATCGCAGTATTTGAAAAAAGCGGGAATTTTGATGCAGGAACTGTCATAATTTGCACCGTTTGTATATTGACATATTTATATTTATTATGTATAATAAACAGTGTATTTGCGATTATGTGCTGTTTAAACGGTGAAAAACGCACATCCCGTGCTTTTTCACTTTTAAAAGGACACGTTTGCGAATTCATATTTTTAAACATTCGGCTTATCCCGTCGGTGCTTTTATCCGTGATATCGTGCGGTGTTTTGCACATGACACATACAATGCCGCTTATATACGCATCTTATGCGTGTTTTGCTTCATTTGCAGAGGATACCGAAGAATATAAGAAACTTCTACCGAAAGGAAATGATAAAGATGAACAGTAAGGGTAAATTTTATTTGTCTACCGCTATTGCCTATGCGTCAAAAAAACCGCATATCGGCAATACATACGAGGTTATTTTTGCAGACTGTATTGCAAGATACAAGCGTATGTGCGGATATGACGTACATTTTTTGACAGGAACCGATGAGCACGGTCAGAAGATCGAGGACCTTGCTAAGGAAGCAGGTATCTCCCCTAAGGAATACGTTGACAACATCGCAGGCATCATCAAAGACATCTGGGACAATGTCGGCGCAAGCTATGACCGTTTTATCCGCACAACAGACGAAGATCATGAACGTGCGGTAACACACATCTTCAACAAGCTTTATGAGCAGGGAGATATATACAAGAGCGAATACGAAGGCTGGTACTGCGTGCCCTGCGAATCGTTCTTCACGGAAACACAGCTCAAAGACGGCAAATGCCCCGATTGCGGTGCAGAAGTCAAGAAAACAAAGGAAGAGGCTTACTTCCTTGCTATGAGCCGTTATCAGGACAGACTGATGAGGCACATCGAGGAAAACCCCGACTTCATAGTTCCCGAATCAAGAAAGAAGGAAATGGTAAACAACTTCCTGAAGCCCGGTCTTCAGGATCTGTGCGTTTCCCGTACATCGTTCAAATGGGGTATTCCCGTTGAGTTTGATGAAAAGCACGTTATCTACGTATGGATAGATGCGCTTTCAAACTACATCACGGGACTCGGCTATGATGTAAACGAGCAGGGTGAGCTTTACAAAAAATATTGGCCCTGTGACGTTCACATAATCGGTAAGGACATCCTCCGTTTCCACACGATCTACTGGCCTATCGTGCTTATGGCACTCGGCGAACCGCTTCCCAAGCAGATATTCGGTCATCCGTGGCTTTTGTTCGGTCAGGATAAAATGAGTAAGTCAAAGGGTAACGTAATTTACGCTGATGACCTTATCAAGCATTTCGGCGCTGACGGCTGCCGTTATTATGTGCTTGCGGAAATGCCTTATGCAAATGACGGCTCGATAACATACGAAAGCGTTATAACAAGATATAACAGCGATCTTGCAAACAATCTCGGCAATCTTACAAAGCGTACAGCCGCTATGACAAACAAATATCAGGGTGGTACGGTGCTTGCTCCCACATGCAAGGGTGAGCCTGACGAAAGCCTCAAATCAGAGGTTAAAAAGACACTTGACGAATACTTTAAGCTCATGGACGAGTTCCGTGTTGCAGATGCGGCAGAATCCGTATTCACGATGCTCCGCCGTGCAAACAAATATATTGACGAAACAATGCCCTGGGCACTTGCAAAGGATGAAGCAAATAAAGAACGCCTTGCAACGGTTCTTTACAATCTGCTCGAATGTATCAGAATAGGCGCAGTTCTTCTTTCTCCGTTCATGCCCGAAACAAGCGAAAAGATATTCGCACAGCTCGGTACATCAAAGCGTGATTTTGATTCCGTTGCACAGTTCGGCGCACTTGAAGCAGGACTTACGGTAACGGATGCCGATGCACTCTTTATAAGAGTTGATGAAGCAAAGGTTGCCGAGGAGCTTAAAGCAGAAGCTGAAAAGGCAGCGGCGGCAGCCGTTAAGAAGCCTGAGCCGATGCCCGAAATAGGTATTGAGCAGTTTATGGAAAACGAGCTTCGCACAGCGCAGATAATCGCTTGCGAGCCTGTGCCGAAGTCAGACAAGCTTCTCAAGATCCAGCTTGACCTCGGATACGAAAAGCGTCAGGTCGTATCGGGTATTGCAAAATTCTACAAGCCCGATGAGCTTGTTGGCAAAAAAGTAATCGTCGTTGCAAACCTCAAGCCCGTAAAGCTCAGAGGCGTTGATTCCTACGGAATGATACTTGCAAGCGGAGAAGAACAGGTAAGGGTAATATTCCTTGATCCCGAAACACCGCTTGGCGAGCGTATAAGATAATGCTTTTCGATACACACGCACATTACGATGACGGCCGTTTCACCGAAGAACTTGACAAACCGCTTGATGACTTTATAACAGAGCTTTTTTCGGGTGACGTCAAGGGCATAATAAATGCGGGAACGAATATCGAAACGTGCAAAAAAAGTATAGAGCTTTCAGAAAAATTCGACGGAATGTATGCCGCAGTCGGCATACATCCGTCTGATTGTTACAAATACTCCGATATGGACGGCGTCCTTGATTTTCTGTGCGAGCTGTCACGTCACAAAAAGGTCGTGGCGATAGGTGAGATAGGACTTGACTATCATTACGATTTTTCACCCCGTGACATACAAAAGGTGTGGTTTAAAGCACAGCTTGAGCTTGCTCGACAGCTTGATTTGCCCGCAGTGATCCATGACAGAGATGCACACGGCGATGTGTTTGATATGATAAAGAGCACTAAGGGTGTCAGATGTGTTATGCACAGCTGTTCGGAAAGTGCGGAAGCTGTCCGTCAGCTTACCGATATGGGACATTACATATCCTTTTCGGGAAGCGTGACATTCAAAAATGCAAAAAATACGGTACTTTCGGCAGAGGCTTGCCCGCTTGACAAGATACTCATTGAAACTGACTGTCCGTATCTTGCCCCGACACCTCACAGAGGCAAGCTGAATCACAGCGGACTTGTAAGACACACCGCAGAAAAGCTTGCCGAAATAAAGGGTATTTCCTATGAGGAGATATGCCGTATAACTTATGAAAACGCACTCAGGTTTTTTAATATAACTCAAAGGAGCCTTGATATGAAAAAACTTACAATGCTTATTTCAGCTATTCTTTGCGCATCAACATTATTTTCATGCGCACAGGATACCGCAACAGGTACCGACACAAGCCCTGTCACAGACAAGGTAACAGAAAATGTGACAGATGCAGTGACAGATGCAGTGACAGACGGTGTAACAGAAGAAATTACAGAAATCGTCACAGATGCCGAAACAGAGGCACCTGCAGGAATATCCGATGAGGAATACAAGCAGCAGCTTATGGACAAGGGTTTTCCCGAATCATATGCGGTGCTTCTTTGCGATGTTCACAAAAGACATCCGGAATGGCAGTTCAATCCCATTATGATAACCGATCTTTCAGGCGGTAAATACACATGGGATTACGTTATTGCAAAAGAAATAGAGGATGACGAAAACAACACCGTATACCACACACTGGAGGGTGTTCTGGACTATGCCATCGACACAAAGCCCGTTGAATCGGGCATTTGGTTCCGTGCAAAGCCCGAAAGCGTGAGATTCTTTATGGATCCGAGAAACTTCATGAATGAAAAAAATATGTTCATGTTTGAACGTCTTAATTCGGATACCGTCACATACTCCCCTACAGTTGTCGAAAGTCTGCTTGAAGGAACGTTCATGTTCAGAAAAAGCATGGGCGACGAGGGAAGCAACATGAAATACTCCGAATGCTTCGTTGAGGTTGCCAAAAAGCTCGGCATAAGCCCTCTTGTAATTGCGGCACGTTTAAGACAGGAGCAGGGTGTAAACGGCACAAGCCCCCTCATTTCGGGCACGTGCGGAGATACTCTGTGGCAGTATTACAATGAAAAGTCAAACAATGCACCCGCATTCGGATTTTCCGAAGCAGAGCTTAAATCCTACAACGGATATTACAACTTCTTTAATATACAGGCAACGGGCAACGGATATTTTGAAGTATTTCTGGCAGGAATGAGAGAGGCACTTCAAGGCGGCTGGACAAGTAAATACAAGGCAGTCGAGGGCGGTGCGGCAAAGCTCAAATCCCGTTACATAGACGATTACCAGCAAACGCTTTACTTCCAGAAATTCAATGTTGACCCCCGTTCAGGCAGAAACTTCTGGGGACAGTATATGCAGGCAGTTCATGCGGCATATGACGAGGCACGTTCAACATACAACGCATACAGACGTGTAAATATGCTTAATTCAGCATTCGTTTTCGACATTCCCGTATATGCGGGCATGCCCGAAGCACCATGTCCCAATCCCGGCACAAGATATACATAATGCGACATTCTAAATTTTGAAGGAGTATATAAAATGAAAGATTACAATATGTATCAGGAAGGCGCAAGAGAGCGTATAGTTGAGCTTCACAAAATGAACCTTGATTCATTCGGAGTACCGTATGAAACATTCGATGTTCAGACGAGCTTCGGAAGAACAAGCGTTGATAAAATAGGCAATCCCAACGGAAAGCCCATCGTTGCTATCGGCGGACACCGTATGATAAACTGTACGGTATTCAATAAATTCACAGACCTTTTCGATGAATTCTGCTTTTATTCCCCCGGTGTTATCGGTCAGGCAGGACTCAGCGAGGACGGACTTATCGATCCTAAAAATTACGGCTTCGGTAAATGGCTTGCAGAGGTTATAAAGGAGCTTAACCTCAAGGAAAAGCCTGCTGTTATGGGTTGTTCATTCGGCGGCGGTGTCGTTGCAAACCTTATCTGCTACGATCCCGACTGTGTTTCAAAAGCAGTTATGCTTTGCCCCATCGGTGTCACAAGAATGAATTACATACCCGGTATCAAGGCTTCGC
The DNA here is from genome assembly GCA_045124505.1 of Eubacteriales bacterium. Taxonomy (GTDB): domain Bacteria; phylum Bacillota; class Clostridia; order Oscillospirales; family CAG-272; genus RGIG7213. The sequence goes on from JBGVLZ010000035.1 coordinate 10,454, forward strand.
TCAGATACCACAAAAACAGAAGAAACCACGACATGGAAGCATTCAGACGTGAAGCAATACTTACAAACAGCCACGAAGGCGTGCTTGACGAAAACGCTGTTATCATCGCCACGGAAATTTCCGCAAACTGCAACATTAAGGACAATTTCCCGATGAACGTAAGAAAAAAGGACCTTCCCAACGGAAAGGTTCCCGCAATTCTTTACTACGGTGACAAGGACTATCTGTATCCTTCCGACAGAGTTACAAAGACATTCAAAAAATATTATCCCTCATGCGAAAGATTCCTCATGAAGGGCTTCGGCCACACAGCGTTTATGAATGCTGAGGGCAAAAAAAGACTCCGTGAGTTTTTAAGAGGTTAAAATGGACAGATGTAAGATCGCCGCAGAGCTTTTTGTCGGCGGCTGTAACTGCTCGCAGGCTGTATTTGCCGCTTTTGCGGATGTAATGAATATGGACCGTGATACAGCGCTCCGCCTTTCCTCGTCATTCGGCGGCGGCATGGGACGTCTGCGTGAGGTTTGCGGTGCTGTATCGGGAATGTTTATGGTCGCAGGATATCTTTACGGTACGACCGATAAAGATGGAGAAGCTGAAAAAGCCGCACATTATGCGCTTATTCAGGATATGGCTCAGCGCTTTAAGGAAAAAAATAACGGCACTATAATCTGCCGTGAGCTTTTGGGAAATCTGAAAGCCGCAAGCTCCACATCTCCCATCCCCGACAAAAGATGCCCCGAATATTATAAAACACGTCCGTGTCTTAAATTCGTCCTCGATGCAGTCGAGATAATGGAAGAAATAATAAAAGAACATTCAAACGGAAATTAAATAAAAAATGCGGTTTTTCCGGACCGCATTTTTTTATTTACCACACATAGTTTTCCGAAGTAAATCTGCGCCATTCGCCTGCACCATCGATGTAAAAATAAGCCGGTAGGGGACGGCGCCTCGACGTCCCTAAAAGCTTTGCCAACTGACACGGGCGGGGAGGACGACATTTTAATAATATTATTTTACATAATTTATAATTCGGGGAAATATTCCTTTATTTTCTCACGGTCAACTGCCATGTTTTGTGTGTAGGCATAGTACAGCACCGCACCGTAAACAGGCTTGACAAGCGGGATATTTATATTTTTAATTCCCTTTTCTTCAAGGTATGAGAGGATCTTTCCGAACATAAGCGGTTTTTCTCTTGATATATCGTGCTTCAGCACTCCGCCGGAAAACGTAAGGGGAAAATCATCCGGTAAATTATTCTTTTTATAAGCTGTTATTACCATATCGGCAAGATCCTTTGCCGCTGTATCGAGAATTTCCACTGCAACCGCATCACCGTTTTCCGCCGCACGTTCAACATCAAGTGCATAGCTTGCAACGGCACGCACAGTTTCGGGCGCACGGTATATTCCGTAAACGCTCTGACGGAATGTGTCGGCAGGGTATTTTTCTTTTACCTTATCATATAATACCGTGTAAGGCCCTGTGCCCTCATGGTATGCAATTGCGGCATTTATCGCCGCTTTTCCGATTGCAAAGCCCGAGCCCTTTTCGCCGAGTATCGCACCGTAACCGCCGATGATATCCGCAACTTTACCGTCCTTGATTATAAAAACATCACCGCCCGTGCCTGACAAAAGAAGCACGCCATTCGGATAAATTCCGCCGCACAGCACGCCAAGCGCACCCTCGGGGATCTCGCAAACATCGGTACAGTTTAAAATTTCACCGCCGATTTTTTCAAACAGCTCCTCATTGTGCATAAAAAAGCCGAATATTTTTTCTATCTGCTTACCGTCAGCGCTTTTTTTTACATCGTTCAAGGCGTTTTTTATGTTGCCGCACAACACCTCATACGGCAAAGTTTTGGCATTCGCACCGCCGGAAAATTCCATATTTGCATGTATTTTTAAGTTTTCGTCAAACAGCACAGAGGCTATCTTTGTGCCTCCGCAATCAACCGCAAGATAATATTTCACTTTCATACCTCTGAAAATTTCACATAATCATCAAGAAACCATCGTATACTTTTCCGCAAACCGTATTATCATACACACAGAATCTTGAACTTTGTGTAAATTATACATTACCTGAACCGTCTTAAGACTGAAATTATGTAAATAAAATGTAAAAATAAAAAATAAATACATACTTTCAATAAAATTCACTTGAAAAAGCACGCATGTGAATATATAATGGATGTTGCGATTCTTGTAAAGGGGGGAATATACTGTGGCAATATCTATCTTCAAAAGATATGAAAAAAAGTTCCTGATCACAAAAAAGCAGTGTGAGGAGCTGTTGCCGACAATAGAACAGTATATGAACGCCGACAAGTACTGTCTTGACGGAAAGTCTTACAGGATATGCAATTTATACTTCGATACACCGTCAAACGACGTTATACGCCATTCCGTTTCAAAGCCGTATCACAAGGAAAAGCTGCGGCTGAGAAGCTATGACAGGGCAAAGCCCGGCGACAGGGTATTTCTTGAGCTGAAAAAGAAAACAGGCAAGATAGTCACAAAAAGACGTGTAGCCATGACGATAGAGGAAGCTGACGATTACATATACAAAAACATACGCCCCAAAAAAGACAAATATCTTGAAAATCAAGTGCTTAACGAGATAGACTATTTCAGAAAAATAAACGACTGCAGTCCTGCTGTTTTTATCGCATATGACAGACGTGCATATTTTGAAAAAAACAACGGAGATGTCAGAATAACATTTGATTTCAACATTCTGACAAGGCGTAATGACCTCGACCTGACAGCACCGGTCACAGGAGAAAGACTTATTCCCGAGGATATGATGATAATGGAAATAAAAATTCCCGGAGCCGTGCCTCTATGGCTGACACGAAAGCTTTCCGAAATGGGAATTTTTATGACAAGCTTTTCCAAATACGGCCGTGAATACCGTAAGTATACCGTGGGTGAATATCTTATATCACCCGAAGATGATATATAAAATAGTAAAAGAGGTTTATATTTATGTTTCTTACAAATACAGTAACCAATGCGGAAAGCTCCGTAAATTCGGTAATAGATTCGATATTCAACGCACAGATAGCGTCGGAAGCGCTCACTCTTCCCTCTGTGCTTCTGATACTTTTTTCCTCGCTCATACTCGGTGCGCTTATAGGCTGTGTCTACATATGGACACAGCGAAAAAACGGAAATAACACTTCACTTTCCATTTCGCTCATCATGATCCCCGCTGTTGTTGCGGTCATCGTTATGCTCGTCGGCAACAGCTACGCAAGGGCGTTTACACTCGCAGGTGCATTTTCTATCGTCCGTTACAGAAGCTTACCTGCAACACCCAAAGATATTTCATACGTTTTCATGTCTCTTGCAATAGGTCTTGGCTGCGGTATAGGATATATAGGATATTCGGCACTTTTCTGCATTATTTTCATCATCGTTATGCTCATTATATCGGCAACAGGCTTCGGTTATCCGAAAAAGCATGAAATGCAGCTTAAAGTCGTTGTGCCCGAAAACCTCAATTTTGAAGGTCTTCTTGACGATATCCTTGACAGCGACACGGTTCACTGGCGTCTTGCAAAGGTAAAAACAAGCGATTTCGGCACTATGTTTGAGCTTATTTACAGACTCAAGCTCAAAAAGGATGTACCGACAAAGGATTTTCTTGACAAGATAAGATGCCGAAACGGTAATCTTAACATCGTCATTACATATGCAGCCGATGAAGCAAACTGATAACAAAGGAAAATAATAAATGAAAAAGAACTCAAACAACTTAAAAAAAGCGCTGGCAACAGCGCTTTGCGTGCTTTGCACCTTTTCACTTTTTTCATGTGATAACATAGAAGAACAGCTCGGAATAAAGACCGAACCGCAGGCAACGGAAGCTCCTGTCACGGATGATGAAGGGAAAAATGTCTACACAGGCGCATACGGCGGTTTATTTGACGGAGGAAAGGTCATAAACATTAATATCACAATGGCTAAATCCGACCGTGCGGCAATGCTTGCCGCACCCGAAACGGAAGAGTATTATAATGCCGACGTGACCGTTGACGGCATTGAATGTAAAAACACCGGCTTTAGAACACGCGGAAACGTGACATATGTAAGCACGGCACAAAAGGACAGATTCTCGTATAAGATAAATTTCAGCAAATTCACAGACGAAACCTTCAACGGACTTGATGAGCTTTGTCTTAACAATATGGCTTACGATCCGTCTTATATGCGTGAATATCTTACGTATATGGCGCTTGCTGAGCTTGGAGCACCCGCACCTCTTGCAACATTTGCAAATGTTACCGTCAACGGTGAGTTTGCAGGGCTTTACCTTGCGGTCGAAGCGGTTGACGACAGCTTTTTGAGCCGTGTATACGGAAATTCCGACGGCACGCTTTACAAGGCAAACCGCGGAAGCACGATGATAACCCCTGACATAACAACATTTGAAGTTAAAAGCGGAAGCGACGGCACGATGTCGCAACTTAAAAACATGCTTTCATCAGTGTCGGACATTACAGAACTTTCAAAGTACCTCGATATAACAAGCGTACTGAAATACACGGCAGTAAATGCGGTAATCGCAAATGAAGACTCATATCTCGGAGAAAAGGCGCAGAACTTCTATTTCTACTCACAAAACGATAAGCTGTCAATGATCCCATGGGACTTCAACCTCGCATTCGGAACAGACACATCACAAAGAAAAGATGCGTATACAATAAAAACAGAGCTTATAAACAGTGACGTTTCAAGCCCCTACTTCGGTGTTGACGGTGCTGAACGTCCGCTTGTTTCAAATATTCTCGCAAACGCCGATTATTTTGCGGAATATCAGGGCTATGTAGCAAAGTTGACAGAGTTTCTTAATGAGCTTTCAGGCGATATACAGCCTGTAAAAACACTCATTGAAAACCATGTAAAAAACGACACAAAAGCGTTTTACACATATGATATTTTCGAAAATGAGTTTGACGAAAACGGTGAAAATTCCATGATGGGATTTGTTAAAAAGAGAGCCGATGCTCTGCGTACGCAGTTAGATCAGAATTGAAAGGATATAAAAAATGAAAAAGCTGATTACATTCGCCCTATTGGTCTGTATGATATTCGCTGTAGGCTGTTCGGGCGGACAGACAGACAACATTGACGTTTCTATCCCTGCAGGTATGCAGCTTGCTTCAGACAAAGCCGCATATTTCAACTTCTTCGTTCCTTCGGAATGGAAAGTAGATACTTCATCAGGCAGTCCCTGTGCATACGTTTCGGAAATTGACCCGACAAACGTTTCGGCAGTCCGTGTATCAGTACCCGATGCATCAGTGACAACGGCTGAGCTTTACTGGGAAACATACAAAAAGGACTTCACGGAATCATTTACAAACTTCACAGTGATATCGGAAAATGAAAAAACAACTCTTTCGGGAAAAGATGCGTGCAAATATGTATATACAGCATCTCTCACAGGACAGTCTTACAAGTACTGCTCGGTAATATGCGTCCTTGACGGAAGCGTATACATGCTGACATATACATCATTATCTGACAGATATGACACTCACACAGAAGAGTTTGATTCTATCTGCAATAATTTCATGATAAAAACAGGAATGCTTGACTGACCGATGAAAGAAATTTACATGGATAATTCAGCCACAACGCCTTTGTGCGATGCGGCAAAACAAGCGATAATAGACGGCTTTGACACATTCGGCAATCCGTCATCTCTTCATTCCCTCGGTCACACGGCGGAAAAAGCCGTTGAAAAGGCAAGGGACACCGTGCTTGATGCGCTCGGTGACAAGGACGGCGGAAAATTTGTGTTTACGGGAAGCGGAAGTGAGGCTAACAATCTTGCGTTTTTCGGTACAGCCTATGCAAAAAAATCAAATTTCGGAAAAAAGATAATTATAACCGACAGCGAACATCCGTCCGTTACAAACTGTGCCGAGGAGCTTGCTGAGCGAGGTTTCAGACTTGTTAAAATTCCGACCGTCGGCGGTGTCGTTGACAGATCTGCGCTTCTTGACGAGGTGGATGAAAAAACATTTCTCGTGTCTATCATGACAGTCAACAACGAAACAGGTGCAGAATACGACATAAAACAGCTTTGCGCACTTTGTAAAAAGAAAAATCCCGATATTATTTTTCATACCGATGCAGTTCAGGCATTTATGAAAACGGATATTTCAGTCAAAAAAACAGGAGTGGATCTTTTAAGCGTTTCGGGGCATAAAATAGGTGCACCGAAAGGTATCGGCGGACTTTACATAAGCGCCGCCGCACTTAAAAAACGTGCCCTGCGCCCGCACATTTTCGGAGGCGGACAGGAGTACGGATTTCGAAGCGGAACAGAAAACACACTTTTGATACGTGCATTTGCCGCCGCTGTAAAGCACGGCAAGGAAAACCTTTCAAAAAACATAGACTATATGAACGATCTGCGCTGTCAGATCATCGAAAAGCTGTCAGGACTTGACGGTGTCCGTGTCAATATACCAAGCGGAAAATGCTCACCGTCGATCATCAGCGTAACGGTATTCGGTGTAAAAAGCGAGGTCATGCTTCATCACCTGTCTTCATACGGTGTGTTTGTTTCAAGCGGCTCTGCCTGCTCGTCAAACCACCCCGGTACAAGCAGTGCAATGACAGCATTCGGCATTTCCCCCGATGAATCCGACAGCACGGTAAGAATAAGCATTTCTCCGAATAACACGTCGGAAGATGGTGATATACTGATATCATCACTCGAAAATGGCATAAAAAACCTCGCAAAAAAGATATCCCGAAAATAATTTTACAATTTATTCAACATTATGCAGTTCAGTTTACAGACAAGCTGTGATATACTGACGTAGATTATTACATTAAAAGGTTGGAACAGATTATGGCAAAAGAAAAAATCAAAAAAGCAACCGGTGCGGACGCTTCAAAGTCCGACATCTGGTACAAGGTAATTGCAATTTTCATTGCAGTAGTACTCGTTTTCGGTGCATTTCTTGCAATCATCAAGCCCACAGGTATTGCTGATTACATCACGTTGCACACAACAACAGCTCTCGAGACTGAGAACTTCAAGTTCAATAATGCTCACCTGACTTACTTGGTTTACTACAAGTACAACCAGGAATACAGCACATATTCTCAGTACGGCTATGCGCAGAGCGCAGGTTTTGATACATCAAAGCCTCTCAGCCAGCAGAAATACTGGGGATCCTCAGAACAGTCCTGGCTCGATTACTTCCTTGAAGCTTCAATAAATGACCTTTCCAAGTGTCTTGTTATCTGCGAAGAAGCAAAGGCAAACAATGTTTCTCTCACAGATGAAGAACTCAAGGAGATCAGCGATCAGGTAGCTGAAATGAAGAAGTACGCTAAGGAACAGGGCGTTTCTGTCGGTCAGATGTACGGCTCCAAGGGTATCAAGGCAGGCGACGTTCAGTACGTTGTTGAGCTTCAGGCACTTGCAAGCAAGTACGCAAAGCAGGTAGTAGACGCTTTCGAATACAGCGATGAAGACTACGAAAAGCACTTCGGCGACAACAAGAACACTTATCTCCATGCTGACTACTACAGCTACACAGTAACAGCTACTTACGACAGCAAGGCAACAGACGACGAAAAGAAGGCTGCAAACGAAGAAGCTAAGAAGGCTGCTGAGGAGATCAAGGCTGCTATTGACGGCGGTAAGGACTTCGTAGACGCTGTTTACGAATACGAACAGAAGCTCGAAGAAGAAAAGAAGAAGGAAGAAGCAAGCAAGGAAACATCTGCTGATACAACTGCAAGCTCTTCTTCAACAGACAAGAAGGAAGAAAAAGAAAAGACCGAAGAAGAAAAGAAGGAAGAACTTAAGGACAAGGTTCTTACAGAAAACGGCTCTTATACAAAGGACGATGATTTCAGCGAATGGCTCTATGCTGAAAAGGCTCCCGAAATCAAAGCAACAAAGCTCGTTGAAGGAACAGACAGCTACAAGGTATATCAGGTTCTTTCACTTCCCGCAAGAAACGAATACAACACTGTTAACTTCTACGCTATTACACTTTCTGCTGACAACTACACAGCAACATCCACACAGACTTCTGAAGAGGTTATGAAGGAAACAGCTGCTGCAGTTCAGGCAAAGATCGATGAATTCAATGCAAAATCCAACAAGACAAGCGAAGCATTCCTTGCTATTGCCGATGAATTTGCAGAAGATAAGTACGTATACGCAAGCGATTTCATGGAAAACATTGAAAAGAACAGCGTAGACGGTCAGCTCGGTATCACAGGCTTCGACGATTGGGCATTTGCAGAAGGTACAAAAGCAGGCGACGTTAAGGTATTCGAAGACGAGGAAAAGGGTATATATGCCGCATTCTTCATGGAAGGCGAAGGTATGGAATCCTGGAAGCTCGCTGTTGATACAGATATGAGAAATGCTGATTACGATGCTTATTACGAAGAACTCGCTAAGAAGCACACAGTAACAGTAAACGAAAAGGCAACATCAAAAGTTGACTGATAAACACAAAAAAGGTCGGTGCAAACCGACCTTTTTGTTTACTAAAAATCGCACAAAAAAGCGTCATTCAAGAGGTGCTTATGGCTAAAGGCGCAATCACTTTGCTTTGCAAATTTACGATAACACTTTTGGAACCCATTTTTATTCACTTCATAAAGGACAGGCTCAAATTTATATTGAGTCTGCCCGTTTTATATATTATGCTATTATTTTATTAAATCCACAAGATAGTTCGCATCCAATTCATTGATCTTACCATCACCGTTATAGTCGACAAATTCCTCGTATGCAACAGCATTACCATCAAGCATTTGCTTTTTAAGCCTTAACAGGTCTTTTCCATTCACAATACCATCGCCCGTTCCGTCACCGGCTACAATGATATAACTATTTTCTACGACTTCACCGTTTTTAACCACAACTAAAGTACATCCCGTTTTTAGCATTTCACTGTCTGAAAGTATCGTCTTGCCATCAAAATCAAATACATATGAGTCGTTTTGTGAATATTCTGCTTTAAGTTCTCTTACAGTCTTTCCGGCTTCTACGCTCGGTGTAAATGATGGTGTTTCCGGTTTACCGGGAAACACCGGTACTAAAGTATTACATCGGATACGTGAATTTTTCAGCGAATCATTACCATCTTCAACAACTATCCCATTCCACTTGATTTCCGTAGATGAATAATATACATACCTAAGCGCATCACATCCGTAGAATGAAAAACCATCAATATAATAGACCCATTCATTGAACTGAATTATTTCGAGGTTTGTGCAATAGCCAAATGCCCACGAGCCGACGATCTCAACATTTTCTCCGAATATAACCGTTTTAAGTGTTTCACAGCCGTAAAATGCATCAGGGGCTATCTCATATACGCTATATGGAACAGTGTATGATGTTTCCGTTTTTCCTATGGGGTAAAGTATAATATATTCCTTATGTTTGTCAAACAGAACACCGTTTTGATCACTTGAAAATACCTTGTTGTCTTTAGAAACATTGAATTCCTTAAGGCTTGTGCAATTGTTGAATGCGTATGCATTTATTGCCTCAACTCCGTCGGGAATATATATCGATTCAAGACCTGAACACATTGCAAACGCCATGACATCTATCACCTTGATATTGCTTCCGAATATTACATTTTTCAGCGAAGAACAATCGTAAAACATTTCATAGCTTATCGTTTCGATGCCTGTGCCGAGCGTTACCGTTTCAAGGCTTGTGCATGTATAAAATACGCCCTCACCGACACTCGTCACGGTGTCGGGTAAAACAAACGACTCAAGTGCTGTGCAGTATTTGAACGCTTCATTTCCTATAGTTGTGACACTTTCGGGAATAGTAACGGTTTTAAGCGACTCACAGTATTCAAATGCGCCGTCTGATATTATTTCAACATTTTCGCCTATTGTAAGCGACGTAAGATTTTTACAGTCCGCAAATGCACGAAGTGGTATTTTTGTAATTCCTGCGCCTATTACAGCCGTTTCAAGGCTCGCACAGTTTCCGAACGCCCATGAATCTATCTTTGTTACTGTGTCCGGTATAACTATTTCCAAAAGCGATTTACAGTTTTCAAATGCATGTATACCAATGCTTTTGACCGTTTTCGGTATCGTTACCGCAGTAAGTGATGAACAGCCGTAAAATACATATTTATCAATCAAGTCTATACCGTCACCGAGCGTTACAGATTCAAGCGCCGTACAGCAGGAAAATGCATATTCGCCTATAGTCTTTACACCGTCGTGTATATCGATCGATGCAAGCGTGGTTGAATCCCAGAATGCATATCTTTCAATTGATGTGACACTTTCCGGAACAACAAACTCCGTTTTTTGTCCCATTGCGGGATAACGGATAAGCGTTGTTTTATCTTTATTGTAAAGAATACCGTTTTCATCGCTCGAATATACAGGGTTATTTTCCCCGACCGTTATCGATGTAAGTGACATACATCCGCAGAAATACGGCCCGTCAACATTGACAAGCGTATCGGGAAAAGCAAATGATTTAAGCACGGGGCAGTTATCGAAAGCAGAACCACTCATACTGACGAGCTTATCATTCACCGTAACGCTTACAAGCTTTTCGCAAAGCGCAAAACCTGCCGTACCGATCTTTTTCACATTCGCACCGAGCTTTACAGATGTTACTTTTATACATTCATTAAAAGCATAGTCACCGATACTTGTGACCTCATCACCGATTATTATCTGCTTTATAACGTCACGTTTCTTATGCCACGGATAATTTTTCGCCGCAGTATACGAGGGATCCATATCTCCGCTTCCGCTTATTTCAAGTATATTTCCCTTGTAAAGCGTCCATTTAAGACTTGCACCGCACGTACCTGTGCTTACGACCTCGGCATCAACTGCCTTCATATTGTGAATATTGGCGCTGACTTCCGCAAGTGCTTCATACACAGATGTCGCATCCTCATGCAGATCCGCATAAGCCATTGGTGTAAACAGCATTACCGCACTTGTAAGACCTGATAAAACTCTTTTAAATTTCATAAATCCTCCAAAGCATTACTTAATTCAATCGTTTAATTTTATCATACATACAGACTGCGTGAATAAATAAATTGTAAAGTTTTGTCTAATTATTCTTACAACGAAAGGAACAAGCCGTATATAGACTTGTTCCTTTAATTGTTTATCGAAAACCACCTGCTAAGCAGGTGGTTCCAAAGAGGCTTTTGCCGATGAGTAATCCCGCTGCAGCGTAAGCCTTCCCCAGTCACTTGACAAAGTCAAGTGATGGGGGACAGGTGTCAGCCGCAGGCTGACGGATGAGGTGTTTTATGTTCAAATCAACTCCTCATCCACCACTATCGTGGTCCCCCTTCTCC
>JBGVLZ010000036.1:0-3217 GCA_045124505.1 Eubacteriales bacterium
AAGGATTGCACGCTGATAAATTCTTACAGAGGTATCGGTGTCGGTGCTGAGTGTGAGCTCGGAATCAAACAGGTTCATGAGATGACAACCATAGAAAATGTAAAAGGAACTTGTTTATATGAAGGACTGAATAACACTAACAGTTCTGACGTTGATACAATTAAAACCCTTTATATTTCAAACAGATATTGGGCAAACGCAGGAGAAAAGTTCAACGCTCACGATGAAGAAAAGCTTAATGAATATACAAGAAAAAATGCGTGCGGTATGGCTTTGGGTGACCTTGAATGGCCTAATATCGCAGACGTTGAAATTTCAGATATGCTTTACGGTATTCAGTTCAGAGAGGGAATACGTTACACTTTCAGCGGCTCTTTCGTTGACCTGAGAATAACCGATTGTGATTACGGAATCTATATTCCGATGTATACGGTTTCCCGTCGCGGTAAAACATGGGGTGTGGCGGTTGCCAACGGTATTATCGAGGGCAGTGAATATGCAATTCTTCAGGAAGATTACAGTGCAGTACAGCTTACCAATGTAGAAGTTAAGGGCGAAATTAAAAGTCATTGGGACGGTGAACCTGTAAAACAATATAAAACCGATACGTCTTCATTTTCGCCCGATTATCATATTACATATAAAAAACCAAACAGTTTCCTTTATATCGTAGAGGCAGATAAAACAGGAAAAAGCGACATCTCTGCTCAATTACAGAAAAAACTTGATGAAGCCGAAAAAACAGGCGGTGTGGTGTATCTCCCTGCAGGACTTTATCGTCTTGATAATCCTATAACCGTTCCGAAGGGTGTTGAATTAAGAGGCTCTTCAAGTGTTCCCGTGCGTTGTCAGGGCGGTTGCAGTAACGGAACGCTGATTCTCTCATATTGCGGTTATAACGAAACCGATGATCCTCTTATAACTCTTGACGGTGACGGAGCAGGCCTCAACGGACTGAGAATTGACTACCCGTTAAATAACCCTGTTGATGACAGCGGTAAATATTTAAAAACGTCACCTGCTGTATACAGCGAAGCAGACAATGTTTATGTAACAAACTGTACGATTACTCTTGCGGCGATAGGTGTTGAACTTGATGGTTGTGAGAATGCATTCCTCAAAAAAATTATCGGTTGCTGTATTGAGGGAATGTTCAACCTGAAAAACTGTAAAAACGGTACGATTGAGGGATGTCATCAGAACGCGAATACGCTGCCTCGAAACGGTTATGAAAACTTCGATATACCCGAACTGAAAAACCGAGTTAAAGAAGAGAACAATTTTGAGTATTTTTTCATTCCGATAGGAAGAAAGCAGACAACGTTTATAACTCTTGACACCTGCGAAAACATAACTGTTTTCAATACGTTTATTTACGGCGCAAAGTCATTCCTCAATGCAAAGGACAGCACGGCAACGTTTGTTAACGTGGGACATGACGGCTCATCAAAAACAGAGTCTGCTCTTGTGCTTTCGGGCGGTGAGATTACGTTCCTGAACTCAATGAGATCTACTGAAGACGGACAGCTTTGTCATCAGTTTTATTCAATAGATAATAACACAAATTTCCGTTCCTATAACAGTCAGGCGGTTAATATGCTGTTCCGCGAAAACGTTATTCTGGAAAATATAGAAGCTGATGATTTGTTGGGCGGCGAATTAATCTATAAAATTCTTGAACCCATAAACAGACTATTCCGCTTTTTCGGCATGTGGTATACGTCTGCAAAGCAAGGTTAATAAACAGAACAACACAATCCAATTTGCAGAGGTGAAATAAAGTATGTTCAGAGAAGTAGCAAGAAAGAAACAGGCTCTTACATCAGAACAGATTATAAAAATATTGAAGACGGAAAAAAGAGGAGTTTTGTCTGTTCAGGGTGATAACGGATATCCTTACGGTTTGCCGATAAATTTTTGGTATAACGAAGAAAACGGATACATTTATTTCCACAGCGGCAAAAAGGGACACAAAACCGACGCCATATCATCCGACAACAAAGTTTCGTTTTGTGTGTATGACGAAGGCTACAGAAAAGACGGTGAATGGTCGCTGAATATCAGCAGTGTAATTGTTTTCGGCAGGATGCATACTGTTGAAGATTCTGAAAAAGCCAACCAAATATACCGCAGTATGAGTCTTAAATATACTTCTGACATTGAATATATTGATTCTGAAATACAGAAGTTTGCAAAAGATACAGTCTGTTATGAATTACAGCCTGAACATATAACAGGCAAAATCGTTAACGAATCATAATTTATTTGAATTAAATAACATAAGGGAACAAACCGTATTTGCAGTTTGTTCCCTCTTTTTATGCCTCTATAAATTTTTGCTTCAGCTTTGAGAGCCTTTTGCCGACTGCACTGTGAGTTTTGAAACCCATTTTCTCCGCTATTTCGGCTTGTGTCATACCGTTCATCGCATACATCAGAATGGTTTTGTCATCATCACTCAGACTTCCCCAGAAATTCGCAAATCTTTCATTAGCAAAAACTATCTCGCTCACATCTTCCGCATAGGCGGTTTGTTCATCAATTTCTTCTACCGATTCAACCGTAACCTTTGCCCTGCTGTGATTCCATTTGCGGTCAAAATCTGCCGCAGGAAAATTCTGTTGCTTGTGACTGAAATCCTCGTGTGCCGGCACACTCTGAACAATGCCCGCAAGCTCACTGAACTGCATAGCCTCCAAAGCTGTGTCTATGCTTTTGGTTAAAAGCTCATCCGCCTTTTCCGTGTTACCGAAAGCCGATGAAAACTGCTCAATGATTTGTGCCACACCGTCGGGATTTTCGCAAATCAGCTTGTAAACCGCTTCACTGACAACCTGAGATGTGCCGTTTCTCAGAAGCATAAGCGGATTTTCGTTTTTATCATAGCAGGATATGTGACCTCTCAGCCCCTTTTCCCTCGCAAGTTCGTCCCATTTCTCATTAAAAGCCGGAGCTATATATGCTATCTCGGCATTGTCCTCGTGGTCAAGCTCACCCTCACCGTAAACCTGCAAAGTTGTAAAATCGTGAGTTTTGAAAAATTCAGACAGCTCCTCCATCGTAGGCAACCTATCCGCATCAAGCCAAGTGTTATCGTCCTTATACATTCAACATCCTGTCCTTTACTGTAAATTACACAAACATTATACAGAACATTTGTTCTGTTGTCAAGTACTTATACTTATGAGTACGGTTTATGGTACTGTTTTGCGAAAAA
>JBGVLZ010000037.1:0-3919 GCA_045124505.1 Eubacteriales bacterium
CGGGCATCTGTATCACGGCGAAGGTCATAATACCTCTGCTCTGTCGGCTTGGTAAGCCACATTCTTTCATCCTCTGCAGGAGAATTCTCCCAACCCAAGGGTAAATCATCGGGTCTGAATTCAGATGAAAGCATTTTAACGGTATTGAGGAACTGATAGTTAAGCTCGGTTGTATCCTCAGCTTCTGTCTTGCTGACATTTGTAATATATATGCTATGCTCATAAAAACGGCATAGATGCATATATGTCTGCCAGGAAACATTGTTTTGCTTAAGCCACTTGTAGCCCTTGAACTGACTTTCTGTAAGTATCATACAAAGGCTGCCTATATTGTGTTCCCTTCCCCATATATCGGTTATTGCATCAATGCCTGCTTCTTTGAACAAGGCTTTGAAATCGGTTTTATGTACCATTCCCTTTATATACGGCATACGAATCTGAAAAGAGGAATGTTCTTTTTTACTGCCAATCTTTTTATCAAGTTCATCAGCAAACTCAGGTGAAATCAGTCCCATACCGTCAAAGCGGGTAGTTTCAATATCACCTGTGCATTCTGTTCTTTCATATTTCCTTATACTGCCTTCACCTGTAACATCTGCAACTGTCACATAAGAAACATCATTTGTGATTTGCTTCGGGTTAGGTACAATAGCAACATTTTCAAGGAAAAACTTATCATCCGGCTCAACTCTGATACCTGACGAAAAGAGAAGACCGTTATATGCATAGAGCTTTGAAAGCTCACAAACATCTATTTTTAAGTTAAGGGTTATTCTTCTTGTGATTTCATCATAGAGGTCGGCACGCACAAAGGAGAGCTTTGCATTTCTGCTCATAGAGGCAGAACGCTCAAAGGCAAGATATTTATGCTGACCGCTTCCAAGGTCAAGAGTAATACCCTCAGGACGGAACATAGATTCAGCTTTTTTCTGTCTTAATGCATTTTTCGGGAACTCTGCACTTCTGTCGAAGATACCTCCAAAGTCAAGATAGATAATTGCGTCGTACAGATCATCAATTATCAGCTCATCATCTTTAGGTGAATAACCGTCTCTGTGAAGCATAGACATAAGCTGATAGAAAACGCCATTATCATCCTGATAGGTATCGCCGTGATTCAATAAAACGCTTGCAGTTTCCGCCTTGTTGAGATTAAAAGAGTATATATCCTTGCCAACAGGCTTTGCGTAGGCAAGAATTGCCTTTGCGGACAGCATAGGTATTTTATATCTTACACCAGTCATAGCTTCACCTCCTGAAATGATTATCACAAGTATACTATATCACTATATAAATTTCAATATTTTGGTATATGAATACTGCGTCACATTTTTTGAATGATATACAAAAACTGCCCTCACGGGGAGAGCAGTTAAAAGCATTCTGTTCGACAAATTGGAATTTATCGCTCTGTTAGAGATACTTAAAACAACGTTCTTGCAATGACGGCATCCTTAAGTCTGTCTTCCAGATTACAGAAATAATCCGAATATCCGCCTACTCTGACGATAAGATCCCTGTAGCTTTCGGGGTCTTTTCGTGCTTTCAGGAGAGTTTCCCGGTTTGTTGCCGTAACCTGAAGCTGAGTTCCGCCCATTGAAAAATAACCTTTTACCAAGGCTTTGAGTATTGACGCAGGGCAATTCTGATTTATGGACAGATTCGTTACCGCTATGCCGTAAATATCTTTTTGTTCATAACACGCCGCACTTGTAAGCATTGCCGTAGGTCCTTTAACCGCTTTTCCGTTTACAGCAGCCAAAGAATCCGCTACGGGGGTGCCGCCCTTCCTGCCGTCAGGTGTCGGACCTACCACAGAGCCTGCAGAGATATGACGGGTAAACTGGTGTGCAGTCGGAAAGAATCCGAGACCGAGATCGAGCTTTCCCGTGAGGTAATGCTCATAAAATCCGGTTGTGAAATCACGAACGAGTGCATCTGCTTTTTCATCTGCCACACCGTATGAAGGGCAGGAACGAAGCTCGGCAAAAAACTCCGCATTCTCTGATTTTAAAAGCGAGAGAAACTGTTCGGGCGAATAATGTTTTTCGTCAAAAACCAGATGCTTGATGGCAAGCAGTGAATCCAACGTGTTGGGTATACCCGAATCGCAATGAATTGAGAAGGTATATCTTGCACCGCCCTGAAACCAACCTATCCCTTTGTCGATACAATCGTCGATAAAAAGCGTGCGGATGGGAGCAAAGCATTTTCGTGCACGTTCGTTCCAGTAATCATTGATTGTTTCCATCTGATTATCCTGTTCTTTTCGAAGAACTGCAATAAAGTTATTATAAAACTCCTCAAAAGACGGAGAATCGGGAAGACTTGCATACATATAATCTTCAAATATTTTCAGAACATTGATTTCGTTGTCTGTTCCTCCGGAATATGTACAACCCGCAAACGATGTTTCGGTGCATCCGCCGCCCGCAAATTCCAATGCATCTTCTTGTGTAAGATGCGGTATTCTGCCGCACAGACGCTGACGGATAGCCTTTTCGTTATAAAAAGCAGGCTGACCGCCGCCCTGAAGAATCCTCTTTGCCGAAAGCTCCCATAAAGACTCGGGCATTTCGTCCGTTACCCTGAGCTCGATTAAAGGACGAGCAAGACCGACAGATGCTTCCAGCACCTGATATGTCACGTCGCTGTAGTCGGGACCGAGAGTGACACTCCAGCGGTCGTTTATCTGTATGTTTTCCATCATACAGCGAAGCCACGGGCGAAGATCCTCACCCTTGTGATATGGTTCGAGAATCGAATCAAGTCTGCCGACATTATCCCATTCGTCCAGAGAAAGGCAGAAATTAAGAGCAACTATCGCTTCGTATGCCGTTCTTGCAGGAGAAAAAGGAACTTGCTTTAATGCCTGCAAAAGTTCTGTCGGAGCACCCATTTTCGGAAGTGCTTCCAAAACACGCTTATGATAGGTACGTAATCCGTCAACAAGGTCAAGCAACGCCGTTCTGAAATCACTGTCTTCCTTGTCAAGCAGGCGCTTTTCATATTGATTGATACCTTCGCGCAGAATTCGCTTGTAATTAAGCATACTGTGATTCCATTCACCTGCATAAGAATAGCTTTTGGTGAATTGAGTCATAATTTCTGCGGCACGGGGACTTTTTTCTCTGAGCTTGTCCCATTTTATATCAATCTGTGTTGCGTATGACGGAATAACATAAACCTCACAGCCTGTTTTTGTGTCTGTATAAATTCCCGTTGTCAGACCGCTCGGAAAAAGCGGTGAACCTGCTTTATATACAATGGGGCAGGTTTCATAGTAGCGGCGGTATGCACGGCAATATATTTCCGGGAGTGACCCGTTGTCGGATAATTCCAGCAAGCCCGATGCAAAGGGCTCGCCGATATCCGAGAGAAATTCTGCATTTGTATTCATAAATCAACATCCTTCTTTCGAACCAATTAATACGGTCTGCTATGAATTATATATTCTGAAGATATTACAACTCTATGTTGCGGACAAACAACGATATAAATCGGTTTGATGTTTTGCGGGAGTGTTTCGTTAAATTGGAATTTGTCAGTATTACAACTGCTTAATCTCATTGGCAATCACAGCCACATCCTTTGCGTTTGTATCAATTATAATGGTATCCAATGTTTGATACATCGGTATTCTTGCTATGCTTCTCTCAATTACATCTTCAGAGCGAATACCTCTTTCTACATCCATTGATAATCTTTCGCACAGAGTCTTTTCATCCGCTACAAGTGAGACGCATTTCACCTCACAGTTCTGTGTATCCAGCTTCTCAAGTATGGAATCGATAATTCTCTGCTCGTGCATCACCCAACAAAAAATAATATTCTCGTATGCAGAACATTTCAGAAAATTATTGAGTAAGTAACAAATATTATTCGTCACCATTGCTTTTGTTTCATCGGTTACTTGGAA
>JBGVLZ010000038.1:0-12729 GCA_045124505.1 Eubacteriales bacterium
TCATTTAAAATCAGTTAAGAAAGGAAAGGACTTAAAGCTATGAAAAAAATAATATCATTAATTCTTTGTATCACTCTGTTTTCACCATTACTCTTGATATCTGCAAACGCAGATACAGCGATAACAAAAACCGAGGCGGCAAATCTTATAACCGCAATGTATAAGTTCAAGGAGCACTCCATAAAGACGGATGACGGATATGTGTTTTTAGGTAATCTTCCATCCACACCGATAACCGATAAGACTGTGTTTAAACGCTTGTGTGATGTGCTGAATTACCATCAATATACAATAGATCTTTTTTCACTGCTTGACGGCGAATACGGAAAGCTTTCCTTCTGGCATGAGTATATAAAAGAGTTTATGACAGACGATTACGTTGAAAATAATCTTGATCTGCACCACGGACTTATCGAGCTTGGTGATAAGGTATACACTATCGACCCTGCGTGTTATTCAGGAGCGCCCGATTTTCCTACTCTGTGCGGATGCGGTCTTACGCTTGAAGATCATATAACATTGGTAGATAACGATACTGTTTTGCTTGAAGCGCATTTTGACGGATATGAGCCGACAAAATACAGAATAGACTTTGAACATACCGAAAACGGCTGGCGTATTTCAGGAGGTGCAGGCGTGGAGCGTTTTATGGCAGGCTTTACAAAAAGAGAAACTGAAAACCCCGAAACGGGCGATAACATTTTGATGATTGCCGTTTGTATGGCTGTTTCATCTGTCGGTATTGCATACGGTGTAAGCAAGCGCAGAGCTTCAGGCGTTTGAGCATCCATTTTAACACGGATGATTGCGGTTAGCACAGCAAAAACTGCATAAATCTGCCATTACTATCTTGTTTGATCGAAATCGTTACAGCGACTGTGCCACGCCTGCACCCCCCCACGGCTCAAGGCGTACCACTGTAACGCATTGAGCCGCCCTGCAGGCGAATGGCACATATTTCCTGCGGAAATATATTCTGGAGTTTAAATGTGAAAAGCAGGTGAGATTTTCTCACCTGCCTCATTTTTTTATTTTATAACCTTATTGTTATTTTCTTCAAGTGCACGTGCCATAAATTCGGAAACTGTCATAACACCGATGTCGCCTGTGCCTCTTTCACGTACTGCAACGGAATCGGATGTCATTTCCTTTTCACCGATAACGAGCATATAGGGAACTTTTTCAAGCTGTGCGGCTCTTATCTTGTAACCGATCTTCTCGTTTCTTGTGTCGCACTTAACACGAAGACCTGCTTTTGCAAGTGTCTTTCTCACATTTTCAGCGTATTCTGCCTGATCGTCGCCGATGGGAAGAATTCTGATCTGTTCGGGTGAGAGCCACAAAGGAAGCGCACCTGCGAATTTTTCAAGCAGGTAAGCTATCGTTCTTTCATAGCATCCGAGTGATGTTCTGTGAATGATGTAAGGATACTGCTGCTGACCGTTTGAATCTGTATACGTCATATTGAACTGACGTGCAAGCATAAGGTCAACCTGAATCGTTACAACAGTGTCTTCCTTACCGTGTACGTTCTTCATCTGAACGTCGAGCTTCGGGCCGTAGAATGCCGCTTCGCCGACAGCCTCGGTAAACTCAAGACCGATGTTGTTGAGGATATTACGCATAAGTCCTTCTGCCATATCCCATTCCTCGGGTGTTCCGATATACTTTTCAGTATCAGCAGGATCCCACTTGGAAAGACGGTAGGAAAGGTCGCCGATAAGACCGACGTCTGTCATAACCTCTTTAAGAAGCTTCACGCAGTTCTTGAATTCTTCTTCGAGCTGGTCGGGACGCAAAACAAGATGTCCCTCGGAGATCGTGAACTGACGTACACGGATAAGACCGTGCATTTCGCCCGAATCCTCGTTACGGAACAGCGTTGACGTTTCTGCGTATCTTATGGGAAGATCCTTATATGAATGCTTTTCAGCAAGGTATACCTGATACTGGAAGGGGCAAGTCATGGGACGGAGCGCAAGCACCTCACCCTCAGCCTCGGGATCGCCTAAAACGAACATACCGTCACGGTAGTGATCCCAGTGCCCTGAGATCTTATAAAGGTCTGACTTTGCCATAAGGGGCGTTTTTGTCATAACATAGCCGTACTCATATTCTTCCTTGTCCTGAACGTAACGGTTGAGTATCTGATACAGCTTTGTGCCCTTGGGCATAAGGCAGGGAAGACCCTGACCGATGTATTCGCTTGTTGTGAAATATCCAAGCTCTCTGCCTATCTTGTTGTGATCACGTTTCTTTGCTTCTTCAACAGCGGCGAGGTAATCGTTAAGCTCCTGCTTTGAGGGGAATGCAACGCCGTTGATACGCTGAAGCATCTTCTTTGATCTGTCGTTGTCGTGGTATGCACCTGTGCACTGAATGAGCTTTACAGCCTTTACAGCACCTGTTGAGAAAAGGTGCGGACCTGTACACATATCAACGAACTCACCCTGACGGTAGAATGAAAGTACAGCATCGTCGGGCAGTGAGTTGATCTTTTCAACCTTGTAGGGCTGATCCTTCATAAGCTCAAGTGCATCTGCACGTGATAAAACGGAGCGCTCGATCTTAAGGTTTTCCTTGATGATCTTGTTCATTTCCGCTTCGATCTGCTTCAAAATATCGGGGGAGAACGATGTTTCACAGTCGATATCGTAGAAAAATCCGTTGTCGGTTGATGGGCCCTTGTCAAGCTTTGCGTCGGGGAAAAGGCGAAGCACTGCCTGCGCAAGAATGTGAGATGCCGTGTGACGGAAAATGAGCTTGCCCTCACGGTCAGCAAATGTCAGAAGCTGTATTTCGCAGTCGCCGCTTATCGTCTGTGTCAGCTCTGCCGGCTCACCGTTTAATAAAGCGGCGAAAACCGTTTTGTCGATAAGATCAGATGCCTTTGCCGCATCGTAGATCGTTACGGGTGCGTCTGCTGAAAACGTCTGCCCGTTTGAAAATTTTACATTAACCATTTTAATGTATCTCCTTTAATAATTTAATCCGTATAATGTATATGTATCGGCGAATACCGAGGCTTCAAATTCAGCCCTTGTATATTCGCGCAGATAATAACCGTATGTTGTTGTAAGGTATACCTTTACCGTGTCGTTATTTTTCGGCACGTCAAATCGCATATTGCTCACGATCTTTTCAAATTTGTCAAGCTCGCCGTATGACAATTCTATGGCTTCCTCATTTTTTGCAGTATCGGCTGTCAAATGGTTTTTTTCACCGTTTGAAAAATATGCAACCACGTCGTTTCTTTCTGTCTGGAATGAATAAAAGTATGCAGGGCGGGACAGATTTTCGTAATCCGCAAGCTCAACGGTTATGCCGAGTATTTTTATAGGCGATTTTTCGCCGTCTTCATTTGTTTCCTCGACAAGCCCATGGTCAAACTCGATTATTGAGCTTGTTTTGATAAGATTATATACTCTTGAAGGCGAAGCGGGAAGCGGATATAAAAACTGTACGATAAGCAACCCTGCAATAAGAGCAAGCGTTATTATACCGCATATTATAAGCGGTATTTTTGCATTTTTCATTGAAAACTCCTTAAAAAAATAAAACGCCCCGAGGAAAAAACTCCCTCGGGGCGGTAATTCCGCGGTTCCACCCGAACTTGTAACTTGAAAACCCCTTAACGGTGGTAAGCCGTGCCGTCATTTCCTACGGCATTACAGCAGGCGGTATCCACTTGTTACGTACCAAGAGCCTTGTTTCAGCAATTCAAGGCTTCTCTGTGCGAGGTCATAACGGGCTTCCTGCCGATATTTTTTTATTTGCTTTTCTTTTTTATGTTATACTGTGAACGGGGATTGACGATCTCACGCCAATCAAGGTCGCCTCTTTCAAGGGCACATATAAGCACCTCGGCTGTTGCGATATTTGTCGCAACGGGTACGTTGTGCAAGTCGCACATTCGTATTAAGTCAAACGCTTCGTCTGTATTTGCCTCAGGCTTTGTATCCCTGAAGTAAAGAAGCACGTCGATCTCATTATACGCAATTCTCGAAGCGATCTGCTGTTCGCCGCCGTGCTGTCCCGACAGCAGTCTTTCAATTTCCAGTCCGGTTGCATCGGAAATGTACTTTCCTGTGATTCCTGTGGCGCAGAGATTATGTTTACTTAAAATACCGCAGTAAGCGATACATAGCTGTGCCATCAATTCTTTTTTTCTGTCATGAGCAATAATTGCTATTTCCATAACAAACCGTACCTTTCTTCACCTTGCGATGATACCTTTGCTATTTGGTCAAAATCTTTTTGCGTTTTATCTTTTTTACACCCTTGAGTATAGGGACGTATCTTTCGCCTGTTTTATCGGCGATTATCCTTGATGCGATGTTTTTGAACGCCCTGTATGAAATGAAGCTGTCATTTTCGGCAAGCATTCCTTTTTCCTGTGCGTATATGAGATCCTCATCATACGGCACTACACCGAGCAGGGGGACCTTTGTAGAGTCGATTATATCGAGCATACCGATCCTTTTACCGCCTGCAACCGAGCTGTAATCAAAATTGTTTACAATAAGCCTCGGCTTTACTCCCGCTTCGTCGCAAAGCTCCGCACTTCTTTGTGCGCCGCGAAGCGATGCAGGTGTATGAGATGCTATGACAAGCGCTTCGTCGGCCGCTTCAAGGGCACATCCGAGAATAAACGTGTCAGCACCTGATGTGTCAAGGATTATATAATCCAATGACTGCTCACTTGCGATCTTTTTTATGCCGTTTACGAAATCTTCCTTTGATATAACATCGGAAAATTTATACGGTGCACCGAGAAAATAAAGTCCTTCGGTGCGATTATCGGTTATAATGGCGGCAGGATATGAGCATCTGCCGCTAAGCACATCGCTTATATCAAACATAAGCGTATTTTCATATCCCATTATCAGATCAAGAGAACGGACGTCAAAATCAAGATCACACAAAAGCACCGAATAACCCGCTTTTGTGAGCTGAAAAGCAACATTTGCGGCAACTGTTGATTTACCGACACCGCCTTTGAGTGAGGTGGAAACGAAAATTGTTGTTTTATCCATAGAAAACTCCGCTTTATGTTGTAAGTTTATTTTACCACTAACTAATGATTTTGTCAATAACATTTTAATAAAAAATGTTATTTTCGCGTTTTTTTATCAAAAATTTCGGTTAACAGTAAGCGCTATAAGTAAATTTGTATCATCGTCATTTGCGGACTTGTTCCGCCCGACTTTTCCGCATTTGTCGCATTTATGCGTGATTATAAAGCCTTTTTTTGAATCCGGCTCAGCTGATACAGGGCGCATTATTCCGCCGCATTCGGATGCTCTGTCACCGGGATTTACATCAAGGTGAAGTGAACAAAGACACACCGGACAGTGATTTCTTGAAGTATAAACAAGCGGTGTGACCTCGTTTTTACAGTTTGCGCATATAAAGCCCGAATCATTCTTTGTAAATCGTTTTGTTTGCATAAATCAAGCCTTTTGACACAAAATAACTGTGTCTTGTTTTATCCTTAAAAGATATTTTATGGTTATTATAAAGAAATTATCAATAATTCTTGTAAGCGTTTGCACGTTGCTTTCCCACAGCATTATCACTTATGCGGGAAATGCAGTGAACAGATATAACGATATGGCACCGCCGAGCCCTGCCGACACGGCTGTGCGATTGGCAGAGGGAATTACGAAAAATGCGTCAGCACCGTCATATTCACTTTCTATCATCTTTACCGTTTTGGGTATAGGCGTGCTTTTGTTTGCACTTGTTATAGGACTCGGAATGCTCGGAAGATCACGCAGATGATCAAAGAAGTGAATCGTCCATTATAACGTATGCTTTGAAGTCATCTGCTTCGCATACCGCTGTTATATTGACGCTTTTTTCGGAAAATTTGTTTTTCTTTTTCTGTGATATTATTTCACTGTCAAGCTCTGCAAAAAAGTTTTCGTTTACTTCTTTTTTGTAACCGCCGTCTTCAAGTGCATACTTTTTCATTATGTGTATGCCGTATGCGCTTGTGACGCTTTTTATTTCTCCGTCTTTCATATCGAATGAGGCGTTTAAGAAGTTTTCCTCATACGGTGAGCTTTTTGTAAGGAAATATCCGTCTGTATAGTAGGTCATTCCCTCGTCCTCGCCGTACTTTTCGATAAGCTTTTCAAAGTCTTCTCCGCTTTGAGCCTTTTCGAATATTTCAGCGGCAAGAGTTGTTTTCACTGCTATTTCTTCATTTGTCAGCTTTTCCGTCTTATAATATCCCGTTGACGGGTCCATAATGCGCTCGCCTTTGTCGTCAAGCACGTATTTGTCCTTTGTGTTTACAAGTACGTGCTTTACACGTACATAATTTTCACGGTAGTAATTATCCCTGTCTTCGTCTGTGACCTTGTCAGTACCAAGCTCACCGTAAAGATAATCCTCCACCATCGTTCTTTTTATTTCAAATTCGTATATTTCACGGAGCTGTTTTATATTGAGCTTGTATTCCGAAAGGTGCTTGTTGAGCGCACTGCGTGAGCCTGCCGATTTTATGTCTTCATCGATGAATTGATCGATCGAAAGCTCTATTTGTTCCTCAGCACCCTCTATTTCGCCAAGTTTGTACTCATCGTAAAGGGCAAGGCAGATGACGATATCGGAAATGTAGGACTCCGCCTGCTCCTTCGTCAGCTCATACAGCGACCTTTCGGAAATTTCCGTGTCCCAGAAATCCTCGGTATAATCAGACTCGGTCACGGTTCCGCTTTGCAAAAACGTATTCAAAAATTTTGTTTTGTAGTATGCAAGCCAATAATCATACTGCTTTTCGGTAATTCCGAATTCACCGCAGGCAATAACGTAAGGCTCTTTGTTGTCGGCACAGCCGCACAGAAGCGAAAGGAAAACTGACAGCAAAAGAATTGCCGATATTATTTTTTTCATTTTGCCCCCGATCAGAACATGTATGTCCACGATTCGCTGTATATAACTTCGTTAATGGGATATTTTGCGATTATTTCTTCGTTTATTTCTATCTGGTCAAAGTAACCCATAAGCTTCTGCTTGAACTTTTCTTCCTCTACAAGCTCGTTGAAATTCTTGAAATCGTCTTTGTTTTCCGTATGCTCGTAACCGCCCTCGTCAAGCTCGATCTTCTTTATAAGGTGAAGACCGTAATTGGACTTGATAAGCCTTACTTCGTTTATTTCCATTTCCTTTATCGGTTCGGAAATTTCGGCAAAATAGTTATCAACAGACGTTGTTTTTGCGTTGAAATAGTGACCATAGGGGTATTTTTCGTATGAAAGCTCCTCTGTGTTTTCGATGATGAGCGTATCGAAATCCTCACCGTTTTCGGCACGTGCAAGAAGCGACTGTGCATGGGTGAATTTTTCTTCCCATCTTTCGTCCGTCAGCTCCTCTGTCATGGCTATACCGTATTGGTCGAACTTTATTTCTCCGTTTTCGTCACGCACAAAGTCAACATCCATTATGTATAAATGCTTGTAGCGGTAGTAACTGTCACGGTAATATGCATCTCTGTCGGACTTTTCTACGACTTCTTTGCCTTCCTCACCGTAAAAATAGTCCTGAAGGGCTTCTGCCTTTGCATCTGTCATGAAAATATCGTGCATGTCATCAGGTGTAAGGCCGAGCTTTTGCATCAACTCGTCTTTTTCAAATTCTTCCTCACCGCCGATACCGAGCAAAAGTCCGTCTATCATCGCCTTAAGCTCATCCTTTTTTCCCTTTGACAAGGAAAGGCGGTTTTCTTTGAAGAGATATTCCGCAACGAGCTTTGTTTTTATAGCCGTCAGGGAAACGTCCTGCAGATACTCTGCAACTGTAACGCCGTTTGAAGACGATGACCAGAATTCCTCCGTATCATCCTCCCCGAATGTGTATATCCAATAAGGACGGTAGCAGGACATGTAATATGCGTATGCTTCCTCGCTCATCTTTACTGAACCTATTTTCATTGCATAGCTTCCCGAAGCTGAGCATGATGCGGCAGAAAATATCATGCAAACACAAATAATTGTGCATATAATACCGAAATAAAACTTTTTCACGGTTACCTCCGAAAAATATCTTGTTTGCGAAGTATTATATCATACATAAATACTTATTTCTATAATGTACGTGATAATTTTTTTTGAACGGCTTTTATCGTTCTTTCGGTTGACAAACAATTTTCCTTGTGATATACTGTGTGGGATAAAGAATTATTACTTTTAATAAGGGGATATAAATATGATAAAGCCGCAGTTTTCTTTCCTGTATGACGGTAAGCCGTATGATGGGAACGGAGCAATAAAAACAACGCTTGAAGTTAAAAAGCACGAGAAGTTTGATGCTGTTGAATGGGTGGTTTGGTATGAAAACACATCGGAGCAAAACAGCGGAATACTTTCGGAAATAAGAGATATAGATGCAGTTCTCACACTTCCCGAATACGTACATGAATTTATGGGAAACCGCTACACAGCAGAGGCTCCCAAGGTCATCTGGACACAGGGACTTGTCGAGGGTGAGTCGTATTCGTATGACGATGAAAGATCCGCTGAGGAATTTTCATATCACACGAAATATTTTTATAACAAAGCTGTTGAATATACATTTGAAAACGGTGAGGGCAGATGCTCTGATGAAATAATGCCGTTTTTTGAGGTTGCATGCAAGGGCAAAGGTTATATCGTTGCCGTAGGCTGGACGGGAAGCTGGTGTGCAACGCTCAAACGTGAGGATGAAGGGGTACGCTTCAAGGCTGGACTTCGTTATGCTGAGTTTTATCTTAAACCCGGCGAACGTGTAAGAGGTGCTTCAATACTCGTTATGGAATATAACGAAAATGACGACAGATACAACAAATTCCGTGACCTTATGTGGGCTGAATACACACCCAAGGCGCTTGTAAAGCAGCGCCACGGTCTGCTTGCAAATCTGTTCTGGGGAAGCTTACCAAGTGATGAAATGATAAACCGCATCAAACGCTTCCGTGAAAACGGTGTTGAATTTGATGAATACTGGATAGATGCCGCATGGAACGGCAAAAAGGCAAAGAGCGACTGCAACTTCGACAGCATCTGGGCAGACGAAGTAGGTGACTGGGAGGTAAAGCTTGATGCTCACCCCGACGGCTTCCTTGATGTCGTTGCAGAGGCTGAAAAAAGTAATGCCGGCTTTATGCTGTGGTTTGATACTGAAAAGGCGGCAAAGGTCGCACCTATTGCCAAGGAGCATCCCGAATATTTTATAGATGCGGGTGATGTTTATCTGCTTGCCGACTTTTCCAAAAAGGAAGTAAGAGATTATTATTACGAGATACTCAGAAATCACATAAAGACGCTCAATATCCGCTGCTACAGACAGGATTTCAACTGTACACCCGATATTTTCTGGAAGAAGGCAGATGAAGAGGGCAGACGAGGAATTACCGAAATATACCACATTCTTGGTATGTATGAGCTGTGGGATAAGCTCATAGCGGAATTCCCTGATCTCATTATTGATAACTGTGCTTCAGGCGGCAGACGAATCGATATTGAAACGCTCAGACGCTCTCTTATGCTTTATAAGACGGATTATCAGTGTATCTTCAATCCCAATCCCGACGTTACAAATGTACACAACACAAACGCTTCCCGCCTTTTCCCCATCACAGGCTGTTCGACAAAGAGAAAGATGGACACATATGCGGCAAGAAGCACATATTCGGCAACGTGGGGCATTGGCTCATATGCAACGATATTCCACTCAATGACGGATGATGAAATAAAATGGCTCGGTGAAACCGTAAAGGAATACAGAAAGATACGTAATTATTTCACGTGCCACTTCCACAACTTCGGTTCAGATAAGCTCGACACCACATCGTGGGTGATCTGGCAGTACCACGATAAGGACGCTGATGAAGGTATGGTCATGGCATTCAGACGTGAAAATTCACCGTGCTGTACATCAAAGATCACGCTTAAGGAGCTTTCGGGTGAATACACCTTCACAAGCCTTGATACAGGCGCATCGTTTGTCGGCGGTGCAGAACTTACGATCGAGCTTCCCGAAAAGTATTCTTCAACTATTATCACATACAAAAAATAAATCAAAAGCAAGACCGACCGTTTTTAGGTCGGTTTTGTATATTTGACTTCAAAACACGTAAAAATAAGGGAAATATTTGAAATTCCCGTATTGCGAGAGTGATTCTTGCGTTTTCGGGTGGTAATCTCTTTGACAAAATGGTAGAATTTCAGCAACAAATGACCAAAGGAAGGTATAACCTATGGAAAAGAAAACAATAGGTAAATTTATATCCGCTTTAAGACGTGCAAACGGAATGACACAAAAGGAGCTTGGAGAAAAGCTGTTTGTGTCCGATAAGACGGTGAGCAGATGGGAATGTGACGAGTCAACGCCTGAGCTTTCGCTCATACCCGTGATAGCCGAGATCTTCGGCATCACAACAGATGAACTTTTGAGAGGCGAGCGTAACAACCCCGACAAAGAACCGTTGCGCACTGAGGAAGAGATAAACAAAGAAAAATCAAAAAGCGATAAGCAGTTTAACCGTATGCTTGATCTGAAAAGCAGAAAATATAAAAATCTTACGCTTATATCATTCGGTATCACTTTTCTCGGACTTATTACCGCCGCTATAATCAATCTCGGATTTTCAAAAGGTCTTATTGCCTTTTGCGTGGCAACCGTGCTTTTTGTTGCAAGCGAAATATGCCAGATATGCTTTACAATAAATTCCCGCATCACACCGGATGAAGATGATGATACATACACAGAGAAAATACAAAAGGCAAATACATCATTTGTAAAAACTGTCGTTATTATTTCATTTCTCAATATTGCCGCACTTTTCTTCTGCTTGCCCTTGGTAACGCTTATTGACGGAGCAAATTTCGGACTTGCGTTTGAGGATTGGCTTGCATACGGATTTTTGTTTGCAGCCGTCGGCTTCTTTATATGTTACATAGCATATGAACTTTTAATTTCAAAATCTTTTGTCGATAACGGCTTGCTTGTATTCGACGAATCAGAAAGAGAAAGATATTTCAAAAAAAGAAATTTACTCAAAAAGACCTGTGCGATTTCGTTGAGTGTTTTGCTTATACTTTATGTATGTATCGGAGTTTTAAATTCTGTCGATGAATACAACTACACGGAAAAACTCGTATTCAATACCTGCGAAGAATTCAAAGAATATGTTGAAAATGATTGTAAAAAGGCATTTTCAGGCGGCTACGGAGATAATTACGCCTTTACATATACGGAAATAATGTCACCCGACGACACATCGCATAATATAATAATCGAAGAAGATACGGATACGGGTGATGAATATGAAAAATTCGCTGAGCACGACAAAATACTCGACAACAGCGGTAACGTTATATGTGAATATTTCTATTATCCTATTCTTTACCAAAAAATCACATTCGGTGAAAATAACGACAGAACACCTATCACTGTGGTAACCTCACAGGCGTATAACGATGTGTGGTCAACATTTAATGATATCAGAAGCTGGATAGAATTTTTTATGATAACAGACATTCTTACAGCCGCAATTGTTTATTTTGTAAAGGCTTATAAAATTAACAAAGAATCTTGAATGTATACCTAAAGTTTTACATTTAAATTCTTTCTCGGTACTTTATTGCGCCCCGTCCGCACCCCCCACGGTTGGCTTTGCCAACCGACCTGCGGACAAGGGGCGCCGATATTTCCTTCGGAAATACCGGCAGAAAAACAAAAAAATCCGCTTAGGCTCCTTCTCATAAGGATGTTTACAAATTTCGGCAGAGATATTGTTTTCTCTGCCGATTTGTGGCATAATGGTGGTACATCGTAGGGCGGGGGCTTGCTCCCGCCGTGATGAACGCCTTGAATCTAAAATGCGGCGGGAGTAAACCCCCGCCCTACAAAGGGGTATGGGCTTTGCCCTGTGCCTTTGTAATACAAAGGCGAAACTGGCGATAAAACAGAGAGGTAAATAAGAATTTGACGAAAGGAGTTATCTCATGAGCAATATAATCGAACAACTAACAGATAGTGAGTTTCTTTACCTCCAGCCGTGGTTTTACAATAACAAATTGGCTTTAAGATGTGAGTTGGGAATTGGCGAAGATGATTACATGGAGAATGCTTTCTCCAGAGCTATACAAATTGCAAATGTTTTGTTTGCAAACAGAAAAATTGATGTAGCGTTTTTTCATCAATATTTTGATTCCGATGGCTCCGTGCAGGTTGCTGGAGATTTTACATTGAAGATTGCTGAAAAAGTTAACCTCAACAAAAATTTACTTATTGCTGTGGGTGATATTGATGATGATATATCTGCTGTAATAAGATGCATTTCATACGATATTGATTTCACTACCCTGGAAAGCATCTTGAAAAGTCAAATATATTGCCAAGTCAATCCGTTGGTAAGCTTTGTTTCTCTGGAAAACCAGTGCATTTTTTCCGTTTACGATGATAGAGGCTGCGATATAGTGTTTTTCAGCAATGAAAAATATAAAGAGTTTTACATAAAATTGGAGAAATATTTCTTGGATTATGACCGAGAAAAAATGAGAGAGACATTTGAGTCGATATAACTTTTGTCAATTAGATAAATTCCAATTTGGTACAATATAAGAGTAGGAACCCAATGCGAAAGCATTGTAAAACTACTCTTATTTTTATACAATAAAGAGGAAAGGTCCGGCGTAATTCCAATAGGATTAACACATCCGATCGATAAACTGTCGACCG
>JBGVLZ010000039.1:0-87634 GCA_045124505.1 Eubacteriales bacterium
CTCGCGGAGCTTGAGGAACAGTTATTCACCAAAGAGGAATACCGCAAGCATATCGGAGAGGTAAAAGCAAGGCTTGATGCAGCCATCAAGGATGCAAGTACGGGCATTATAACAAACGAATTCGTAGCCCAATATATTGACAAAATCTTTGTCACATTAACAGATGATGATACGGCGAAGCTTGAAATCAAGATATTTACGGGCAAAAGCACCGAAAAATGGCTTAAAAAGCTCAATGCACGGAGTAGAAGTCGTACGGGTGTCACGTCTAAGAAGATGGTTGAGTCCTACGAAAACTCTATCAAGACAAACAAATAAGTTTGCTTTGACTTTGTCAAAAGCCGCAAGTCATATCGACCTGCGGCTTTATTTTTAAGAATTGTATTTACACATCGCTCCGTCAACATCGCCCTTCATCATAAGCGCAAGTGCGGAGGATACATTTTCAAAAACATCGGGGAGCTTTTTCATATCAGCAGGCGAAAGATTGCCTAAAACAAAATCAACAAGATCAAAATCGGGATGCGGCTTCTTGCCTACACCGAGCTTTATTCTCGGATAATTATCTGTTTTAAGATGCTCCGTTATGCTCTTCATACCGTTGTGACCGCCCGATGAGCCTTTACGTCTTATTCTCAGCTGACCTACATCAAGATTAACATCATCTACAAGCACAATAACATTTTCTGCAGGAACTTTATAAAAATCAGCCGCAGGACGTACAGCCTCGCCTGATGCATTCATGAATGTCTGCGGTTTCATAAACATCACCTTGAAGCCGTGAAAATCAACTATATCGTAATTCGATTTAAATTTTATTTTTTTAAACGAAAATCCTTCTTTGTCAGCAATATAGTCGCCGCAAAGAAAACCCATATTATGCCTTGTTGTAGTGTATTTATCGCCTGGATTACCGAGGCATACAACAATATAATCAACACCGCCTGTGCGTGTTTTCATACCGAACATATCAATTCTCCTTTTATAAACTTTAAGCATTATACACCAAACATTCCCATAAATCAAGCAATTTTTGAATTTTTACACGTTAGTGTGATAAATTATTTATAAAACTCTTGCATTTATCAGTGATTTGGTATATAATTTATTTTGTATACGAATGCATAGGAAAGAAACGTATGGATTTTATCAAAGACACAACAGAATACATTTTTTTGGAAAACGAACCGAAAGTATCTGACATGATATTCGTCCCCGGTTCATCAAATCCGCTTTTGCCCAGACGCGCTGCAGAGCTGTATCTTGAAGGCTTTGCAAAATACGTTATGCCGTCAGGAAAGTATTCTATAACCAGAGGCGAATATATGCCCTCGCTTCCCGGTACTGAAACCGAAGGCATAGTTTACAAAACAGAGTGCGAAATGTACACCGACATTCTATTAAAAAGCGGTGTACCGTTTGGTGCAATACTCGGCGAGGACGAAGCGCAGTACACGTATCAGAATGCTTTTTTTTCAAAAAAGCTGTGCGATGAAAAAGGAATACAGGTAAAAAAAGCAATTCTTGTATGTCACGCATTCCACGCAAGACGTGCTTACACATATTACAAATGGGCTTTCCCTGAATGTGAATTTTCAATATGCCCAGTTGTAACATCGGAAATAAGCCGTGATAACTGGTATAAAACGGAAAAAGGGCGAAAGCGTGTAATGGGTGAGCTTATACGGCTCGGAAACCAGATGGCTGAATATGCCGAATACGCAAACAGCACAAATCTATAAAAGTAAATTATTTTCAGGAAGGATATATATTATGAAATACTGCAGTACAAGAGGAAACAGTGAGCTCGTTTCGGGCGCATATGCCATAAAGAAAGGAATCGCACCTGACGGCGGTCTTTACATGCCGACAGAAATTCCCAAGCTCACAGAAGATGATATAAAAGCGCTTTGTGAAATGGACTACGCACACAGAGCAGCTGACATTCTTTACAGATTTTTAGACGATTACGACAAGGACGAGCTTCTTGCTGACTGTATTGAAGCATACAGCGAAAAGAATTTCCCCGGCGGTGCGGCGCCTCTGCACCAGCTTGACGAGGGCGGTTACGTGCTTGAGCTTTTCCACGGTCCCACATGTGCATTCAAGGATATGGCACTTCAGATAATGCCCCGTCTTCTTTCACGTGCGCTTAAAATGACAGGTGAGGAAAAGACAGCTCTCATTCTCGTTGCAACATCGGGTGATACAGGTAAGGCGGCTCTTGAAGGCTACCGTGACGTTCCCGGAATTGCTATAAAAGTATTCTACCCCGTTCACGGTGTAAGTAAGATACAGAAGCTTCAGATGGCAACGCAGGAGGGTGAAAACGTTTCCGTTTGCGCTATAGAGGGTAACTTTGACGATGCACAGAACGGCGTTAAGAAAATATTCTCAGATGCGGAAATAAACAAAAAGCTCAATGACGGCGGATACATACTGACAAGTGCTAACTCCATCAACTGGGGAAGACTCGCTCCTCAGGTCGTTTACTACATTTCCGCTTACTGCGATCTGCTTAAAGACGGTGTTCTGAAATCAGGAGAAATTCTCAACTTCACAGTTCCTACAGGTAACTTCGGTAATATCTTTGCCGCATATATTGCAAAGCAGATGGGACTTCCCATAGGCAGACTTATATGTGCTTCAAACCGCAACAACATTCTTTCAGACTTCCTTACAACGGGTGTATACGACAGACGCAGAAAGTTCTTCCAGACAATGTCGCCTTCAATGGATATCCTCATTTCCAGCAACCTTGAAAGACTTCTTTACCTCATTTGCGGTGCTGAAAAGACAGCTGAATATATGGCTCGCCTTAACTCAACGGGCAAGTATAAGATAGAGCTTGATGAACTCAACAAGATAAAGGAAACATTCGTAGGATATTACGCAAACGAAGCGCATACAATGGATGAGATAGGCTTTGTTTACGATAAGGTCAAGTATCTTTCTGATACACACACAGGCGTTGCGCTCTATTGTGCAAGCAAATTCCGCTACTACAACGATGAAAACATGGTAACTGTAAGCACAGCAAGCCCCTATAAGTTTGCTAAAGACGTTCTTACAGCTGTCGGCGGTGAGGCTGACGGTGATGAATTTGCACCTCTTTATGAGCTTAACAAGCTCACAGGCGTTGAAA
The DNA here is from genome assembly GCA_045124505.1 of Eubacteriales bacterium. Classification (GTDB taxonomy): domain Bacteria; phylum Bacillota; class Clostridia; order Oscillospirales; family CAG-272; genus RGIG7213. Next base: position 3,146 of record JBGVLZ010000039.1, read on the forward strand.
TTCCCGCACCTCTTGCAACACTTAAAGAAAAAGAAGTGCGCTTCACAACTGTAATTTCACCTGACGAAATGGCAGAAGAAACACTTAAAATACTTTCATAAGCATAATTACGGAGAACGAAATGGGAAAAAAGATCAAAGACGAAAGAATAGATTTTCTGTTTGAAGGTATACTGAGCCTTAATTCCGTGGAAGAATGCTATGACTTTTTCGAAGACCTCTGCACTATTGCCGAAATTCAGGAAATGTCAAAGCGTATGCATGCCGCAAAGATGCTTTATAACAACTCGGTTTATACAGAAGTATCCGAGGAAACAGGGCTTTCAACAGCGACGATAAGCCGTGTTAATCGCTGTCTTAAATACGGCACGGACGGATATGTGAACGTGCTTGAAAGGCTGAAAAAGTGAACGGACAGTACGAAGTAATATCAGAGATATACGATGAGCTGTCAGGCGTTGACACTGACAAATGGGCGGAATATACAGACGGACTTTTGAAAAAACATTCGTCGATTCCCTGTGAGCTTGTGCTTGATGCCGCCTGCGGCACGGGCAAGCTCACGGCAAAACTTGCCGAAATGGGATATGACATGATAGGACTTGATATTTCTTACGGTATGCTCTCTGCGGCACGTGAAAGATGTCCTATGAATATCCTGCTTTTAAATCAGGACATGAGGAATTTTGAGCTTTACGGAACAGTATCAGCCGTAATTTCCTGCCTTGACAGCGTGAATTATCTTGATGCTGACGGTGTTTTTGAATTTTTCTCCTGCTGTCACTTATACCTTGACCCCAACGGACTTCTGATCTTCGACATAAACACGGAATACAAATTCGAAAACATATACGGCGAAAACGATTTTATTTTAGAAAATGACACAGGTGAGCATCTGCTTGCATGGAGCTGCGGATTTGACTGCAGTAAACGAACATGTCTTTTTTCTCTTTCGCTTTTTTCAAAAAACAAAAACGGAACTTACACACGGGAAGACGAACAGCAGACAGAGTACTGCCACAGCGATGATTTTATAAAAGCAACGCTTAAAAAATGCGGATTTGAATTGCTGGCTGTGTACGGTGAGCTGTCAGATACAGCTCCCTCCCCCACATCACAGCGTGCACATTACGTCTGCCGTGCGATAAAAGGATAAAAATATGAACTCAACAATTTTACGTGCTATGACACGATGCGGACAGGCTCGCATTATGGTCATAAATTCAACAGATATAGTAAACAAGATGATATCATACCATCACACAACACCTACAGCGTCAGCTGTGCTTGGACGTGTTATGACGGGTGCTTCTCTTATGGGCTGTATGCTCAAGGACAAGGGAAACAGCATAACGCTTACATTCAGAGGTGACGGACCTGCGGGAATGGTTATGGCAGTTGCCGATTACAAAGGCAACGTCAAGGGCTGTATACAGAACCCCGGCGTTGATATTCCTCTGAAGCCTAACGGCAAGCTTGATGTTTCGGGTGCTATCGGCGGCGGTGTTATGCAAGTAGTAAAGGATATCGGGCTCAATGAGCCTTATATCGGTATTTCCGAAATAAGAAGCGGAGAGGTTGCAGAGGATATAACCGCATACTTTGCGGAAAGTGAGCAGGTGCCCACACTTCTTGCCCTCGGCGTCCTTGTCGATACAGACCTTTCGTGTAAAGCCGCAGGCGGTGTTATAATTCAGCTTATGCCCGGTGCAGGTGATGAAATAATCGAAAAGCTTGAAAAGAACGCTATGGCTCTTTCAAACGTATCAAAGCTCTTTTCCGACGGTCTTTCAAACGAAGAAATACTCGATTTAGCCATGACAGGTATCGAATATGACTTGTTTGATGAAATAGATGTCGGATACGTTTGCGACTGTTCGGTTGAAAGAACGGAGCGTGCCGTAATTTCCATCGGAAGAAAAGAACTTGAAGAAATATACAAAACGCAGGATAAAATTGAAGTAACCTGCCGTTTCTGCGATAAAAAATACTACTTCGAAAAGGATTATATTTTAGGAAGGATAGAAGACGATGAGTGAAGATATTTATTCAATCCCCCTGTCGGCTGTTGCAGATGAATTTTCTTTAGAAAAAATATTTCTTCCCGAAAAGTACGACAGTATCGTTGTAGGACGAAGTGAATTGAACCGTCCGGGACTTAAGCTCTCAGGCTTTGACGATCTGTTTGATCCCAGAAGAATACAGATAATCGGCAGAGTGGAATATGAGTACATACAAAGTCTGCCTGAGGAAAACCGTGCACATGCATTTGAAAACGTGGTGCGTGAGCATCCCGTTGCAGTCATCGTAACAACGGACCTTCCCATATCAGATGAACAAATAGAGCTTTGTAAAAAATATGACGTTCCGCTTTTCCGCACACACAGCCAGACATCGGCGTTTATGGCGGCACTTATCGCATCGCTCAACATTTCCCTTGCGCCCCGTGTCACACGCCACGGTGTATTCGTCGAGGTATACGGCGAGGGTATACTCATACTCGGCGACAGCGGAATCGGTAAGAGTGAAACCGCAATTGAGCTTGTAAAAAGAGGTCACCGACTGATAGCCGATGATGCGGTTGAGATCAAGCGTGTTTCGGCAAAATCACTTGTAGGCTCCGCACCCGAAATAATCCGCCACTACGTTGAGCTCCGAGGCATCGGCATCATCGACGTACGCAGAATATTCGGTATGGGTGCTGTCAAGATGTCGGAAAAGATCGACCTTATCATCAAACTTGAAGCGTGGGTACAGGGTAAAATGTATGACCGTTTCGGACTTGAATCGGAATATACCGACATTTTAGGCATTGACATTCCCTCTATAACAATTCCCGTACGTCCGGGTAGAAACCTGGCTGTCATAATTGAAATTGCCGCAATGAACCACCGTCAGAAAAAAATGGGCTTTAATACAGCGGTCGAATTCAACAAAAAGCTGATGGGACAGTTCAGCGACGAAAACAGATAAATACACAACAAACCCGAGATGTTTTACGCATCTCGGGTTTGTTTGGGAAAAAATTTAAAATTTATAAAATAAATTTCGGATAAAATAACATAACAAAAATAATCATCCTCGCATATTATCCAATTAAGTATTATTTTTTAATATGAACTTTTTATGGTAAAAAGACTCGTTTTTCCATGTTCATCAAGCTCAATTGTAGATTCAACCGGTATACTCTTATAAAGTTTTCCGTAATTATCATAAAGATTAAACGTTATATAAACTGTAAATTCACCGTCTGAATAGGTAACATTTCCCACTTTATATTTTGTAGCCGACATATTGCACGATGATGAATATTTACGCTTGAGGATATTGTACCATTCCTCTACAGATTCTTCTTCAGCTATTTTTTTGAGTTCAGAAAGTGTAAGTTCCTTATTTTGTGTTTTACTTGAAGAATTTTTATTTGATAAACTTACATCATCGCTTTGATTTCCGCTACACGCTGTAAAACAAAATAATATTGCGCTGATAATTAATAAAATGCTAATGATTCTTTTCATTGTTTAAATTCCTTTCATTTTCATATCGTATTAGTTAGCCTATTTTTTTAAAGCATACTGTTTTTTCTTTAATTTCAATATAGTACCCGTGTTTCTGCGCTTCTTTCGCAAGCGCAGAATCTTTTTTTAAGTAATAAAAATCTTTGGGTAAAGTTCTGCCAACACTTTTTTCGTATTGACTTTCCGTTAAAGAAAACTCTTGATTTGCTCTAAAGAGCGGGGTGATTTTTTCAAAATTTATTTTTGCCACATTTTTTCTCCTTTTATATACCAAAATGGGATATTTGCATTATACCAAAATGGTATAATAATGTCAAGAGGTTTTGATAAAAAACTCGAAAAAGGAGAAAAAATGGAATTTCGACTTAAAAAATTGCGAAAAGAAAAAAATATATCTCAATTAAAACTCGCACTCGATTTAAATATGAACCAAAATACTATTTCAAGATATGAAAATATGGAAAGAGAGGCAGACTACGAAACTCTTATAAAATTTGCCGATTATTTCGGAGTATCTCTTGATTATTTACTTGGAAGAACAGATAAAAAATAAGATCTCTATATGTATAAACATTTAGAGATCTTTTATTTTATCCATATACACCACAAAGCGGTGTGCGCCCTACGCCCGTGGCGGTAGGCTTGGCGTACTACTGTAACGCCTGCCTACCGGAGGGGGGACGGGCAGGGCGCCGTTATTGTAAAGATTTAGGTGAAACAAGGTACTACGGCACAAATAAAAAACGAACGCCCGAAGCTTCCTCCGTATGAAGCTTCGGGCAATTTTTAACCGTAATTTTAAGGGGTTTTATCTTTTAACTTCTTCCATTATATATGCTTCGAGTATATCGCCTTCACGTATATCGTTGAACTTATCAAGTCCGACACCGCATTCGTATCCTGTTGCGACCTCACGCACGTCGTCCTTGAAACGGCGGAGTGATGAGATCTTATCCTCAAATATGATGATACCGTCACGTACGACACGGATAAGCGATGCACGTGTGATCTTACCGTCCTGAACGTAAGAACCTGCAATAGTGCCGACATTGGGAACGTGGATGGTCTGACGTACTTCAGCGTGGCCGAGAACGACTTCCTTGAATGTGGGAGCAAGCATACCCTTCATAGCCGCCGTTATCTCCTCGATACATTCATAGATGATTCTGTATGTTCTGATGTCAACGCCCTCGTGTTCAGCAGAGTCCATTGCCGCCTTATCGGGGCGCACGTTAAAGCCGATGATGATAGCATTTGATGCCGCCGCAAGCATAACGTCACCCTCTCTGATACCGCCTGCGGCAGAGTGGATAACATTGACCTTGACTTCGTCATTCGTAAGCTTGAGGAGCGATGCGGAAACTGCCTCTGCAGAGCCTGCAACGTCAGCCTTGATGATGACGTTGAGGTGCTTGACATCGTCACTGATGTTTGCAAACATTTCTTCAAGTGAGCCACGGGATTTCGCTTTGAATTCCTGTTCCTTTTCCTTTTCCTTGCGCTGTTCGGCAAGCTCTCTTGCCATTCTTTCATCTTCAACAGCATTGAATTCATCACCTGCCGTAGGAACAGCGGAAAGACCTGTAATTTCAACAGGAACTGACGGGCCTGCAACCTTTACGTTTTTGCCGAGTGAATCTGTCATAGCACGAACACGTCCGACACAAGTACCTGCGATAACAACGTCACCGCTGTGAAGTGTACCGTTCTGAACGAGGACTGTTGCCACGGGGCCTCTGCCCTTGTCAAGTCTTGACTCAATGATAACGCCCTTTGCGTGACGGTCGGGATTTGCTTTAAGTTCCTTCATTTCGGCAACCAAAAGCACCATTTCAAGCAGATTATCAATACCGTATCCTGTAAGTGCGGAAACGGGTACAACGATAGTATCACCGCCCCATTCTTCGGGCATAAGGTCATACTTTGTAAGCTCCTGCTTTACAGCATCGGGGTTAGCGTGCTGTTTATCCATTTTGTTTATCGCAACGATAACTGAAATGTCAGCCGCCTTTGCGTGGTTTATAGCTTCTATTGTCTGGGGCATGATACCGTCATCAGCCGCAACAACGAGGATTGCAATATCTGTTGATTTAGCACCTCTTGCACGCATAGCAGTAAACGCTTCGTGTCCGGGTGTATCAAGGAATGTTATATCTTTACCGTTTATGGAAACTCTGTAAGCACCGATATGCTGTGTGATACCGCCTGCTTCTCCGCTTGTGACGTGTGTATTTCTGATCTTGTCAAGAAGCGATGTTTTACCGTGGTCAACGTGACCCATTACGCATACAACGGGAGGTCTTTCAACGAGATCTTCTTCTTTATCCTCTGTATCTGTAAACAGTCTTTCTTCTATCGTTACAACAACTTCCTTTGTAACTACAGCGCCCATTTCCTCTGCTACGAGGTATGCTGTGTCAAAGTCGATAACATCATTTACAGTAGCCATAGCGCCCATTCCCATGAGCTTCTTGATAACGTCTGCGGATGTTGCTTTAAGTCTTTGTGCAAGCTCGGAAACGACTATTTCATCGGGAACAGTAATGTGAAGCGGCTGCTTCTTTGCCTTTTCAAACTGCTCACGGCGAAGCTTTTCCATTGCAAACTTTTCTTTTTCACGGTTCTTTGAGCTCTTGTCGTTCTGCTTGTTTTTCTTGAACTTCTGCTTCTGATTGTGAGCGTCGCCGTAGCTTCCCTTTGAATCGGAAACGAAGTTTTCAAGTCTTTCATCATACTTGTCAAGATCGACCGTTACTGTTCTTGTATCAATTACTCTTGTTCCGGTCTTTACATTTGAATTTGACGTATGTGTGCCCTCGCCCGTACCGGATGAACGGATAACGCCTGCTCTTGTATCCTGCGCAGGTGTCTGCGGCTTTTTCTTTTCCGCAGGCTTATTCTGCTGAGGCTGTGCAGGTCTGTTCTGGAACTTGTCAAGCTGTGACATACGGGGCTGTTTCTGCTGTGCATTATTATTGTTGTTATTTGCGGGCTGATTTTTATTCTGCTTTTCAGCAGGCTTTTCTTCCTTCTTGAAGGGTGCCTTTTCAGGCTTTACAGGTGCCTTTTCGGGCTTCTTTTCCTGAGTTGGTGCCTTTTCTTCTTTTTTCTCTACAGGCTTTTCGATCTTCTTTTCTTCTTTTTTAGGCTCGCTCTTTGCAGGTGCGGGCTTTTCTTCCTTGACTGCAGGAGCAGGCTTTTCTTCCTTCTTGGGTTCAGCCTTGGGTTCTTCTTTCGGTGTTTCCGCCTTTTTCTCAGCCTTGGGAGCAGGAGCCGTCTTTTTCTTGGGACGGTCAGCCTCCGCAACGTCAGCCTGACGGTCAAGATATGCGGAAAGATTTGTTATCTGATTTTGTTTTGTAAGAAGTTCTATTATCACCGCAAATTCATCGGGTTCAAGAACGGTCATGTGGGTTCTGCCATCGAAACCGTTGTCCTTCAGAAGATTGATGATATCGGTGCTTTTCATGTTAAGATCTTTTGCAAGTGCACTGATTCTGTATTTTTGATTTGCTATCATACAATGACCTTTAAAGCCTGCGTTACGGACCGCATGCTTTTCCTTTCATTACGGTTAAAATGTTATTCTTGGTTAAAATAATTCAAAATTGCATTTGAAAGCTGCATATCTGTTATTCCGACAACGGAAACAGACGTTCCCTTGCCGACTATATTTCCGAGCTCCTCACACGTTACAGGTGCGTTTACAAGCGGAACTTCATAATATTTACAGCTGTTTTCTATTCTGCTTTTTGTGTTTTTTGATGCATCCGAGGCGCAAACGGCAACAAGCGGTGTTTTTCTTCCGCCGTTTCTTATACCGTCAACGGTAAGCGCACAGCCCACTGTTATACGTCCGGATTTTTTTGCAAAGCCGACATAAGCAGTCAGCTTTTTCACAGCCTCTTTTGAGGTGTCTTTATTCATTGTTCTTCCCCTTTATCGCAGTTTTCTGCAAGCTGAGCTTCAAGTGCCGAATATATTTCATCGGATATCACACATTCCAGTGCCCTTTCTATCCTTTTGCCCTTTCTTGCCTTTTTAAGACATGAAAGATCGTGGCATATATAAGCGCCTCTGCCTGATTTTTTGCCTTTAAGATCAAGTGATATTTCACCCTCGGGTGAACGTACTACCCTTATAAGCTCATTTTTATTCCGGCTTTCCATACAGCCCATGCATTTTCTTTGGGGAATTTTTTTAGGTGCTTTCATATTATTCGGGTTTAATATCTATTTTGAAGCCTGTAAGTCTTGCCGCAAGACGTGCGTTCTGTCCTTCCTTACCAATAGCAAGTGAAAGCTGATCGGGAGCAACGGTTACTCTTGCAGTCTTTTCTTCATCAATATAAATTCCCTTTACAGTTGCGGGGGACAGTGCTGCGGAAATATATTCCTCGGCAGATTCGCTGAATTTGATAATATCGATCTTTTCGCCCTTAAGCTCATCAACAATACCTGCAATTCTTGCGCCTCTGTTACCGATACAAGCACCGATGGGATCAACGCTTTCGTTGCGTGAATAAACAGACATCTTTGTTCTTGATCCTGCTTCACGGCTGATGTTCTTGATGATTACCGTACCGTCGGCAATTTCGGGAACTTCAAGCTCAAACAAACGCTTGACAAGTCCGGGATGCACACGGGAAATAGTAACGATTCTGCCGCGTGAGGGCTTCTTTTCTTCTGCTCCCTCTTCGGGCTTGGGATCGTGATTTACTTCCGTTACAAAAACCTTTACATGATCGCCGACCTTGAATGTTTCACCGGGGATCTGTTCGCCCTTTGTAAGTGCAACCTCGCTTGTGCCTGTATTCACTATAACAGCGCCCGATGCAAGATCTGTTGCAACGACAGTGGCTGTCATTATTTCTTCTTTCTTATTTTCATATTCTTTTATCAGCATGCCTCTTTCGGCTTCTCTGATACCCTGAATAATGACCTGCTTTGCGATCTGTGCACTTGTTCTGCTGAATTCTTTTGTCTTTATTTCAAGCTCAATTACTGTACCGAGTCTATGTCTTTTGCTCATTTTCCTTGCATCTTCAAGAGAAATTTCGCAATTTTCGTCTGTAACCTCGTCAACAACCGTGAGAACTCTGAAAAGTCTGCATTCCTTTGTTTCGGGATCAAGCACTACCTTTACGTTTGTGCTGTTTGAATATGCCTTCTTGTATGCGCTGACAAGAGCCGCAGACAAGCGTTCAAGCATATAATCCTTCGGTATTCCTCTTTCTCTCTGAAGATCGTCGAGCGCATCGAACAGCGCCGCATTTTCCTTTGCCTTCGCCATTTTTTTCCGTTATCCTCCTTGATACTTATCAGTAAATTTATATATTGGTAAAATCGAAATAGATATTTGCCTTTGCCACTTCAACTGCAGGGATCACGATATTGTTTCCCGAACAGTTCAAAGTTACGTTTTCGTCATAGCTTACAAGCTCACCGACGAATGTTTTTTGTCCGTCAAGCGGTTTATACAGTTTTATCTGAACGGTCTGACCTATTGCGGCGTTAAAGTGCCAATTATATTTCAGCTCCCTTTCAATACCGGGAGATGACACCTCAAGAGTATATGCGTCTTCAATAGGATCCGCTTCTTCGATGAGAATATCGATAGCACGGTGGAATTTTTCACAGTCTTCAATTCCGACACCGCCTTCTTTGTCGATCGTGAAGCGCAAAATCATCTTGCCGCCCTCTTTAACATATTCAATGTCCCAGATGATATATCCAAGCTCTTCAGCAAGAGGGGAAGCAAATTCGGTCACAGTCTGAATAATACTTTTTTTACTTTTCATATTCTCCTCACCACGGCACATGCCGCTATAAAAAGTTCAGAGGTGCTGTTTTTCAGCACCTCCGTTCTTCATTTTACTTCGATTAGTATATCACATTCTTTTCCGTTTGTCAATAGCTTAATAAAAATATTCACATTCGCTATTGATTTTTTTATTTTTCTATGTATAATATAGTATATAAAAATAAAAGGATCTGATATTTATGATAAAAGTTATGTTTGTTTGCTACGGAAACATTTGCCGTTCACCCACGGCTGAATTTGTTTTCCGTGATATAGTTAAGAAAAACGGTATGGAAAAGGACTTTATTATAGCATCGTCGGCAACATCATCCGAGGAGCTTGGAAATCCCGTATATTCCCCATCAAGGGAGGAAATGAAGCGTCACGGAATAGACTGCTCGGGCAAATATGCCGTAAAGCTCAAAAGCTCCGACTATGAAAATTACGATCTTTTCATCGGTATGGACAGTATGAACATAAGAAATATGACGTCGATTTTAAACGGAGATCCCGACGGTAAGATACACAAGCTTATGGATTATACCTCACAAGGCGGAGATGTCAGCGATCCGTGGTATACAAGACGCTTTGACATAGCTTACGAGGATATTTTAAACGGCTGTACAGCTTTATTTGAGTGCTTGATGAAAAACGGAGGAAAATAATTATGAAGCTTATGATAGCATCTGATATACACGGCTCGGCATTTTACTGCAAAAAGCTTATTGAAGCATATAAAAAAGAGGAATGTGACAGAATGCTTCTTTTAGGCGACATTCTTTATCACGGACCGAGAAACGATCTGCCGAAGGAATACGCTCCCAAAGAAGTAATTGAAATGCTCAACGGTATGAAGGAGCAGATATTCTGTGTGCGGGGCAACTGCGACACGGAGGTTGACCAGATGGTTCTTTCCTTCCCTGTTTTGGCAGACTATGCTGTAATTCCTATGGAAAAGGGGCTTATATACGCAACACACGGACATGTATACAACAGCAGTAAGCTTCCTCCCATTACAAAAAACGATATTCTGCTTCACGGACATACTCACATCCCCGTGTGTGAAAAATTCGATACACATACGTATATCAATCCGGGATCTGTTTCTATCCCGAAAGAAAACTCCGCCAACAGTTATATGACATTTGACGGAAAAACATTTTTGTGGAAAGCCCTTGACGGCGAAGTATATCTTGAATATACACCGGATAACAAATAAGCGTATTAAATAATCAATTTTCGGTAATAATCTTCTTAAAATACATGTTAAGGAGATTATTATGCCGCGCTTTACAATACCGAGAGATATTTATTTCGGACGCAATTCTTTAAAGGAGCTTGAAAATCTGACGGGATGCCGTGCCATGATATGCACGGGCGGCTCGTCAATGAAAAAATTCGGCTTTCTTGACAAAGCAGTTGAGTATTTAAAAAATGCAGGCTTTGAAGTTGAAATATTCGACGGAATAGAGCCTGATCCGTCAGTTACTACCGTAATGAAGGGCGCTGATGCGATGATGCGCTTCAAGCCCGACTGGATAGTTGCCATTGGCGGCGGTTCCCCAATTGATGCCGCAAAAGCCATGTGGATAAAATACGAGTATCCCGATATATCATTTGATGATATGAAAAAGGTTTTCGGTCTTCCCAAGCTCCGCACAAAAGCAAAATTCTGTGCAGTGTCTTCAACCTCGGGATCTGCTACGGAAGTAACTGCATTTTCGATAATTACAGACTACGAAAAAGGCATAAAATACCCTATTGCCGATTACGAAATAACGCCCGATATTGCAATAGTTGATCCTGTGATTGCAGAAACAATGCCTAAAAAGCTTACCGCACACACGGGAATGGATGCGCTTACACATGCAATTGAAGCATATGTATCAAGTGCCGCAAATCCATTTACAGATCCATTGGCATTATCTGCAATTGCCATGATAGGCAAAGACCTTAAAGGCTCATACGAGGGTGACAGCACAAAGCGTGAATCGGTACACTACGCACAGTGCCTTGCAGGAATGGCTTTCACAAACGGGCTTCTCGGCATAGTTCACTCTATGGCGCATAAAACAGGTGCCGCTTTTGCCGACTTTGGCTCTCATATAATACACGGTTCGGCAAACGCAATGTATCTGCCGAGAGTCATTGAGTTCAACTCAAAAGATGAAAAAGCAAAAAAACGCTATTGCGTAATTGCAGATACGCTTGGTATCACCGCCGACAATGAAAATGAAAAAATTAAAAAGCTCACAGAATATCTTGAAAATATGAACAGATCGCTCGGAATCCCCGTCTGCATTAAAAACTGCGGTGAAAACGGCAATGTGTGTGAGGAAAGCTTTATACCCGAAGATGCATTTTTAAAGCGTGTTCCCGAAATTGCAAAGGAAGCGCTTAATGATGCGTGTACCATTTCAAATCCGAGAAAGATATCACAGGACGAAATGGAAAAGCTTCTCTGCTCTTGTTATTACGGCTCACACGTTGATTTCTGATATAATATCTCACTTCAGATGCGTGTACTTTTAAGGGTACATGAGCCGGCAGACGCACAAAGAGGCGGTACACAGCATATTAAAAAGTTATCTGCACTTTCCGCCTCTTTTAAAAATCGCTGTGCGATTTTGAACAGCGAAGCTGTTCGGTGCGTCGGGGGAGCTGAACTTCAAAATTTCGGTATTTAAAAGCGGAGAAATATTCAAAATGAACGAAAACCAAAGCCAAAACAAAATATTATCAGAGGCAGAATTTTTAAAAAATTATTCTGCCGAAAAATATCCCCGCCCTTCCCTTACAGCGGATATTGCTATATTCAAAGACGGTGACTGCGGCAAAAAGCAGATACTTCTTATAAAGCGCAAGAACCACCCGTTTATGGGCTCATTTGCTCTTCCCGGCGGCTTTGCAAACCCCGATGAAACAATAAAAGAAACAGCCCTTCGTGAGCTTTTCGAGGAAACAAAAATAGAAAACATTCCGATAACACCTATCGATATGTTCACCAAGCCCGGACGCGATCCCCGCGGCTGGGTGGTTACATATGCATTTCTTGCCGACATCGGCAAAACTTCCGTAAAAGCGGAAGCTGGAGATGATGCCGCTGAGGCTGTATGGTTTGAAATATCCCACAAAAACGATATATTTGCCCTTACATCAGGGGACATAAAAATAGAATTTGAAATTAAAAACGGATGCACTGTATATAAAACGGATACAAAATTATCATTTGACCACTCGGAAATTATCTTATCTGCGTGCAGACTTTTAAAAATATAACATAACACATCAAAGAGGCATACGATGTATAAAATAGTAACAAAAAAATCACTCAACCCCACTGTTACACAGATGGAGATAGAAGCTCCGCTTGTGGCAAACAAGGCAAAACCGGGGCAATTCATAATTTTGCGTGTTGACGAGGACGGTGAAAGAATACCGCTTACAGTTGCGGGAACTGACAAGGCCCGCGGTACTGTCAAAATAATATTTCAGGTAGTCGGTTCTACAACAAAAAAACTGAACTTCAAAAACGAAGGCGAATATATGATAGATTTTGCAGGTCCTTTGGGTGTTCCCACGCATACGGACGGTATTAAAAAGGTCTGCATCGTCGGAGGCGGTGTCGGCTGTGCAATTGCACTGCCTGTTGCAGAGGAATTTAAAAGACTTGGAGCTGAGGTCACAGGTATTATAGGCTTCAGAAGCCGTGATCTTCTTATACTTGAGGATGAATTTTCAGCATGCTGTAACTCACTTACCGTTATGACCGACGACGGCTCGTACGGACGAGGCGGAAACGTCACCGTTCCGCTTAAAGAATTACTTGAAGCGGGAGAAAAATTTGATATGATCATCACTATAGGCCCGCTTATAATGATGAAATTCGTTGTCGAAACCGCACGCCCTTACAGCATTCCCGTAACCGTATCGATGAACCCGATAATGATAGACGGCACGGGAATGTGCGGAGGCTGCCGTCTTACGCTTCACCGTGACGGCAAGCGCATAACGAGCTTTGCATGCGTTGACGGTCCCGACTTCAACGGATATGAGGTCGATTTTGACGAAGCTATGTCAAGAGGACGCATGTACGCTGATTTTGAGCGTCACGCATACGAGGACACATGTAATCTTTTCAAGAAATCCGAGGGGGAATTTTAAGTGGCTATTGAACCTAAAAAGAATCCTATGCCAACACAGGCACCCGAAGAAAGGGCGCACAACTTTGACGAGGTGGCACTTGGTTACACATATGAAATGGCAAAGGCGGAAGCGGCTCGCTGTCTTAACTGTAAAAACAAGCCGTGTGTCAACGGCTGTCCTGTAAACATCGACATTCCCGGATTTATCGATTATATAAAAAACAATGATATGGAAGGTGCATATAAGCACATTTCAAGATCATCATCGCTTCCTGCAGTCTGCGGAAGAGTTTGTCCGCAGGAATCCCAATGTGAAAAGCACTGCACGCTCGGAATAAAATTTGAACCCGTAGGTATAGGCAGACTCGAAAGATTTGTCGCCGACTATCACAACGAAAACAGCAAGGAAGCCCCCGAAAAGCCTGAGTCAAACGGCAAAAAGGTCGCTGTTGTCGGTTCAGGTCCGTCGGGACTTACGTGTGCAGGAGATCTTGCCAAAAAGGGCTATGACGTGACTGTATACGAGGCACTCCACACCGCAGGCGGTGTGCTTGTTTACGGTATCCCCGAATTCAGACTGCCGAAGTCTATCGTAAAAAAAGAGATAGACACACTTAAATCTCTCGGTGTCAAAATAGAAACGAATGTCATAATCGGAAAAACTCTGACGGTTGATGAGCTTTTTGATATGGGCTTTGAAGCTGTGTTCATCGGTTCAGGCGCAGGACTTCCGAATTTCATGAATATTCCCGGTGAATCACTCAAGGGTGTATATTCGGCAAATGAGTTTTTGACTCGAAGCAATCTCATGAAAGCGTACAGATCATCTCCCGACACACCCATTATGAAGGGCGGCTGTGTTGCCGTTGTCGGCGGCGGAAACGTTGCGATGGATGCCGCAAGAACAGCACTGCGACTTGGTGCCGAAAAGGTATATATCATATACAGAAGAAGTATGGATGAGCTTCCCGCAAGGCGCGAGGAGGTTGAACACGCAGAGGAAGAAGGAATAGAATTCCGTCTTCTTTGCAATCCCATTGAAATTTTGGGATATAAAAACGAAAACGACCCGAAAGATCCCAAAAACGGATTTGTAAAAGCGATAAAATGTATAAAAATGGAACTGGGTGAGCCTGACGAAAAAGGCAGACGCAGACCTGTTCCGGTTGAAAATTCGGAATTTTCACTTGATGTTGACACGGTTATAATGTCAATAGGAACATCTCCGAATCCACTTATCAAAGACACTACCGAAGGGCTTGAGGTGAATAGCCGAGGCGGTATCATCGTCAACGAAGACGGACTCACATCAAAAGACTGCGTCTACGCAGGCGGTGATGCGGTAACAGGTGCGGCAACTGTAATTTCCGCCATGGGCGCAGGAAAAAAGGCAGCACACGCTATTGACGAACACCTCAGGAATAAATGATATGAAGCTTTATATTTGCCCTAATCTTTCAAAGGAAAGATATATAACATCCTCTCGTTTGTGCATACAGTCACTTGCACAAAACGGTTTTGAATGTTATTTTTCAAAAGAGGATTCCCTGACACTTTTCAATGACGAACAGCATACGCTTGCGCCGGTTGATGCGGATATGATCGTTTCCGTCGGCGGTGACGGTGCAGTGCTTAACGCCGCAAAGACAGCCATGGAATACAATAAGCCGTTGCTCGGTATAAACGGAGGCAGGCTCGGTTATCTTTGCGCTTATGAGCTTGATTCGGCAAAGGACATAACTCCTGAATCAGTCAACGCTCTTATAAAGTCGCAAAGAAGCACGGTTTGCTTTGATGACGGCAAAAAAAGTGCAGCTGCCTTAAACGATATCGTTATTGCCAAGGGCAATTACGGTTCCGTTATAAAGATAAACGTTATGTGCGACGGTAAGCCGCTTATGTCTTTCCGTGGCGATGGGGTTATCATTTCAACGCCTACGGGCTCAACATCATATAACTTTTCCGCAGGCGGTCCCGTGCTTTTGCCTGATGCCAAGTGTTTTTCCGTAACACCTATCTGCCCGCATCTTTCAGATGCAAGGACAATGGTAGTACCCGACACCTGCACACTCAATGTAAGTATCACGGACAGCATAAGCAATCCCGCCTACATATACTGTGACGGTATATCATACGGTGAAATAAAATCACAAATAACACTTAAAAAAGCCGCAAACGTTCTTACACTTCTTGTAAACGACCGTTGCAGCTTTGTAAATAACGAAAAGTTACACAATACGTCATTATTATAATTCAATACGGTATAAATACAAAACAAGGCGGAAGCAAGTCTCCGCCTTGTTTTGTTTAATTTTAGCATAAATCAAAAGAACTGCGGATATCCGCAGTTCTTTTGATTATCTTACCTGTTCCTTAGTTTTGGCTGCCTTACCTACTCTATCACGGAGATAGTAAAGCTTAGCACGTCTTACTTTACCGAGTCTTACAGTTTCAACCTTTTCAACTGTAGGAGAATGCAGGTTAAACGTCTTTTCAACGCCTACACCGTATGCAATTCTTCTTACGGTAAATGTTTCGGAAATACCGCTGTTACGCTTTGCGATAACTGTGCCTTCGAAGATCTGAGTTCTTGTTCTGGAACCTTCAACGATCTTATTGTAAACACGAACAGTATCACCGATCTCAACCTTGGGAGCGTCAGCCTTAAGCTGATCTGCAACAAATGCCTTCAACAAATCCATTTTTATGGACCTCCAAAATAAATAATCTTCGCGCATTCACGGCACTATGCCGGCGGACTGCCCTGACAGCTTGTGAGTAAGGACAAACCCACAAACAAAATGATTTTATCATAAAATACGATATTTGTCAAGCATTTTTTTGTTTTTTATATTGTTATTTATTCAACCTCAGGGACAAGAAATCCACGTGCCTTTAATTCTTTTTCTATTTTATCAAGTGTTTCATTACTGTCTGCCTTTACAGTATGATAATGATAACCGTCTGTTATATTCATAAGCTCCGTTGAACGTCCGCTGTTTATACCGTCTATAAACTGTTCAATTCCTCTTTTGGAAAAAATATTGAGCTTAGCCTGTACCTTGCCGTACACCTTATGCCAGACATAAACATCATCAACCGTACCGCCCATATCAACGATCAAAGAAAGCTCCTCCTCGGTTCTGTCGCTCATGTGACGAACCTTGAATGCTCGCTCTGCTTTGGGTGTTTCGTTTAAAATATAACCGCTGTGAGTAGACAGTATCTCATACCCTGCCGCCTTCAGTATAGCAATATCGTGAACTATGATCTGACGTGACACATTGAGCTCTTCCGCAAGATCACTGCCCGATACAGGACCGTTTTCCGATATAAGACGGGATATTATTTCTTTTCTTCTTATTTCCGCTTTCATCCATTTCCCCCTTATATCACATGGAGATTTTTAAGTGACAGGTCAAGTATAGGCGATGAATGTGTCAGTGCACCGCTTGAAATATAGTCAACGCCGATATCTGTAAGACGCTTTATATTTTCTTTTGTGACATTACCGCTGCATTCTGTTTCTGCTCTTCCCTTTGCAAGCTTTACAGCCTCTTTCATATCTTCGGGTGTCATATTGTCAAGCATTATTATGTCCGCACCCGCTTCAAGCGCTTCTTTAAACATTTCAAGGTTTTCAACCTCAATTTCGATCTTTCTTACAAAAGGTGCGTATTCTTTTGCCATCTGTACAGCCTTTGTGATGCTGCCTGCGGCGCCAATGTGGTTATCCTTCAACAGAATACCGTCGCTTAAATTATATCTGTGGTTGTGGCCTCCGCCGACTTTGACTGAATATTTTTCAAATACACGCATATTCGGTGTCGTTTTTCTTGTGTCAAGAAGCTTAGTTTTAGTACCTTCCAGAAGCTTTGCAACACCTCTTGTATACGTTGCAACACCCGACATGCGCTGTAAATAGTTAAGGGCAACTCTTTCCCCTGACAAAAGCACACGTATATCGCCTCTTATAACGCCGATCTTATCCTTATTTTTGACTTCGTCGCCGTCCTTGAAGTAAAATTCAAATTCGGTATTTTTGTCAAGAAGCTCAAAAACTCTCTTGAAAACAGCAAGACCTGCAAGAACACCGTCCTGCTTACAGATCAGCTCAACCTCACCCTTCTGATATTCACGCATTACGGAGTTTGTTGTTATATCCTCGCTTGTTATATCTTCCCTCAGAGCGCTCAGAATAAGCTCATCGGCATTCATCATCATTGTTATCTCATTCATGTTTTTTCTTCTCTCTTTCTATTGCATCAAGTACAGCTTTTTTATACGCTTCTTCGCATCCGTCATAAACGGAAAAATCAATTTTCTTCTTTGTATACTCGGCTTCTGTATACGTTTTCGTTATCCTTTGTGCGGCACGCTTTGCAAATACAAGGCTTTCAAGCAGTGAATTGCTTGCAAGTCTGTTTTTTCCGTGCACTCCGTTGCAAGCAGTTTCACCGGACGAATACAGTCTGTTCATTGATGTTTTACTGTATTTATCAACATATATACCGCCCATAAAATAGTGCTGTGCAGGTACAACGGGGATAGGCTCCTTCGTCGCATCGTACCCTTCCTCCAGACACTTTGCGCATATGTTCGGAAAATGACCTTCTATTTCTTCTTTCGGGATAGGTGCCATTGACAGCCACACGTGTTTTGCTCCCGTTTTAGCCATTTCCGCAAATATCGCATTTGCAACGACGTCTCTTGGCAAAAGCTCGTTTACAAATCTTTCGCCCTTGTCATTAAGAAGCACGGCACCCTCACCTCTGACAGATTCGGAAATGAGGAAATCACGTCCGTTTTTCTTTTTCTTTGTGTAAAGAGTTGTCGGGTGTATCTGTATATAGTCTATATTTTTAAGCTTTATACCATGCTTAAGCGCTATGGCGAGGGAATCTCCCGTCAAGTGCGGGAAATTCGTAGAATGTTCATAAAGACCGCCGATACCGCCCGTCGCAAGCATTGTATAATCAGCGTACACAGCATTGTATTTTCCCTTTTCATTACGGTATACGATGCCTGCACATTCGCCGTTATTTTCAATTATATCGACCATTGTAGAATGTTCTTTGAGTGTGACGTTATCAAGCTTTTTAACCGCTTTTAAAAGATTTTTCGTTATCTCTTTTCCTGTTTCGTCTTTGTGGAAAAGTATCCTGTTTTTGGTATGGGCGCCTTCTTTGGTATATTCAAGCTCACCGTTTTCACGTTCAAATTCGACACCGTATGAAATAAGCTCGTTTATTACCTTGCGTGATGAACGTATCATTATGTCGACAGATTCTTTTCTGTTTTCATAGTGTCCGGCACGCATCGTGTCCTCGAAAAATGAATCATAATCGTCTTTATCTCTCAAAACGCATATACCGCCTTGAGCTAAAAACGAATCACTGTTTTCCGCCTCATCCTTCGTTATCATAAGTATTTTTTTGTCTTTCGGCAGATTAAGGGCAAAGTATAGACCGCTTACCCCGCATCCGACAATTACAATATCGGTTTTCATATTTTCTCCGTTATTTTGCACTTTCAAGCATTCGCTTTAATGGCAAAAGTGCTTTTTCCCTTTTTGTTTTGGTTACTTTTATTTCGTTTTCGCCCGTTTTCAAAACGTGAAGCAGTTTTTCGGGCGTATTAAGTTTCATATCCATACACTTGAACTGCTCACCCGCAAAGTAAAATTTCTTATCGGGATTGTTCTTCTTCAAAGGATATCCGACACCGTCTTCGGTGCAAATGATAAACTCATCATGCTCACTTTCGCTTGCATATTTAAGTATATCTGCGGTACTTCCGATGTAATCGGAAAGCTCAAGTATTTCCCTTTCACATTCAGGATGTGTCAAAATCTTTGCATTCGGATGCTCTTTTATAGTTTTCTTCAACGATTCGACTGTGAGAGAAGCGTGTATCGGACAGTATCCATCGTTTAAAATTATATTTTTTTCAGGCACCTGCTCCGCAACATATCCTCCGAGATTTTTGTCGGGAATAAAGAAAATGTTTTTGTTCGGAAGATTTTTCACTATCTTAACCGCATTTGACGAAGTTACACAGATATCACTGTTGCATTTAAGCTCTGCAGTTGAATTTATGTAACATACAACAGCAAGATCGTCATACTTTTTTCTCAATTCTTTTATCTTTTTTACCGATGCCATATGTGCCATTGCACAGTCAGCGGTTGTATCGGGTACAAGAACCGTTTTTTCGGGGTTAATTATCTTCACGCTTTCCGCCATAAAACCGACACCGCAAAAAACAATAAGCTTTTCGGGGATCTTTTCGGCAATCTTTGCAAGGTAAAATGAATCTCCTACGTAATCTGCAACTGACTGTATTTCATCGGGCGCATAGTAATGTGCAAGAATTACAGCATTTTTTTCTTTTTTGAGCTCTATTATCTCGTTTAAAATATCACTTGTCATAATTTTTCTTTCCATTTCGGATAAAATGATTTAAATTGTCAGTATTGTACCACAAAATTTTACATCTGTCAAGTCATCTGTAAAATTATCTGTAAACTTATGTGTAAAGTCAGAATTTTAAAAAATTGTAAAAAGCAAAAAAAATTTGAAAAACATCTTGCAAAAATCATTAATATGTGATATTATAACAGAGGTGCGCCGGTGTGATGGAATTGGCAGACGTGCTGGACTCAAAATCCAGTGGTAGCGATACCGTGCGGGTTCGACCCCCGCCACCGGCACCAGAAAAGAAACACCTTTTGTCTGTAGACAAAAGGTGTTTCTTTTCAACTAAGTGTGCCTTAAGTCACGATAAGCACACCTTCGGTGCGTGAAGCGATGCTTCGCATCGTGAAGTGCCTGTGGGTGTGGGTGGCACACTTAACTTCACATTGTGCAAAGCACAATGCTTCACAGCGGCATCGCCGCTGCTTCACTTGGCAAAGCCAAACTTCACTAACCATTGAAAAGCACAACAAATTTTAATATAATACTAATGAAATAAGGTGCATTTATGTTCATAAAAGCAATTACTCTTTTTCTGATGCTTATCTTCTACATTAGCTATTTTGCTAAAATGATAAG
Source organism: Eubacteriales bacterium (assembly GCA_045124505.1). GTDB lineage: Bacteria > Bacillota > Clostridia > Oscillospirales > CAG-272 > RGIG7213. Next base: position 23,665 of record JBGVLZ010000039.1, read on the forward strand.
TCAAAGAAGAAAAGGTATCAGCACAGATCAGCTTGGAAAAGGCAAAACGGGTTTTATAAAGTTCGTGGAGCTATCACTCAAAACCGCAACATATATACTTCCCTTCGTGCAAATTGCAAGTATTTTTCTGTATTCCAAAACGGAACACTTTATTTTACAAATCATCGGCATTATTATAACCGCAATCGGCGTTATCATTTTTATTCTCTCCGTATTACAAATGAAAGATAATTGGCGTGCAGGCGTACAAAGTGAAGAAAAGACAAGCCTTGTGACCTCGGGTATCTACTCCATAAGCCGAAACCCCGCATTTTTAGGGTTTGACCTTATGTATATCGGAATTTTATTTTCATTTTTCAACCCGTATCTTTGTGTTGCCACAGGTATCGCGGTGACACTTTTTCACCTGCAAATAGTAAATGTCGAGGAGGATTTTCTAAAAGACACATTCGGCGAAGAATATTTGAGATACACACGCAAGGTTTGCAGATACATAGGAAGAAAATTTTGAATTTATATAAACAAAAACTCCTCGAACGAGGAGTTTTTGTTTTATTCTTTCCATATGAAATTAAAATTTATTGATTCCCCGCCGTCAACAAGGATATTTTGCCCTGTACAGAATTTGTTTGTTACGGTGAGAAAATATGCCCATTCGGCAATTTCTTCTGTACTTGCCCACCTTTTAAGCGGTGTTTCGTTCATTATCTGCGCCCACAGGTCGGGATCGTTCATAACACATTCGTTAAGCGGTGTTACCACTCCGCCGGGGTCAAGGCTGTTACATACAGCGCCGTACTTTGCCACACGCAAGGCAACATTTTTTGTATAAGACAGTATTCCGCCCTTGCTTGCGCAGTATTCAGGAAATTCAGAGCCTGTATGTGCACTTGCTGAGCCTATATTCAAAATTGAACGTATCCCCTCATGTACACCGTATTTTTCGGTAATATATATCAGAGCTTTGAGATTTATGTCAATATCGTCCTCATTCTGTGTTCCTGCATTGTTTATAAGAATATCTACATTTTTAATTATGGGAAGATTTTCATAATCACGTATGTCACAAACGTAGTGTCTGTAGTGCTTATGCTCAATGCTTTTTTCCAGGCGGTCGATCCCTATGACCTCATGACCTTTATTCAAAAAATATTCAGCTATCGCATATCCGATTCCCTGCGATGTGCCCGTTATTAAAACCCTCATTTTTTCTCTCCTTTAATAAAATCAAGATATTCACGTCCAACGCCGTGCTCACGCCATTTTGTGACTATTTTATAACCAAACGGAGAAAAAACGATCTCCATTAAAAGCTCGGCAACAGCCCCCGTCAATGCACACATAGCACACTGCAGCGGTGTCCAGCAAAATCCATTCCAGAATTTCGGAGCAAAAAATACAAAAACAATAAGTGAAAATATAAAATTATCTAAAAACTGACCGATAAATGTTGAAACGTATGCGCTGACTGCATACGCTGTCTTTCCGTCGGGATTTTTGCAAAACGCTTTTCCGACAGTGTGGTTTAATAGGTTGTTTATAACAGCTGATACAAGAAACGCAATGGTACTGCCCAAAAGAATAAACCAAGTTCCGCCAAGTATAGTATCAAGTGCTGTATAATCGTTTGCATTCGAAGGTATAATGCTTGCAATGTAAAAGACAAGACATGTCAAAAGATTAATGACGCACGCAAGAACAGCAATTTTATTTGATGCCTTCGGTCCGAAATATCTTGTGATGATATCCATACACATAAACGAAAGCCACGATATCAAAATTCCGCCGTCAAGCGCAATATAATCATTTTGAAAAAGAGTTTTATTCGCAAGCAGATTCATGCATATAACACTGACAACAAACAATGAAACGACCATAGAAGGAATGGAACGTAATAATATTTGCGTTTCTTTTTTTTCACGTGCAAGCACATCGCTAAGTGTATGTGTTTGCTTTTTTTCTTTATCCATAATATTCTCCGATATTTTCCCAAAACAAAAAGCCTTGCAAAACGCAAAGCCGCATCATATAAATATGAAAGCAGTCCTGGTTTTGTTTAACGACAGGATGGTACAAACGAACTGTCGGTGATTTAATTATACACATAAAATCTAAAATTGCAAGAGGTTATGAAGAAATGTTACAAATAAAAATCAAGACTGACTCATTGAGTCAGTCTTGAAATTATCAGTTTGAGTACACCGTTATTAGCCTGTGATACCGGAACGCTCAATACCCTGAATAAGGTATCTCTGGCAGAACAAGAACAGGATAACAAGCGGGAGGATTATCATAAGTCCGCAAGTATTTCTTATCGCAGCATTATAAAGGTTTGATGCAGCGAATGTAATATCAAGCGACTTAGGAATTGCGACAATACTCTTCATCATATAAATATCCGTCTTTGTGAAGAACAAGCCTGTGTAGAAGCTGTCTGTCCACTGCCATGAGAACGCAAAGAGGAATATTGTGATCATCATAGGCACGGAAAGCGGAATAATAATCTGGAAGAATGTACGCATAACACCTGAACCGTCAACGTATGCGGATTCCTCAAGCTCATCAGGAACGCCCTTGTAGAACTGTCTCATCATAAAGATGTAAAGACCGTTCTTAAATGCAAAACCTGTGAGTGAAAGGAGTATAAGCGGTGTGAACTGGTTTGTAAGATTGAAATATGTTACGCCGCCTGTAATATTCAAGCCCTTGAAGACACCGCCGCCGAGCAAATTCATGATGCCGAGAACGTCAAAGTATCTGAACTTCATAAACATAGCGAGCTGGAGCGTCTGGTGAGGAACGACCATCGAGAATATAACGAGCGCAAACAACAGACCGTTGCCCTTAAATTTAAACTTAGCAAAACCGTAACCGATTATAGAGCATATAAACGTCTGGAATACTGCACATGACAACGAAAGGAGCGTTGTATTGAGCAGTGCTTTAAGATAATGGTTCTCAAGAACTATGTACTTATACTGGTCAAACGTAGGATATTTAGGTATCAATTTAACCGTTGCATCGACAAAGTCATCGGGTGACATAAACGAAGAAGCGATCTTTGCAAAGAAGGGGAAAAGTATAACATAAGATATACCGATAAGCAAAACGTATCGGAACAATGCCCAAACAACCTTTTTGAGGAAGTAAAGTGAAAGGTACTTTGCCTTCATTCTCTGCCAGAACGGGGTTCTGTCGAAATCAACCTTTACAGTGTCTTTTGCTTTTCTTTTTGTTTTTACACTTGCATCAGCATTCATTTACATACACCCCCTTAATCTCTTCTCTGGTAGAATACGTACATTGACAGGATACCGACCACAGCGGCGATTATCGCAATTACTATCAAGAAGTACATCCAAGCCATCGCTGACGAAAGAACGTCACCGTCTGTCTTGCTGTATACCTGATCGATATAAGCCATAACCGTGTTTGTGGAAGATGTGAATGCGTCAATGATCGTATAAACTGCATTTGTCAGAATCATCGGGCTTATCATCGGGAAGGTGATCTTCCAGAATGTTTCCCAAGCAGATGCACCTTCGATTTCACAAGACTCATAAATAGCGGGTGAAATTGACTGCAAACCTGCAAGGAATATAAGCATCTGAACACCGGAACGATTGACAATGTTATAAATGTTGTTGATAGCACCGATAACATATTCAACAAGCTCCGTACCGACTTTCATACTTGAGAACAAGTACTTAAAGTCCATTGCGGAAACGATTTCCGAAACACCCGTGCTCTGTGCACCTGTGCTGATACCTTCATCGGTATTCTGCATGTAGGAAAGCAATTCGTTACCTGTGTCGATCTTTGCAACCAAACCTGTTGACAAGACAACGGGGACGAAGAAAATTGCACGGAAAGCTGCACGGCCGACCATCTTCTGGTTAAGAAGAACAGCCATAAACAGCGAGAATATTACTATACAGGGAATGTCAAGGAACAACTGCTTGACACCTGTTGTAAGCACCTGAACGTATGTTGTATCAACGAACAGTGCGTTACGGTAGTTTTCAAGACCGACAAACATCAACTGATATCCGTCAGCGCCGTGTTTGATATTTGTAAAGCTATACAGAATGGAGTCATAAATGATCGGCAAGTACATTGCCACAAGACCGATTATAAACGGAAGTACGAATATATAACCTGCTCTTGCCTTTTTCTTATCAAGCGAAGCAATACGGCGTTTTTTCTTGGGAGCCGCAGTTGCAAGCTTTTCATTTGCAGTATTATTCATCAGCCTTCTCCTCCTTCTGTGTATGTGTGGAAGCCGAGAGCTTCGATTTCAACACCGTCAACGGAAACTTTGAAGTTGTTGTAGTTAAGTATAAATACCTTACCGCCTTCATAAGTTACCTTTACGATCTTACCGTTGTCGATAAGATTTTCCGCTGCGATCTGCTCTTCGATGGAAAGCTCTTCATCGTCTTCATCATCTTCTTCAGCGTCTTCTTCGGGAACATCCTCAACGGGAGCATCTGTTTCAGTTGAATCGCTGTCTACGGGTGCATCGGAATCAACAGGAGCTTCGGAATCAGCAGGAACTTCGGAATCGGCAGGAATTTCCGTTTCGGGAATTTCTGTTTCTTCCTTCTTGGATTCTTCTTCTGCACGAAGCTTATCTGCAACTGCCTGCTGATATTCTTCTTCAGTAAGAACACGTACACCTGTGATAAACTCGTGATCGATAATGAGCTTATCCTGAACATCCTTTATAGCGCCGTTAAGCTTATGATAGCTTTCAGCAAGACCTTCAAGCCATGTATCGAAGTTTACAGAATAGTACTTCTGAAGTGTTACGTCTTCCTTCAGTTTGTTCGTGTTCTGATAGCAAAGCACGAAATACATTGAAGAACCGTTTTCAATCGACTTCAAAAGCTCGTAGTCAAGGTCGCCTGCCATATTGAGAGCAGAACCTGTAAAGTTTACATATCCATGAAGAACCATACCCATGAAAGGTATTGCATTACTTGACTTCAGATATTGGCTGGAATCAAGCGGTATATCAAGAATGTAATCTGTATACGGAAGAACAAAGGAGTTACCGCCGCTTACCATTACTTTACCGAAATCATTCTGCATCTTTGCAAGCACATCTCTTACAAATTCCTTGCTGTCTTCTCTGTTGTAAGGATCGTCCTCGTTAAAGTCTGAGTTAAGATTCGAACCAAGAGTTGAAACAGAAATGCCTGTGGGCTTTGTTTCAAGAAGATCCTTTGACATCTTGTCATAGAAATATTCAAAAACAGAAGGAGAAATGGGGTTGAAGCCCGTCTTGTAGAATTCCTGGTATGCAGGGTTATATTCACGCTGTGACGGATATCTGCCGTCCATTGTCTGAACTGCGTGCTTCTTGTAGTTGAAGCCGTCAAAGAGCGAAACGCTCTGCAAATACGAGAACTCGAATTCAGGATATACACCGATATCCTTTTCTTCAGCGAATGTCATAAGATCCTTGAATCCGTCTGCACCGCCTACTTTCTTTTCCCACTTAACTTTGTTGGGAACTGTAGATGTAACACCGCCGTTTGCATAGCCTGTGAGCTTGAAATTGATATTTGTGATATCCTTTTCAGCCAACATTCCGTACATTGTTTTAACATCATCAAATGTTGTAAGCGGTACTTTTACTTCTACGGGAATACTCAAAATCTTGTCAGTAGACTTGATAACACCCATTGTTTCGATACAAAGGGGAATATCATCTTTTATGTCTTCAGCTGTGAGTCTTGTAATAATTCCTTCGCTTTCAAGGTAATCTCTGCAGACATTTACCATACCCATATAAGATGCGGGATAATACTTATAATTATCAACCTTAACATCGGGAATAAAGAGTGATGATGTGTCAACATTTCCTTCAGCATCGGGAACGAGATTTGAAATGAGGTTCTCTCTGTAACCTTCGGGATCTGCAAGGTAAGCGTTATAATCAGCTGCCTTCGCTTCATCTGTAAGCATTGTGTATCTGATTATGTAGCTGCCTGTGTATCTACGCTTGGATGTAACTGTCCACATCGCATTTGCGCCGACACTTGTTGCATCAGCAAGGTTATACGAGTCTGTAGGACGGGGATAGAACGATGTTGCAACAGAGCTGTAATCGTGGAGAACACCGCCGTGGTTTGTAGAAATCTCAGCAAGTGCGTCACCTTCAAGAAGGATCGCAAAATATCCTCTGTCTTCCTCGTATGTGGAAGTTTCTGTAACAGACTTTGTGCTGATGAGGTTTCCGTATGCGTCGATATATTCCATATCTTCGGGATATTCGCCGTCTTTCATTGTGTGAGCGACTTTTCCGTCCTTATCATAGAATACACCGTTTTCGGGGTATACGTTAAACCAGCCTTTGTCAGCATTTTCGGAAATATATCTTGTTATTTCCATGCCGTCAGCATAGTAGTACTTGCTGAGCGGAACATTTACTCTGTATGTGTTAGATTCGACATAATTTTCAACTACACCGAATACGGGCAAACGCATGGGCTGACGGTGCTGAGGATCATCGGTATGGTATGCAAAGTCCGAACCGTACATCTTCGCACTGAGTGAAAGCTGTGTATTAACGTCTTCAAATCTTGTAAGTGTACCGCTTCCGTCAGGAATAAACGTATAACCTTCGTTATCCTTACTGTTACCTGCACCGAAATAAGGCAGGATAGTAAGCTTCTTCAGCTTATAGTTTGCTTCGTTGAAGCGGATACCGTTTGCCGCAAGTCTTGCGGTAAGTCCCTGTTCGTCAAGCGTATATTCGATAGAAAGACGGAACAAGGGGGGAGCTGTGTCTGTAACACTGTACTCAACGAGATCGTGGTCTTCGTCAAGCTTTTCGTATGTGTATTCAGGGCAGTATTTTTTGATCTGCTCTTCGATCCAGTTGAACTCTCTGTCCTTTGTATCGTTGGAAAGTACGTAGATAGCATACTTCTTTGTGATAGGCCACTGGTTATACATCGCATTAAGTGTTGTCTGTGTAACACCTGCCGCTGTGGGGTCTTTAAGCAAGTAGTAAGCTGTGAACTTATTCAAAAGCCAGTTGGAAACACCTGCTTCTTTAAGCTTTGCGATAATGTTTGTCTCAAAGCTTTCCTTTGTGATCTGACGCGGAACAAGCTTTCTTGTTTCTGTACGTCCGATCGCATACTCAACTCTCAAACCGTTCTGAATATTCTTAACGATTATCTGATCGCGGAGAGCCGCTTCCTTGTAGCTGTAATATGTCTGGTTTTTCGAACCGTTTGTAAATTCAACGATTACCTGTGACAGAAGCATTTCCTTTGTATCCGCAGAACCTGTGGTTGAACCGAGGTCATAGGGATTTGAGAAAAGTATCTGACCTGATCTTCTGTCGCGAACAGCAACTTCGCCTGTTCTTGCGAAAGAATAAAGCTCATAGTTGTTGTTCTGAACACGGAGAGTCATTGATTTGAGTTTAGCTTCCGGCGATGCATACTCAACTCTTGTATAGTCGATATTACCGGACTCTTCTTCCTGCTCCTCATCTTCCGTGCCTTCGTTTTCGGTCGCACCCGTCTGTGTATCTTCCTCTTCATCAGCGTAAACTGCGAAAGAAGCTGTAAGTGTACCTACTACCATCATTATAGCAAGGAGCATAGATAAAAGTTTTTTCAAAGCCATTATAATTTACCTCCTTACTACATTCTGTACGAAATTTCGACCACAATACTCGTAATAAAGCTTATGATCTTTGTCATCAAGCTGGAGAACAACAATGCGATAAACATGATTGCCGCCATACCAACTATCGTACTGATACTGATTATAAGGTTCTTTCCGAGTGAATAGTCATGTGTTATCATCGAGCCGAAGAATATAAGCAAGCCTACCCAGATCCACATGATGGATGTGAGAAGTGTTATGATCTGCGATTCGTTGAGTGTGAATATGTTTGTCAAAAGTGTTGCGGGTATCATCAACAGCGGGATAGGTGCAAGTGCATAGGATGATGCAATAAAGATATCCTTGAAGCTTCCTTCACCTTCAAACAGTGTTGTAAGACACCAGTTTGCAAGACACCACAGGAAAAGCGGAACGAGAATTGAAATGATCTGACCGAACACGCTTATGTATTCGCCCTGCGGGTTGAAAAGATATGCAGAACCGATACCGTTATAAGTAAATGCTACTATCGCCAATACGATGTATACAATAGCACCTCTTACCGAGCCTCGTCTTTCATACTTCAGATCCCAGAAGCCGTCAAACGGGTGCATTATTACATGCATACCGTAAAGAACTTCTTCCCAGAATGTTCTTGAGCCGTCAGGTCTCGTCGCAACCTCTTTGTTCTTACGTCCTGCATAACCGAAGAAGTAGTATATAGCTACTGCTATGATTACAACAACTATCGGAACAACAAGTGCGTATTTTGCAACCCATTCCTGTCTGTAATACTTGAATGCTGTTGAATAGTTTTCTGTATCGTATGCAAACTTGTACATATCCATAGCATCTTCGTATTTACCGTCACGGTAATACGCTCTGCCAAGTCCTACATAAGCTGCATCGAAGTTATTGTTACGTTTAAGAATTTCAAGCCAGTCAGCTTCAGCTTCGTCGTAACGGCGTTCACGCTGATTCTTGATAGCGTTGATAAGTGTGTCACCGTAATCGGTACGCTTCATAACTGTGATATTGTCAGCAGTTTTGTCGAGAAGCAGCATATCATCGCCCATATATGTGATAGCCTGAATACTCTGAAGGTTTCCAAGCTGTGTACCCTGGTCACCGAATACGAAAAGCAAACGTCCTTCTTCATCGTATGTGAATACTTTGTTTCTCTTTTCGTCGATAATGCTCCATGTGCCTTCCGGACCGAGTGCAACGTCAATGATCTTTGACGGACCCATGATGGAAGTTGAGCTTGTTGAAGTAGTTTCATCATGTACTTCTACTTCACCTGACGGAGGCCAGAAGCCGTTACGGTCAAGGATCTCGTCACCGGCAGTGTTAAGCTTCTTTACAGGAGCGTAGTCACCGGATTTGTCCTTACCCTTAATTGCATTCTGCTGTGCGCCTTCATCAATTGACGATGTGGTAACGTAGATAAGACCCATATCGTCGATTGTGATATTGTTATACTCTGTTGATACGACTGTATCTGAGTATTTTCTCTGTTCTTCTGTCTGGAACTTTCTCCAGAAGATCTCCCAAGCACTGAGGGAGGATTTCTGTGCACCGATAAAGCCCTGGAAGTTACCTTCCTTGTTGATTGCAATAATACCTCTGTATGTAGTCGATGAAACGATGTACATACGGCCTGCGGCATCAACTGCAAGCGCAACGGGACGGTAAAGGTCATCAACGCTGATTTCCTTTGAAACGGGCTTGCCGATTATCTCAAGGAATTTACCTTCCTTGTCAAATACAACAATACGGCTGTTGTCAGTATCGGCAACATAAATTTTTTCATCTGTAACAAACACACCGTTAGGGTTTGTAAGTGCATCCTTTATGCCGTGTTCGTTTACAAATTCATCGATTATAAATCTCTGCTTAAAACGGTTGTTAAGAACAACTATTCTGTGATTTGTAGCATCTGCGATATAAACATTGTTATCAGCATCTACTGTGATATCCTTGGGGTCGTCTATATCAACGACAAGTCCCATTGAATCGCTGTCGACGATCTCCGACGGAACGTATGCGTCAGGAGAATTCATCGGGTGTCCTTCAAGTGAATAGGTATATGTCTGATAAGAATAATATGCGGACGCCGTGATAGGCGAAAGAACCGTAAGTACACCTATAAGGACAGCAAGTGTTCTGAAAAGTATTTTTTTCATATTTCCTCCTTAATCCTTCATACCCGATGTACCCATCGTTTCAATAATGTTACTCTGTGTGATGACAAATACCGTAACAGGGACGATCATCATGATAACCATCGCCGCTGTACTTGCGCCGGCACGGACGATACCTGCCGACAATATCTGGTTGATAGCGTAGTTGAATGTCTTCCACTGTTCACTCTGAATATAGATAGAAGAACCTGTGTTCCAGAGTCCCTGGAAGGAGTACACGATAAGTGTAAGCCAAGCGGGCTTAACCATCGGCATCGCTATTGTCCAGAATACCTTAAATTCACCTGCACCGTCAAGACGTGCAGATTCAAGAACCTGGTCAGATACTGAAGATTCCATAAACTGCTTCATAAGGTAAAGACCGAGAGTTGAGCAGAATGCAGGGATGATTATCGCCAGAATGTTGTCGATAAGTCCGAGGAATCTCATTGTGATGAAGTTTGCAACACCCGTGATCGTTGAAACGAACATGAGGGAGAGGACGACCATCTTGAACATACCGTTTCTGCCGGGGAACGGAATCTTTGCAAGCGCATAAGCTGCCAAAGAACCGAGCGCAAGGTTACCAAACGTACCGCAAACCGTAATAAGAACGGTATTGAATATGTAACGTGAGAAAGGAACCCAAGATGTGCTCATCAATTTGAACAGGTCGGAGTAGTTTTTAAGCGTGGGGTTGATAACGTAAAACTTCGGAGGGAATATCCAAAGCTCATCAAGAGGCTTGAATGACTGCATTACCGCAAAGTACATGGGCAAAAACATCATCGCACCGAGAATGATAAGCATTATTGTGATACCCGCGTCACCGCCGGCGGAGCGGTTGAGGACGACTTTATGATTACGAACTCTTAACTTCTTAGCCATATTATTCGCCCACCTTCGAGAGTAATTTCTGAATAAGCATATTTGAACCGATCATCATCAAGAACAATATAGTAGCAATTGCCGATGAATAACCTACCTCGAAACGCTGACCGCCGTAGTCTTCAAGGTGGTGCATGATCGTATGCGCACAGTAGTCAACAGACGGGAAGCCTGCAAGTGCTGTAACGATACCGCCGAATCCGAATGCGCCCGTGATAGCCATAACGGCACCGAACAAAAGCTGGGGACGCATTGTAGGAAGTGTGATATACCAAAGTTCCTGCCATCTGTTACGTATACCGTCAATAGCGCCTGCTTCATAAAGGCTGTTATCGATAGTCTGAAGACCTGCGATAAACGAAAGGAACGTAACACCGAGCGATGTCCAGAGTGCAACTACTATACAAAGAGGCATAACATAATTTACATCCTGGAAGAACTGTATAGGTTCTGTTCTTAAGTTAAGTGAAATAAGAAGTGCGTTAACGTATCCGTAACGGTCAGAGGAGAAGAAGATCGCAAAGATTGAATACATCGCACCGGAAATACTCGGAGCGTAGAATATAAGTGTAACAATAGCTCTTACCTTCGGTGAAAGCTCATTGATAAACCACGCAACGAAAAGTGACATGATGTACGATACAGGACCTGTAACGATAGCGAATATAAGTGTATTCTTAACCGCTGTAAGGAATATATCGTCATCAAGGAATAATCTTAAGTAGTTGTCAAAACCCAACCATTTAGGCCATTCAAGCAAGTTGAAGGACGTAAAGCTGAGTACCAGCGACAAAAGAACGGGAACAACAGTGAATATAAAGAACAGAATGAAGAACGGAGCGATCATTACATAGCCCATCTTGTGCTTCTTCATTTCTTTCCATGTCCACTGCAATTTCGACATATCTTTACGTGATACAGGCTTCACTTTGTCGGTTTTAACTGCCGTATTTTGTGACATGTGTGTACTCTCCTATATTAAAATTATATAATGAATATCTTTTTTCTATTATATCATCACAGCGCCGAGCCGCCAAAGGCTCGGCGGTGTGACAACGGTTTATTCATTTCCGTATACATCCTCGTATATCGGCAGACCGAATTCCTGTCTCTTTCTTGAAAGCTCGCTGTTGATATTAACAACATTGTCAAGAAGTGCGTCAACGGGATCAGTACCGTTGTTGTAAGCATCAAGGAATGCAAAGTCAACGTAACGTGTTATGATGTAACCGCCGGGATATTCAGGAGTACCTTTAAGGTTCTGGAACTGTGCCTCAAGGTTCTTCATTTCGGAAGATGTCCAAGGCATACTTCTGAGCGCTTCCATGTTAGCTGTGTTGTATTTAGCAGCCATACCGATGAGCGCTTCGTACTGTCTTGCATATTCGCTCTGTGCAGGAGCATCTGTCCACCACTTGATGAATTCCCATGCATCGTTTCTTACCTTTTCGGATCTGTTTTCGTCAGCCATAAGGATAACTGCAGAAACGGAACAAGGAACGGAGTTATTAAGCTCACCTGTTTCGGGATCTATTGTACCGGGAAGCGGAACAAATTCCCACAAGCCCTTGATTTCAGTAGCATAGATCGAGAAGTGGTTGTATGTAAGATAATCCGCAACAGCGATGGGCATTTCACCCATTCTGAAGTAAGTTGCAAGGTCAAATACTCTGGGGAAGTTATACGATGTGAACAAGTCACAAAGCTTCTTGAAGCAGTCGAGTGAGGTATTGGAGTCAATATTGATCCTCATACCGTTGTCCTTGTAAAGGTCTTCATCAAGCTGATACATGAATATCTGAAGACCGCCAAGGCTGGATGCCATACCGACATCACGGTAGTTTGTCTGAAGGTCGGGAACGATCTCATAAAGGTCATCCCATGTTCTCGGAACTTCAATGTCAAGCTCTGCAAAGATGTCCTTACGGTAGAACATCATAACGAAGCCAAGACGCTCCGGAACACCGTAATAGTCATAGTAGTGGGGATCGTTTTCATCCGTAATTTCAGGGTTCTGAAGTCTCAGACCTACAAGAGTTTCGGGATTGAAACGGTTTGTATTGCCTACATAGTCGAAGTAATCTTCAAACTGTGACAAAGGCTCAATAGCGCTACGTATCGCATAGTTGATAACGTCGGACTGACCTGTTGCCAAGGAGATATCGGGACCTGTTCCTGCAAGTGTTGCGGGAAGGAGCGTACCGCCTGCAACGAGCTTAAGGTTAACTGTTACGGGACAATCCTTGTCAACAAGCTCACGCATAACCTGCGCTTCATCACGGCTCGTTGCGATCCATACTTCAACAACGTTTTCTTCGTCGATCTTTTCGGATGCACCGAGTGAGTTATAGTCTGTGAAGAAGCTCTGGAAGAATGAGCTTATTTCGAACCAAAGGCTCTGCCAGAAGCTTGCATTTGCTTCAGGAACTTCTGCATCAGCAGCCTGAATGAGCAAATAGTCAAGTGTAAGGGGCTGGAGCTTCGTGTTCATTATCCATGTACCGAGCGTACCGGAGTTAACCTTGAGGTTTTCAAGGTTCTTCGCTATCTCGTCTTCATCGGTACACATCTTATTAAGGATAAATATAATCTTTTCAAGTGTCGCTATGTTCTCTGCGGACTTACCTTCAGAGATCTCAAGGAACATATCAACGATCGACTGAAGCTCATCTCTTGTCTTCTGCATGAGAATGATAGTGTCGTATATCTGTTCTGCGAAACCGTAGTCCATATTTTCGTCAGGTGTAGGACCTGTAATTCTCAATATGGAGTTATATATTTCGTTCATGTTTGTCAGTGATGTTTCGCAGCGGCGAAGCGCATCTGACAAATTACCGTAAACTACTTCGAGTCGGATTGTGTACTCTTTGCCTGCCTCAAGGTAGAACTTAAACTCTTCCTCGCCGTTATTGAGGGGAGCTGTTACCCAGTCGTCGGCATAGTTAAACTGCAAGTAACTTGCTTCTTCAAACGGTAATTCACCGTTGATGAATATACGTCTTGAAACGTAAAGACCTGCCAATGTATTCTGCAGGAAACGGGGGATAATGTTGTAAAGACCCGACTGTGTTATTGCAGATGCGGGAATCGTCCATTCTATCCACTGTCCTATGTTCTGCCATTTGCTTCCGCCGATAGTATTAAGCTTCTGCTTTGCAGGGTCCTGCGGTTCTGTTATAGGCGAAGTTCTGTCATTGAGTGCGTATATTGTAAGATCGGAAGCGTAAATAGGATATTCAGCCTGGATCTTATACGCAGCTGACTTATCTACTGCGGGAAGATCTGCATACTGTGCAATATACTTCTCGTATGAAATAAGTGTTTCCGCTTTTTCCACTGTGATATCGTAAAGATACATATCGTTCATCGTAGCTTCGAAAGCAATTGTGTGTTCACCTGCTTCAAATACAAACTTGAACGGATCTATGTGGAAGCCTGCGGAATCGCAAAGACTGTATTCGCTCCACATATACGCCTGCTGCTTCTCGGGCTTCTTGTCGTTGCCGTTGAAGTCAAGCTTGAATGCGGGAAGTCCGTTTTCATCCTGCTCGGTGTAAACATCCTTGAACGCACGTGTCATTTCAAAATAGTTGGCTTCCTTGAAGGGAACCTTGCCGTCTATTCTGAATACACGCTCAATAGTCGAGGTGTTTGCAGAACCGGAATCGTTTTCAACGGGTCTGTAAGTAAGCTTAACTGTGTAATAGCCGGTAGTAGGAATGGATATCTTCCACGAAACCGTACCTGTCTGCGGAACGTAAAGGACATCGCCCTTTTTGCCGTCAGGGTCAGTTACGACCTTCGCAATATCTTCCTCCTTGCCGTATTCCTCATCCTTTGCGAAAGTGAAGCCTTCTGCCGCCTTAACGGTTACAGAACCATCACCGTCGGTAATTCCGAGGTTGTTGTTCTCCTGAAGATAGTCATAATACGTCTGTGCATCAAGCAGCTCACGCACTTCTTCGATACTTGTCGTAGTCGATGTGCCTTCAGCGGCATTGATACCCACGGGCGATATGGCCGTCAACAGGGCGAGAAAAACAATCAAAGCTCTTGACAATTTTGATTTTCTCATGGGTATTCCTCCTGTGAAATTTAACTGAAAACAAGTAAAAACTTGCAGGTATAAACAAAAAACCGACACAATCCGAGCGATTCTCCATTTAACCGATTTCATATTTATAAATAATAATAACACATCTTTGCACCGTTGTCAAGTATTGTTACGTCATAATTACCTGCAATTTATGCGCAAAACACGGTAAGCAAGCGGGGGATTTGTGTCTTTTACTTGCTTTTCACAAAAGCAAAAAGTAAGTTTGTGCCACAAAAATCCGCACGTGTGCAAGTGCAGTAAATTTAATTCACCTCACTTGAAAATCGATGCGCAAAACGCCCTTGAAATATTAATTTTAATTGAACTTCTGTGTTATTTTTCATTAAGTTATTTTTGCCTTTTTAATAATTACTAACAAGTAGTGAATAATATTCACTTTGTTTGATAGGAAATAAATTAACATATCAAACGATGCGTGCTCCCGTATTGTGCATTTTGCACAATTAAAAGACCGATTTTTCTACCTTTTGACGAACGCTTTTTTTGTTAACATTTTGTAACTTTTGCCAAGAAAAAAGCGAAAATACGTTTTCTTCTTAAAAATTCGCCTCATGTATTTACTTTTTCGCCGTAATGAGTATAATATATATGCAACCCAAATTTACAGAAAGTGTACTGACGATGGAAAAAACTATACTTCGAAAATACTTCAAGCGGATACCGACGCTTAATACCGAAAATCTTATACTTCGAAAAATAAAGCCGACTGATTTTCCAGATATGTTTGAATATGCAAGACTCGAATCAGTAACAAAATTCCTCACATGGCGGGCGCATCCCGATGCAGAATATACACGAAGATATCTCCGCCTTGTGCAGGATCAGTACAGCGACGGCGAATTTTACGATTGGGCGGTAACTTTAAAAGAATCAGGGAAAATGATCGGCACGTGCGGTTTTACCTCATTTGACGAAAACAACAACGCAGGCGAGGTCGGCTACGTTATCAATCCCGTCTATGCAGGACGCGGTTATGCCTCAGAGGCACTTGCTGAAGTTATGAAGGTTGGATTTATGACGCTCAACCTGCACCGAATTTATGCGCGCTGTATGGACGGAAATGTTGCAAGTTTGCGTGTTATGGAAAAATGCGGTATGACTTACGAGGGCTGTGCAAGGTCGAGTATGTACATAAAAGGAAAATACACATCAATTCATACAAGCGCAATAATAAGTGATGAATTTATAAGGAATTTAAAAAAATAAATGTACTTAAAGCGGGTTGTCGAGGCGCCAACCCCTACAGCATCGCTTCGAATATGCAAAACCAACAAGGTCGGTTTGGAAAAATCCAAACCGACCTTGTTTTAATTTATACTGTCATACATTTGTCCTATTCGGGAAACGACCTCATCTTCACGCAGGCGGTCTTCAGCGTAGGCATCACGCAGAAGCTCGTGCGGTATATATTCGTCATATTTTTCAAATATCGGTATTTCTGATGGGGACACAAGCTCTTTTTTGTCAAAGCCGTCACACGTCAAGGCACAAAGCTTATTTATCAGTTCCCTTTCGCTGTTTCCCTCATATTTGAACGTGAGATAACAGCATCCGTCATATTCAATATTCGATATTTGCAGATATTTCGCATTTTTCGCCATCAGCTTGCGAAGCGTGCGGAAGCTTCTTGTGCCGAGCCACGGGAACATACAGTACGTAAGCCCTCCAAGCGGTATAACATATCTTTCACAGATACGTGCATTTTGCGCAACACGCCGTGCAATATCAAGGCGGCGCCGTGCATTCGGCTTAAGATACGGATAAACTTTATCTTCACACAGCACCTGCTTCATTCTTTCAAGTATGCGTGTGTGTATTTCTCCGCTTTCACCTGGCCACGTGACCTCCATTTTGCCCTTTACTCCCTTGACGTAGATAAGCTTTCTCGGTATATCAAGCTCCGTTACCTCCCAGACTCTGCCTGCAAGCGCAAAGCGGTCGCCGACAGGGGGCGGTGTTGTTATAGTGCCTATTTCATCGGATTCACATCTGACAGAGAAGTTTTCGCTGTCCTTAAACACAGCATAGAACTTAAAGCTGTTGACAATTCTCTCCCCTGCAAGACCTATCAAAAGCGTTTTTTCATCCGTCATCTGCAAGTAGTCGCATTTCAGCATACTGACAAGCAGTGCTTTGTATTCCTCTTTTGTCACCCTTTCAAATGCGGGGAGCGACAAAACACGCTCCGCAAGGGCTTTCGCAGTAAGCTCACCCGAAGCAAACAGTATTGACAGCGTTTGCTGGAACAAAAGCGAAAACGGCAGTCTTTTTTCACTCGGCGGTTCAATAAATCTTTCCTCTATATAAAGCTGAATTATGGCTATCGCCCTTATAAGCTCCCACGGTATAAGCTGAGGCATAGGCGTTTCGGGCAGGGGATTTTCTTCCCTGAACACCATAAACATTTCAGGCGGTGAGCCTCGTCTTCCGCTTCTGCCGAGCCTTTGCAAAAAGCTTGAAACAGTATTCGGTGAGCCGTTCTGCATTATTCTTTCAAGCCTGCCTATGTCAACACCAAGCTCAAGAGTAACGGTTGCGCACGTCACTGCATTGTATTCATCATTCTTCATTTTGAATTCAGCTTCCTCACGCAAAGAAGCCGAGAGATTTCCATGATGTATCAAAAATATATCGGGCTCGTGCCTGTTATCCGCAATCTGGCGGAGCGTTGCCGTTATATACTCAGTTTCTTCTCTTGAATTTGAAAAAACAAGGCTTTTTTTATCCTTTACACAGTCATAAATATATTCATATCCCGCATCAATTCTTGCACGTGCAGGTATCGGATTTTCTTTCTTTTCATCGGTAAACTGCGTTACATCCTTGTTTGCAAACGCATCCGTTCCCGATTGGTCAAACTTTTCATTTTGTATATAAAAATGCTCAAGTGCGAGCCGCCAGGATGTTTTTCCTTCATTGAGTATCGGTGCTTCGCATATTCTGTTTGAGCCGCCGTTCAGCCACTTTTTTGCAACATCGACATCACCGATAGTTGCCGACAGTCCCACACGTCTTACATCACGTCCAATAATTTTTGCAATTCTGTTAAGCTGGCAGATTATCTGATTTCCTCTGTCCGTGCCTGTCAGTATGTGTATTTCATCAATGACGATAAACCGCAGGTCGCAAAACAGACGGACGATATCATTTGACCTGTTCATCAACATACTTTCAAGCGATTCGGGCGTTATCTGAAGTATCCCCTTAGGATTTTTCAAAAGCTTGTTTTTGTGCGACGATGACACATCGCCGTGCCAATGAAACACGGGGATATCACACTCTTTGAGTATTTCGTCAAGCCTTAAAAACTGATCGTTTATAAGACTTTTCAAGGGTGCTATATAAAGCACTCCCACGCTTTGCGGCGGATCCTCAGTGAGCATTGAGATTATCGGAAAAAATGATGCCTCTGTCTTTCCGGATGCAGTTGAAGAGGTAAGCAAAAGATTATTATCCGTCTCAAAAAGCACCTGTGCCGATGCCGTCTGTACAGCACGCAGCGACTCCCAGTTGTTTCTGTATATATATTCTTGTATAAACGGGGAAAATCTGTAAAATATATCCGACATATTTCATTCCTTATCTATCTGCTATATTTTATTTATTTTATCACATTTATTTATTTTATGCAACTGTTTTCTTTACTTGATTTATAAAACCGCTATTCTTCTGTGTATAATTCGTCATAGTACCAGCGAATGGGATTTTCATATATGTATTTTATATGTTCTTCGTAGTCATCACGGTTACGTATAATATGGTCGTAAAAACGAGGTTGCCAAATGTTGCAGCCGTATTCTTTGTTGCAAAAGCGCTTAAACGTGGATACAAATTGCGAGCAGGCGGCGTTTGCCCTTTTGACATTTGTAGGGACAGGCGTCCTCGACTGTCCGTTATCGGTCACATTATTTTCCGTTACGCAAAGCAAAAGGTGAATATGGTTAGGCATTATCACGTAATATTCAACCGATAAATGATTATAGAAATTATTAAATTGTTTGATGTATTTTTCTGCAATTTTTCCATATTCAGTCAATTCGGTTTTCGGACAGTCGAGGACGCCTGTCCCTACTATCTGCGAGAGAGTACACCTTTTGTTTTGTGTACAAATCGTTATAAAATATGCGCCAACCGTGCTGTAATCAAAATTTTTGAGTCTTATAGCCTTCCTTTTCGGAAATTCTTTTTCTTTATCCATTTTATCCACTGCATCATATAACACAAATCGGCAGAGTAAACTCTGCCGAAATTGTAAATTCCATTATGACAGCCAATCAAGGCTATTTTATCTGTTAAGGATAAGCTTTGTAAGCTCAACAGGTTCAACGATCTTGTCGCCCTTATAAACACGCATATTGCCCGATGCAATTTCGTCTATAAGGATAACCTCGCCGTTGTTGTAACCGAATTCAAACTTGATGTCCCAAAGGTCAAGACCGATCTCTTTGAGGTCGTCTGCAACGATCTTTGTTATTTTAAGTGTCTGTTCCTTCATGCTTTCAAACATTTCGGGAGTCATTACATTAAGTGCGGCAAGTCCTTCGCCTGTTACAAGCGGATCGCCCTTTTCATCGTTCTTGAATGTACATTCAACATAACCGCCTTCAAGAGGTGTACCGTCCTTGATATATTCGCCGTATCTGCGAATGAAGCTTCCTGTTGCAACAAGTCTGCAGATTACTTCAAGACCGTGACCGAACACGGTAGCGGGGAGAACCTCCATTGTTGCGTTTTCAAGATCCGCACTTACATAGTGTGTCTTGATGCCCGCATTTTTGAGCAGTTCAAAATAACGGATAGACGTTTCAAGATTTGCACGGCCGATGCCTTCGATAGTAAGTCCGACTGTATTTTCACCCGGATCGAACACGCCGTCCTTGCCCGTGCAGTCGTCCTTGAACTTCAGCATTACATTGCCGTTTTCAAGTGAGTAAACATCTTTTGTTTTGCCTTCATAAATCTTTTTCATAACGCAAGACTCCTTTAAGTAACAAAAATTACATTCAACATATTACCACATTTTTTGTCTTTTGTATAGTATTTTTTCAAAAAAAATCGCACCAAATGAATTTTTTTCTGTTGACAAAACAGAAAAACGTGAGTATAATTGAGTTAGCATATACTAACTACGCTAAGGGAGAAAATAAACATGGAAAAAATAACACTTAAAATAGAAGGTATGATGTGCCCGATGTGCGAATCACACATGAACGATGCCGTAAGAAACAGCTTTGACGTTAAAAAAGTTGTTTCCTCGCACAAGGACAAGCAAACGGTTATACTTACAGAGGTAAAAATAACAGATGAACAGCTTAAAGCCACCGTTGAAAAGACGGGATATAAGCTTCTCGGAATCAACCGTGCGCCTTATGAGAAAAAATGTATACTTTCCATTTTGAAAAAGAAATGAAATAAGAGGTCGGCGCGCTCCGACCTCTTATTTTTATAAAATGTAAAAAATTATTCCGAAGAACTGCAGCACGCTTCCCGCAATTACAAACAGGTGAAAAACAGAATGCATATACCTTACCTTATTTCCTATGCCGTACAGCACTGCACCGACAGTATAAGCAATACCGCCTATCAGTATGAACATAATGCCTCCGCCGGAAATCGATGCCAATGCAGGCTTCGCCGCAAATACGATGCACCATCCCATTCCGAGATAGCATATCATAGAAAGCACCGCATATTTATCAAGGTCAATTGCCGTAAACACCGTTGCAACAGCGGCACATCCCCACACGATTCCGAACAAAGTCCAAGCCCAGCCGGGATGCTCAGGACGTATTCCGCAAAGAAGCACGGGGGTATAAGTTCCCGCAATAAGGAAGTTTATCATACAGTGGTCAAGCACCTGCATCACTTTCTTACCCATATTCGGATGAAGTCCGTGATATACACTTGACGTTGTATAAAGCACGACCATCGATGCACCGTATATAGAGCCGCTGACCACAGCCCATGCATCGCTGTTTACTGCTGAGTAAACAATGCACAGCACAAGCACGGCAACGCCGAGCGCCGCACCCACAATGTGGCTGACCGTATTAAATATTTCTTCGCCTTTGGTGTAATCGGGCAGTTGCCTGTCCGACAGTTTTGTTCTTTTCATCAAAATTACTTTTCAAGCATTGATATAAGTTTACCGAGCACAGGCTCAAACTTCGCTCCATACCAATGATTTTCCTCTTCTGCTGTTGCTTTTATACATTCAACAGTATAATCTGCCGCTATTTTTGCGCTTTCGTACGCACTGTTTCCTCTTACAAGTGAGCCGACAAAAGCAGATGCGTATATATCGCCTGTTCCGTGGCAGCTGTTGGGAAGCAGATCATGCTCATAGTAATCATACTTATCGTTTTCATAAACGACAACACCTGTCTTGCCTTCATTGTATCTGACACCTGTGAGGATGATATTTTTGCATCCTATAGCCGTGAGCTTTTCAATGATAAGATCAATATAAGTTCTGCCATAATCCGTCTTATATTCAACGCCTGTCAAGAAACAAGCTTCTGTTATGTTGGGAACAACATAATCAGCCTTCGCACAAAGTGTTATCATTTTTTCAACGAAAGCCTCGTCAAATCCGGGGTAAAGCTTGCCGTTGTCAGCCATTGCAGGGTCAACGATAAGCGCACCGTTTACAGTTGCATCGTAAATATCGCAGACATACTGTATCTGCTGAGCCGAGCCGAGATAACCTGTGTAAAGTGCATCGAATGAAATATTTTCCTTTACCCAATGGTCTTTGATTTTCGGCATATCATCCGTAAGATCATTGAACGTATATCCCGAAAATCCGGCTGTATGTGTTGACAAAACAGCTGACGGCAAAACACACGTTTCAATACCGCATGCAGAAATAACGGGAAGTGCCACCGTCAGTGAGCACTGACCGAGACAAGAAATATCCTGAATAGTTAAAACTCTTTTATAAGCCATAATAAACACCTCTACATTTGATTAAGTAAATTATACACGGTTTTGATATGATTTAAATAGTCAAACTGTAGCTTTTTTTATAACCAGATGCTTATTTCTTTTTTGTAGCGGCAACAACGATCGCTGACAGTGCAAAGAGTGCGATGACGTTGGGGATTACCATAAGGTTGTTGAACATATCCGCAAGCTCCCAAACGAGATCATTTGAAAGGATCGAGCCGAGGAATATAAACACAATAGCAATTATTGAATATATAAGAACGGGAAGCTTTTTGCCGAAAAGCGATTCAACATTGAGCTTTCCGAAGAAGTTCCAGCTCAAAATAGTAGAAAAAGCAAAGAAAAGCAAGCAAACAGCAACGAAAATACCGCCGAGGTTTTCACCGAAAACTGTAGCAAATGCATTCTGCATAAGGTTTGCCTTTGTAAAGCCGTCCTCGCTTCCGTCAGCCAAGGGGCCTCCGTTTGCATAGAGTGTGGATATAACAACGAGTGCTGTCATTGTAAGAACAACGAATGTATCTATAAACACACCTATCATAGCAACAACACCCTGATCGTGAGGCTTTTCAACATTTGCCATTGCGTGTGCGTGAGGTGTTGAACCCATACCTGCTTCATTGGAGAAAAGACCTCTCTTTGCGCCCTGGCTTATTGCCGCTTTAAGCGCCGCACCGATACCGCCGCCGAGGATAGCCTGCGGAACAAACGCATACTTGAATATCATTCCGAATGCTTCGGGCACATTTTTGATGTTAACACCGAGAACGATAAGACCGAGTACGATGTAAAGCACAGCCATTATAGGAACGATCTTTTCAGTAACCGATGCAATACGCTGTATACCGCCGATGAAAATGAATGCGGATACAAGCACAAGTGCAATACCGATAGCCCATGTAGGAACGCCGAAAGCGTTGTTGCAGGACTCTGCAATAGAATTTGACTGTACCATTGTACCCATAAAGCCGAGTGCGAGGATAAGTGTAACGGAGAAGATTCCCGAAAGAACCTTGCCGAATTTACCCTTGAATGCTTCTCTTATGTAGTAAACAGGACCGCCCGAAATACTGCCGTCAGCATTTTCAACACGTGTCTTCTGTGCCAGAACCGCTTCGGCATATATCGTTGCCATACCGAAGAATGCAATTACCCACATCCAGAATATAGCACCGGGACCGCCTACGAGGATAGCACCGCACGCACCGACAATGTTACCTGTACCGACCTGTGCGGCAATAGCTGTGGAAAGAGCCTGGAACGATGAAAGACCGCCCTTTTGCTTTCCGCCCTTCATAGAGAAGTTACCGAAAACCTTTTTCATACCTTCGCCAAAGCAGCGAACCTGAACAAATCTTGTCTTGATCGTATAGAAAAGACCTATACTGACAAGTAAAACGATAAGAATGTAGTCAGACATATATGCATTTATAGTCTGAACAACTTTTAAAACTGCGTCCATAAAAACGCCCTCCTGTAAAAAAAATAAAAAAATCCGCTGAAAGATAGCGGAGAACAAAGAAATATACCAGACATATACGATTTAATGCCTGCCCTGTCCTTTTGCCTGAGAGATTCGGCTGTAGCCTTGCACCTTCGGCACCCGCACGGCTTGCGGGATTCTCCAGAGCCTCCTCCGCCTTCGGTTTGCAAAATCCCAAAGGTTTCAACGGTTGCAGACGTTATTCTATCACAACAAGATATAAAATTCAATGACAATATTGCACAAATATCGACATCAAAATTTGTATATATTACACACACAATTCAGATTTATAATTTATTTAATGAATATACAAATGCTTTGTTCATATTTTTAGGGTATCATAAGCATATATATCTTCGGAGGAATTATGGAAACAAGAGTTGCGCTTATAAGCATAATAGTTGAAAAATTCGATTCGGCAGAGGAAATAAACTCACTTCTTCACAAATACGGCGAATACATTATCGGCAGAATGGGACTTCCCTACCGTAAGAAAAATATAAGCATTATAAGCGTTGCAGTTGATGCACCTCAGGATATTATATCAGCACTTGCAGGAAAGATAGGAAAGCTTGACGGGGTAAGCGTCAAAACGGTTTATTCGGGGGTTCACGATGGTATTTAAACTTATTGACAAGCTTGAAAAGGAACATTCGCTCACCATCGAAGAATACGAATATCTCATATCGAATTTTTATGACGATACCTATGATTATACACGCAGAAAAGCGGTCGAGGCAAGAAAAAAGGTATATTCAAACAAGGTCTTCATCCGTGGACTTATTGAAATATCGAACATCTGCAAAAATGACTGCTATTACTGCGGAATAAGAAAAAGCAACACTCTTTGTTCCCGATACAGACTGACAAAGGATGAAATACTCACCTGCTGCGATGAGGGTCATTCCCTCGGCTTCCGCACATTTGTCCTGCAGGGCGGTGAGGACGGATATTTCACCGATGACGTGCTTTGCGATATAGTAAAGTCGATAAAAGCAAAATATCCCGAATGCGCCGTAACGCTTTCACTCGGTGAGCGTTCTTATGACAGCTTTAAAAGGCTGAAGGAGGCAGGGGCTGATAGGTATCTGCTCCGACATGAAAGCATCACACGTGAGCATTATGAAATGCTCCACCCCGAAAATATGTCATATGATGAAAGGGTAAGATGTCTGAATGACCTAAAATCACTCGGCTTTCAAGTCGGATGCGGATTTATGGTCTCATCTCCGTTTATGACACTGAAGCATATCGCAAACGATTTAAAATTTATTGAAGAATTCAAGCCTCATATGTGCGGAATAGGTCCGTTTATACCGCACGTTGACACACCGTTTGGTGACTTTGAGGCAGGAAGCGCAGATTTTACCTGTTATCTTTTGTCAATTATCAGGCTCATTCACCCGAATATCCTTTTGCCTGCAACAACAGCACTCGGCTCACTTGCCGTCGGCGGACGTGAAAAAGGAATTATGTCCGGCGCAAATGTCATTATGCCGAACCTTTCGCCGTCAAGTGTGCGTGAAAAATATATGCTTTACAACGGAAAGGCATTCACAGGAAGCGAAGCAGGCGAAAACCTTGCAAACATTATGGCAAGTTTAGCTGAGATAGGCTATGAAACGGTCATTGACCGAGGAGATTACGTAAAATAATTTTATCTAAAGGGGAAGAAATTCTGACCCTAAAGAAAGGAAAAAATAAAATGGCAAAATACGATCCGAAATCACTCAAAGCAGAAGAATTCATAAGCGATGAGGAAATAAGAGAAACTCTTGCATATGCAGAGGAAAACAAAAACAATATTGAGCTTATTGACTCAATAATTGAAAAAGCACGCCCTGTTAAAACCGAAACAGGCTATACGTGCCACGGACTTTCACACAGAGAGGCATCTGTGCTTCTTGCGTGCGAAGACCAAAAGATGATAGAAAAAATATACAAGGTCGCAGAGGAAATTAAGCTTGCGTTTTACGGTAACAGAATCGTTATCTTTGCGCCTCTTTATCTTTCAAACTACTGTGTAAACGGCTGTGTTTACTGTCCTTATCACCTTAAAAACAAGACTATTCCGAGAAAGAAGCTGACACAAGAGGAAGTAAAAGCGGAAGTAATAGCACTTCAGGATATGGGACACAAGCGTTTAGCAATTGAATCGGGAGAGGACCCCGTAAACAATCCCATAGAATACATTCTTGAATGTATCAACACAATTTACAGCGTAAACCACAAAAACGGTGCAATACGCAGAGTAAACGTAAACATCGCCGCAACAACTGTTGAAAATTACAGAAAACTGAAGGATGCGGGCATCGGTACGTACATTCTGTTTCAGGAAACGTATCACAAGGAAAGCTATCTGAAGCTCCATCCCACAGGTCCGAAGCATGATTATGCATACCACACGGAGGCACATGACAGAGCAATGCAGGGCGGAATCGACGATGTCGGTCTCGGTGTTCTGTTCGGTCTTGAGCTTTACAAGTACGAATTCGCAGGACTTCTTATGCACGCAGAGCATCTTGAGGCTGTCCACGGTGTCGGTCCTCATACAATAAGCGTGCCGAGAATAAAGCGTGCTGACGATGTTGACCCCACGCAGTTTGATAACTCCATAAGTGACGAAATATTTGAAAAGATAACGGCTTGCATCCGTCTTGCTGTTCCCTATACGGGCATCATTATTTCCACAAGAGAAACGGAAGAAGTCCGTTCAAAGCTGCTTAATCTCGGTGTTTCGCAGGTCAGCGGCGGCTCACGTACGTCTGTCGGCGGTTACGCTTGCGAGGAACGTCCGCATGATACAGAACAGTTCGACGTTTCCGACCAGAGAACACTTGACGAGGTCGTACATTGGCTTATTGATAACGGTCACATTCCCTCTTTCTGTACAGCTTGCTACCGTGAGGGCAGAACGGGCGACAGATTTATGAGCCTTTGCAAAACAGGTCAGATAATCAACTGCTGTCACCCGAATGCACTTATGACGCTTACAGAATACCTTGTTGACTACGGAAGCGAGGAAACGAAAAAAGCGGGTTACGAAATGATACAAAGAGAGCTTGGCAAGATCCCTAAAGAAAAGGTACGCACTATTGCCGAGTCTAATATTGAGGACATAAAGAACTCCAACAGACGTGATTTCAGATTTTAAGAGGTAGTTATGGGACTTAACGATACACCGTCGGGCGAAAGGCTGACTATCGGCTTTTTCGGCGCACGGAATGCAGGAAAATCAAGTGTGGCAAACGCTGTGACGGGACAAATAATTTCCGTTGTTTCAGATACTCCCGGCACAACTACAGACCCTGTGAAAAAATCAATGGAGCTTTTGCCGCTCGGACCTGTGACAATAATCGACACACCGGGGCTTGACGACGTCGGTGAGCTTGGAGAAGAGCGTGTAAAGGTGTCGCTTCGAGTTCTGGCAACGGTCGATGCGGCAGTCATAGTTATTGATGCCTCACGTGGAATAACTGAATTTGATGAAAAGCTTTTAAAAAACGTAAAAGAAAAAAATCTGCCCTATGTATGTGTGTACAACAAGGCAGAAAATATTGAGATACCTGAAAATATCCCCGATGATACGGTATATGTAAGTGCAAAAAGCGGTTACAACATAGATGCGCTGAAAGAAAAAATTGCAACGTCTTTTGCAAAAGCGGAAAGCAAAAAGCATCTTATTTCCGATATTTTGCCCGAAAACGCTTTAACGGTGCTTGTTGTGCCGATAGATGAAGCAGCACCAAAAGGCAGGCTTATTCTTCCCCAGCAGCAGACAATACGTGACATGCTTGATGCCCACGGTATATGCATCTGCTGTCAGCCTGAGGAATTGCCGAATGTGCTTTCATCCCTTTGTAAAAAGCCCGACGTTGTTATTACGGATTCACAGGTATTCGGCAAGGTTTCAGCCCTCTTACCGCCTGATATTCCGCTTACGTCATTTTCAATTCTTTTTGCAAGATATAAGGGCGATCTGCCGACGCTTGTAAAGGGTGCATCTGCCATATCACAGCTTAAAGACGGTGACACGGTGCTCATTTCCGAGGGCTGTACGCACAGAAGAAGCTGTAAGGACATAGGAACTGTCAAGATTCCTGCACTTATGCGTAAATTTACAGGCAAGGAACTGAACTTCAAATTCACCTCAGGCGGTGATTTTGAAAATGATCTATCCGATGTTGCCCTCGTGCTTCACTGCGGCGGCTGTGTGCTGACCGAAAAGGAAATGCGCTACCGTATGCGGATATGTGAGGAATATGACACCCCCATCGTCAACTACGGCGTTGCCATCGCACACATGAACGGCATTTTAAAAAGAAGCATCGAAATTTTCCCCGATATAAATATGTAAATAAGACAAAAGAGAGAACGCAAATTCTCTCTTTTTGTTATTCACATAACTCATCACAATACCTCCGCATCGTGTTTTCATAAATGTATTTCCGTAGGAAATATGCGCCCTTTGTCTGCGGGCAGTCGGCAAGCCGACTGTGGGGGGCGCAGACAGGGCGCCGTCACCGTAAAGATTCAGATTAAGCACGGATTCTGTTTTACGTGCATGCTATTATTGTATTATGCTATTTTCGCCAAAAGCTCGCTGAATGCAAGGATAAGAAGTGCGCAAAGGGCAATTATCATACCGACAAGACGGCGTCCGCTTACCTTTTCACGGAATAAAGTCATAGCAACCACGACTGACATCATCGTTGTACCGCCGTTTTGTATCGGGAATAATACTGCGCTGTCAAGCACACCCGAAAGATAGAGGTTGACTTTATTAAGAAATGCTATAAATGCACCGCAAACAACCGTCAAAAGGATAAGTTTTTTTGTATCAATACCGCTTTCGCTTGATTTTTCTGTTTTATTTCTTGAGCTTATAAGATAGCTTACTGTACAAAGGACTGCCGCAGATACAAAGGCAATCGCAAGAAATGCACCCGTTTCGGAAGCGAATGAGGACTTCTGCTGCGTTTTTTGCATAATACCGATAGAGCCCATGAAAAGGAACGCCAAGAAGCAGAAGATAAGCCATTTTGCACTTGTCCCCTTGCCGTCCTTTTTCTTCTCCGTTGAAAAATATGCGGCGACTATCATAAGAAACGTGCCGACTATCTTCCACACCGACAGCGATTCATCCCAGATGATATATCCCGAAAATGCGGGAAGTATCATTGATGAGGTGATAAGCAAAATGGTGAACGACATCGGTCCGCAGTTAAGCGCATTAAGCTTAAAAATACCGCTGAGTGCCGTCACAGCACCGAATGCAATACCGAATAAAACCGTAAAAAGCGATGCTTTGAAGCCTGAAAAAATACTGATAGCAACAAGAATGACCGCCGCAACAGAATAAATACACATATTTATTTTGTAATTATCGGATCTTTCCTTGACCGCCTTTTTACCGAAATAATTATAAAATGACGAATACGCCACATTAGCGCATACAGAAAGTGCGAGCAAAAAATAATTCATTTAAATCACGACCTATGTACTGAATTTTGTTTTATCTGATTATATCACCGACACCGTCAAGGATATATTTGGGACGGTATGGGAACAAATTTACTTCTTCTCTTGAAGTAACACCGGAAAGAACGAGGACTGTATCAAGCTCACTTTCGATACCCGAAATAATATCAGTATCCATTCTGTCGCCGATGATAGCTGTATCACGTCTTGAGCAGTCTATTTTCTTCAAAGCGTGGCGCATGATAAGGGGATTGGGTTTTCCTATATAATACGCTTTTTTGCCTGTTGTAAGCTCAATGGGGGAGATAAGTGCACGGCAGGCAGGAATTATTCCTTTTTCGCCCGGTGCTGTCAGGTCTGTATTTGTGCCGATGAGCTTTGCGCCGTTTTGTATAAGCTTCACAGCATGCTCGATTTTTTCATAGTTAAATGAACGAGTCTCTCCGAATACAACGTAATCGGGATTCTGGTCATTCATTGAAAATCCCGCATCGTACAGTGCATTCACAAGTCCCGGTTCACCAATTGCGTAAACACTTCCGCCGGGGCACTGCGTTGCAAGAAAGGATGCCGTTGCAAGGGCTGAGGTGTAGAAGTTATCCGGGGACACCGTAAGTCCCATTCTCTGAAGCTTTTGTGCAAGCTCTCTGGGGGAGCGTTCACTCGAATTCGTCAAGAAAAGAAATTTCTTTCCCGATTCTATAAGCCAGTTGACAAATTCGGGAACATCGGGTAAAAGTCTGTTTCCGTGGTAGATAACACCGTCCATGTCACATATGAAGGCTTTTTTATTTCTAAGATTTTCAATACTGTTTTCCATAATTTTCTCCTGTTATCTGTATTCGGGCAATTCAACATCTTTGAGTGAAAAATCTGTGCAAACATATTCGTATACACCGCCCTCACCGTCTTCATCTGTACCTTCAAGATAATATTTCATGCAGATACCTGTTTCATCGTCAAGCGTGTAAACGTATTTATACTCAGATGAATCGTTTTTAAGCTCATACGTGTACTCAGTGCACGCTCTTTCACATACAGAGGTTTTTTCGCCCTTTGTCATATCGCCGAAATTTTCCTCATGTGCATAGCAAAAATTGCTGAATGTTGAAATATACTGGTTCATGTAACCGTCGGCAAGCTCTTGCGCCGCCTCGGATTTTTCAAAAACTCCGTCCTCGCCTTTAACGTACGTAGCATATCCGCCCTGCGATTTTATAAACAGCATTTCGCTTTCACCGGAGCTTATATATATTCCCTTTTCTGTACGGATCAAGGAAATTTTTGTTTTTCCGAGGTCATACGATATACTGCATACAGCGGGAAATCCCTCATGTATTGCAACATTATCATAAACAGACGTCACAGCCCCTGTTATTTTATTCGGATCACTTGCGATAACCGTTTCAATAGCGCTGTCGGCTGTTATTTCTGACGTTTTGCCCTTGCATGATGCAAATGAACACAAAAGCACAGTACACATCAATAACACTGCGGTTTTTTTCATATATGTCTTCCTTTCACTCCTGATTTTTATTCTTGAATATTAAGAGTTTACTGAAAATGTAGTTGATAATTACGACAATAACTCCTGCTACGATCTTTATTATTCCCTGACTCATAGCAAGCCATGTCACGAAAATGAGGAAAATAAGCTCTTCTATACCGAGCGATAACACACGTGCGCCTGTAAATGAAACTATCTCGTGCAAAAGCACATCTTTTTTAAAGCTTTTGCTCTTGAACACCCACAGTTTATTTACTATGTAGGCAAAGATAACTGCAAATACCCATGCGATAAACACGATTACAAGCTCATGCAGTTTTGTAAATTTCATAAGCCCGAAGTGTATCGCCATATTCAAAACTGTGGTGAGTCCTCCGAAGATAACATATACGATTATCTCACGGTATTTTTTTATAAGCGCATTTATTTTTTTGAAAAAGCATATATATATCACAGCGCATATCACTATACCGACGGCAGCAATTACCGATAGTATTGTAATATTTTCAAGCACCCAATCCAATAGTGCCGAAAAGGTCGAATTTTCAGATGCTGATAAAAAATTCAACATTTTATTTCCTCCAAAATTTTATAAAAGGCTTCCTCGTCAAACAAGAGGTTTACTGCTTCAAGCAGTGCATTTGCTGACATTTCAGCAGGAAGTCCCGCTTTTATGCAAAATTTTTTCCGCAGATACGAGGAGTTTTCTCCCCCCGAAAGACCAAGCAGGAAAAAATCTGTTTTTTTGAGTGCAAGCTTGTTTTTGACCTCTCCCGTATAAGGAGCAAATATTTTTGTAAGCACCTCGACTGTCATTCCTTCAACGCCTAAAGTGCCCTCTGCTGACGGCTTTTCTTTTCTTTTTTCCTTGCCTTTTATTTGCGGGGTATAAAGGTTTATTATTTTTTCGGCAGGTATTATCCCTTTTATAAAATTGCGTATTACCCTGCCCGCACCGTCGCTATCGGTGACAACGATTATTTTTTCCTCGTTTGCAAGTTTTCTCAAAAGTGAGGCTTTTTCTTCGTTTTTGAATACACCAAAGCCGTCCGTTGTTATTATGACCGCATCTATGACGGAGGAAAGCTTAATTTTGTCGTACTTCCCTTCACATATAACGGGGTATTTTATTTTCAGTTTTTCCATGTTACAAATTCGTTATAAGCGAGATAAGCTCACCTTTTACATCAGTGCCCGTGCTTTTCACAGCAAGGTCGGCTTTATAACAGCTTTCAAGAAGTTCGGAAAGATATTTTCCTGTTATTCCCGCAAGTGCCTGTGTGCGCACCTTAACGGCATATTCGTGCATACCGAGTGCGGATGCTATCTGCGGCGGCTTCATTCCCGACTTCATTGCAGATTTTATTCTGTACAGCTTTTCGATCTCCGAGGTTATCTCTGCCATCAGCAACATAGGATCAGCACCCTTTTTGAGTGCGTCCATCGTATATGCAAGCACCGCTTCTGCATCACGCTTCAGTATTTTATTTGAAACGTAAAACGCTTCAAAGACATTCTTTTTGCCTGTTACGGCTTCAACGGTATCATCATCAAGCTCACTCATTCCCGTCTGACGCATATAGGCGCAAAGCTTTGATATTTCGTTTGATATCACACTCATATCGCACGCAGCACGGTCAGCAATAAGCGTCGCGGTGCGGACAGATATATTGAAGCCCTCGGAAACGAAGTGGCGGTTTATCCATTTCAGAAGCTTCTCACGTGACAGAAAATCAAAGTACACAACGGTTGATGCATGTGAGATCTTTGCAAGCTTTGATTTTGAATCGCTGTCATTTTCCTCAAGCTGTGTTGCGTAAAGATATATGACAAACGTAAGATAATCGTATTTTTCCGCTTCCTTTGCAAGCGTGCAAAGAATCTCAACAGGTTCTTTTCCGCCTCTTTTCAGATCGGCACCGTACAGAATAACGAGCCTTCTATCCGAAAACTGCGGTAAAGTTGCAAAGGCAGATAAAATATCCTCTTTATCTTCAAGGCTGTCAAAAACATTTATGTTAAAATCACGGAGCGTTTCATCGGGGCATACATGTTTTTTGATATCGCTCAAAAAAGCTCTTTTCAGATATTCCTCTCCGCCGTACAAAAAATATGCGCCCTGCATACTGCCGGCGAGCAGTTCTTTTGTTTGTTTCATAACATCAACTTTTACAGCCATACCGACACCTCCGCACAAAAATACATTGTATTGTAACACACAGTTTTGAATTTTATATAAAGCATATTGTAAGTTTTTGTATAAATAATTTTTTATTATGGATTTTTTTAACGGATTTTCACCATCAAACGGATATTTTACCGTAATTCTGATTTTTTCCGTCATTTTTTTCAACGGTGCAACAGATGCTGTAAATGCTGTGGCAACGTGTGTGGGAACAAAATGTCTGAAGATATCGCACGCCGTTATTCTTTCGGCTGTATTCAATTTTCTCGGTGTGTTTATCATGGGAATTTTCAGCAGCGGTGTTGCATACACGGTAAAAAACCTTGCCTTTTTTCCAAATGACACCGTTTGCAGGACCGCACTTTGCGCTTCTATGCTTTCGGTAATAATCTGGACGGTATTCACCTGGATATTCGGAATACCTACAAGCGAAAGCCACGCACTTATATCAAGTCTTGCGGGAACTGCCATGGCATATGCAGGCTCATACATAAACGCAGAAGAGTATTCAAAGGTTCTTTACGGTTTAATCGTGTCAACCGTTATGGGATTTTGTGCGGGGATATTATCAAATCAAGCTGTGCGTTCAATTTTCAAAGGCAGATCAGATAATTTTTTCAGATTTGCACAGATATTCGGGGCGTGCATTTCTTCATTTGCGCACGGAGCACAGGACGGACTGAAATTTTTAGGGCTTTTTTTACTGTTTTCAAGCGATGAAAACAGTATCGGTATATGGCTTGTTCTGGCTGTATCGTTTGTAATGTTTGCAGGCACTGCCGTAGGCGGTAAAAAAATAATACGCTCCGTCGGCGAAGATATGGTGACGCTTGAAAAGTGTGACGGTTTTGCTTCCGATATTGCAAGTGCGTTATGCCTTTTGACAGCAAGTGTATGGGGAATACCGACAAGCACAACACATACAAAAACATCATCCGTGCTCGGCACAGGTATACTGAACGGCGGAAAAATAAATTTCAAAACCGTTTTCGGGATAGTCACCGCTTGGATATTGACATTTCCCGTGTGCACGTTGTTAGGCTATATCATAATAAAAATACTGACATAATTGAATCGGGGCATTTGCAAATACAAATGCCCCGATGCTTTATCATTTTTCGTAAAAGGCTTTTGTTGCCTTGTGCATATTATAAACGTCCGCTTTTGAAACGACCTCATACGGTGCGTGCATGGATATTACAGGCACGCCTGCATCGATAGTATCGATATTTCTTTCGGCAATATACTTTGCAACAGTACCGCCGCCGCCGAAATCGACCTTGCCCATTTCGCACATCTGCCATACAACATCGGCACTGTCGAAAATGTGTGCGATCTTTGCGGTATATTCGCCTGTTGCATCATTTGTATCGGATTTACCTCTTGCGCCCGTATATTTACAAAGGCCTACACCGCAACCGACAATTGCAGAATTGTTCTTTTCATAAGCATTTGCAAAATTAGGATCGTATGCGGCGCAGACATCCGCAGAAAGACACATTGAATTTGCACGTACCTTGCGTTCATTTTTTCCAAGTGTCACGCAAATATCGGTGATTATATCGTCAAGCACAGCACCTTTCATGCCCGTAGCACCGTTTGAGCCTGTTTCTTCTTTATCGGCAAGAACAGCCATGAGCGTATGCTCGGGAGAATCCATTTCAAACATAGCTGTCAGAGAAGGATATGCGCATACTCTGTCATCGTGTCCGTAGGAAGCGATCAGGCTTCTGTCAAATCCCACATCCTTTGCCTTGAGTGCGGGAACTACCTGAAGCTCCGCAGATATAAAATCTTCCTCTGTAATTCCGTATTTTTCATAAAGAATTGAAAGGATATTGAGCTTTATTTTTTCGCTAACCGCATCATCGGAATAAGGCACGGAGCCGAGAAGAATATTGAGGGTTTCACCGTCAATTCCCTCATTAAGAGGCTTTGAATACTGCTCCTTTGCCAAATGCGGAAGAAGGTCGTTTATATAGAAAATTGGATCGTTTTCGTCCTCACCGATGCAAATATTCACAACCTCGCAGTCCTTCTTCGTAACTATTCCGTGAAGTGAAAGCGGTATTGCCGTCCACTGATATTTTTTAATACCGCCGTAGTAGTGCGTTCTGAAGAATGCCATTCCGCCGTTTTCGTAAAGCGGCACTGCTCTTATATCTATTGCAGGTGAATCGATGTGCGATGCACAGATGCGTATACCGTTTTCAATGTCTTCATTACCTATAACAAACAAGAAAACGCTTCTGTTTCTGTTTATATAATAATATTTGCCGCCTGCTTTGACATCTTTTCCGAAAGTAAATTCTTCAAATCCGTTTGATTTTGCAAGTCTTACAGCTTCTTCTGCCGCCTCTCTTGCTGTTTTGCCCGCATCAAGATATTTTTTATATCCTTCGCAGTATGATGTGATACTGTCTGCTTCATTCGGATATTTTTCGTAAGCATTCAGCTTTTTGTACATCAGCTTTTCTGAAAGAAGCTGACCTTTTGTTTTCTCACTCATTTGTATCTACCTCCATAAGCTTTATGTATTTTTCTCTTGCATCGGAAACCTTTTTAACATACGCTTCCGTTTCAGGAAACGGTATGCTTATAAGACGTCCGTTTTGCGAAATTTCTTCATCTTCAAGCCATTTTCTGACCTGACCGTGACCTGCATTATATGCGGCATAGACTGTTTCCCAGATTATAAACTGATCATGACAGTACGAAAGATAATAAACTCCGCACTGTATATTTGTTTCGGGATCCGTTATTTTATTCTTATCGTAAGGTATTCCCGTTTTTCCGCATATCCATTCATATGTGGACGGAATAAGCTGCATAAGACCTACAGCCCCCTTATCGGATCTCGCATTCGGATCAAAATCACTTTCCGCCTTTATAACGGCATATATGACATCCTTTGGCACACCGTACATTTCGGAATATTTTTCGACGTATTCGCTGTATTTTGTCGGGTAACTTGCACGCTCATGCCTGTCAAGTGCGATATCTGTTATATATCCGAGCAAAACAGCCGCAGCTATAAGCAGTACCGCAATAACGCTTCTTTTGATCGCTTCAGCCATTTGTGCCTCCTTTTATGATATCCAAGGTGTTTTTAACCGAGCTTTCAAGTTCTTCAATACCGAAATTATTTTCAATAACGTATGTGCATTTGTCCTTGAAATAATCGGCTGAATATTGGTTTGCAAGACGTTTTTCTGCCGCCTCTCGGCTTATTTTGTCACGCTCCATTATACGTTCTGTAAGCGTTTGTTTTTCAGCCGTCACAGCAATAGTTGCATCACATTCCCTGTCAAATCCGCTTTCAAAAAGCTGTGATGCATCTACAAGAACGGTTCCGAAACCCTCTTTTTCATACTGCTTTATCATTTCACGTGAACGTGACAGAATATGAAAATGCGCTATTTTATTCAACGCTTCAAGCTTTTCCTTTGAAGAAAAAACGATTTTTGCAAGCGTCGGACGGTGTATACCGCCCGCCCAGTCGGTTATTTCTATGCCAAACTCACGCACAAGCTCACATACCAAGGGTGAATTTTTGCACAACATAGAATGGTAAACTTCATCCGTATTCACGCACGGAACACCGTATTTTTCAAAAAGTGTACACACGGTGCTTTTACCTGCACCGCTTTGTCCTGTTATACCGATAATTTTCATATCAGACCTTTATTATTTTAAATCCCGCCGCACGCATAAGCCTGTTTAAAACAGCAAGACCGACACCGTCGCTTTCGGGTATTACCGAATATATTTCCTCCGCTGTTGAGCTGTTATATTCACGCAGATAGGAAAACAGCACGTTTGCCTGCTTTAT
The DNA here is from genome assembly GCA_045124505.1 of Eubacteriales bacterium. Lineage (GTDB taxonomy): Bacteria > Bacillota > Clostridia > Oscillospirales > CAG-272 > RGIG7213. The sequence continues at coordinate 59,924 of JBGVLZ010000039.1, forward strand.
AGGTGAGCGTTCAAGATATTTTACGTTTTCGCCGAATACCGTATCTTTACTGTCAACATAGCAAAGAATACCAGTTTTCGGATCATTTTCGAGCTTTTTCTTAAAAAATTCAATTACGTTTTCTTCATTTCCCTCAACGAGATATACAGGCGCATCGGGGGAGTAATGCTTGTACATCATACCCGGTGACTCCGCCTTTTCGCCCTCTTTGAGCTTTTCGAGTATAGCCGATGACACCGTCACATTTTCGCACACAGCCTTAAGCATATGAATGTCAACTGCTCCCGGGCGCAAAAGAATTATCTCATTTTCATTTGCCCTTACAACAGTTGATTCAAGACCTATCTCACAAGAACCGCCGTCGATTATCATATCGACCTTACCGCAAAGATCCTCTATAACGTGAGATGCCTCTGTCGGTGAGGGTTTGCCCGATGTGTTTGCTGACGGCGCGGCAATTGCCGCACCTGTATGTTCTATGATAGCGGATGCAATTTTATCCGACGGTATTCTTATTGCCACCGTGTCAAGACCGCCTGTGACTGTATCGGGCACAGTATTCTTTTTAGGAAGAATTACCGTCAGGGGACCCGGTGAAAATGCGCTTGTCAGCTTATAATAAAGCTCATTTGTGTATGCATATTTCTCCGCATCCTCAGCCTTGGCTATATGGATTATCAGGGGGTTATCCGACGGACGTCCCTTTGCTTTATATATTTTTTCAGCACCGTCGGCATATTCCGCATTTGCACCCAGCCCATAAACTGTTTCGGTGGGAAATGCAACAAGTCCGCCGTTTTTTATTATTTCCGATGCTCTTTTTATGACCGCAATATCAATATTTTCACGGTCTGTCTTTACAACTTCGGTTTTCATTATGATTTAAGCTTTTCGGCTGTATCAACATTGATGATATAGTCTATCATCTCCGATATATTTCCGTTCAAGAAGCTTTCAAGTGTATACGATGTATAACCGACTCTGTGATCGGTAACACGTCCTTGCGGATAATTATATGTTCTTATACGCTCGCTTCTGTCGCCTGTGCCGACCTGGCTTTTCCTTTCATTTGCGATCTTGTCGTGCTGTTCCTGTGTTTTCATATCGTAAAGCTTCGCACGCAGAAGCTTCATCGCCTTGTCCTTGTTTTTGAACTGGCTTCTTTCATCCTGACATTCGATAACGATGCCTGTGGGTTTATGATAAAGTCTTATGGCTGACTCTGTTTTATTTATGTGCTGACCGCCGGCACCGCTGCTCTTACACGTTTCGAACTTTATGTCAGCGGGATTTATTTCGACTTCAACATCCTCAGCCTCAGGTAAAACAGCTACCGTTACGGTGGATGTGTGTATTCTGCCCTGCGCCTCCGTTTCTGGCACACGCTGAACACGGTGAACACCCGATTCAAATTTCAGTTTTGAATACGCACCGTCGCCCATAACCGTGAACGATACTTCCTTAAAACCGCCAAGTCCCGTTTCGTTTACACTCAAAAGCTCCGTTTTCCAGCCTACAGATTCGGCGTACATCGTGTACATTCTGTATAAAACGTACGAAAACAGTGCCGCTTCGTCGCCGCCCGCCCCTGCACGTATTTCGATAACAACGTTTTTGTCATCATTTTCATCTCTCGGCAAAAGGAGTATTTTAAGCTCATTCGTGCATTTTTCAATACCTGCCTTTGCTTCCTGCAGTTCCTCCTGCGCAAGCGCTTTCATTTCTTCATCGGGTTTATCCGATAAAAGCTCCTCGGCGTCGGACTGCATTCTGACATATCCCTTATACTCACGGTACTTTTCAATTATCGGCGAAAGGCGTTTGTATTCCTTCATTAAAGCGGTGTATTTTGTCTGGTCTGAAATTATCTCGCTGTCGGAAAGATCCTTTTCAATGGTGATAAATTTTTCTTCCGCTTCTTTAAGCTTATCAAGCATTATGACAGTCCTCCGCCTTTTCTATCTTTTTAATGTTTTTTTCAAGCTTCACACGTGCAACCGTCACGTCATGCCCGCATGTTTCGCACAATATTCTTATATCGGACCCCACACGGAGCACACGGAACGTCTTTCCTCCGCACGGGTGCTGTTTTTTCATCGTGAGCACGTCGCCCACTTCTATCTTCGGTATTTCCATTTACATCCCTCAAACCTTTTTATCCTTATGATTATATCATACACATATAATTAAATCAATAGAAGTTTTGTATATTTTTATCACCCGTCAAAAATTGATGAAAAAATACAAATACAGAATAAAAACAGCGAAAAGTTTGCTCCCGTTTTGAAAAGCAGATAAACGGAAAACTGCCAAAGCAAAAAAAGTGTTATGAAGGAAATAATATTACAAAACGTGTCGGTTTTATTTTCAAAACGCATCATAAGAAAGGCTCGCAGTGCCCTGCCTCCGTCAAGTCCGTCTACAGGGAGCGCATTTAAGATACCGTATATCAGGTTATAGCTTCCGAAGCTGTATTTAAAAAACAAGATGAAAAACAAAAAATTGAATATGATACCACCGGAAGATATTACGACATCGTCACGGTATGAGGTAATACCGTTCAGCCTTATATCAGCACCGCCCAGTCCTATCGTGACGGATGAAATTTCAGCTTTGCATACCTTTGAAAAAACAATATGTCCAAGCTCATGCAAAAGTGAAGCAAGAAACATAAAAAACGTATCCCATCCCCTGTATGAAAGCGAAAAAATAATAAGCGTCACTGAAGTTATGACGCTTATTTTTATCTTCCTTGACAGATATATATACAACCTTGCCTCCGGATATTATTTATATATTCTTTTCACCCTTTTGCTCACGGCGCACATACATTCGTAAGGTATCGTTCCTATGTGATTTGCATATACCGAAGCATCGTCAAATACCACCGCTTCGTCACCGACCTTCGGTTTTTCCTCCATATCGGTGATATCGACCATAAAATGGTCCATACACACCCTGCCTATGACCTTTGCCGAATATCCGTTTATTTTAACGTAAGAGCCTGTAAACCGTCTTGAAATTCCGTCACCGTAACCGCACGCAACAGTTGCAACGGTCATATTTTTTTCAGCCTTGAAATCACCGCCGTAGGAAACGGCATCTCCCTTTGAAATTTTGTGTATATGCACAACGGTCGAAACAAATTTCATAACCGGTTTAAGACCTTCGCCCGATATTTCATCTGACGGCGGAAAGCCGTAAAGCACGATGCCCGCACGTACCATGCCGAAAATAGACTGCGGAAAGTCAAGTATCGCACCGCTGTTTGCACAGTGGTACAAAAGAGGCTTATCGGAAAGGCTGTCAATAATATTCTTTGCCTTATAAAACTTTTCCAGCTGTGCCAAGCATGCGCTTTTGTCGATTTCATCACCCCTTGCAAAGTGTGTAAAAACGCCCTCGGGTGAAAATTTCGGGTTATTAAAAACGTATTTCAAGCCCTCGCTGTATGCATAGTCGAAGCCGAGGCGGTTCATTCCCGTTTCTACTTTTATATGTACACGCAATTTTTCGCCTTCATTTATTCGGGACGAAAGAAGCTTTGCATATTCACTTGAATAAACAGCCTGTATAAAGCCGTTTTCGATAACGTGGGAGATATCATCGGGGTTTGAAAAGCTCAAAATGAGTATGTCGCCGTCGGTATAACGTCTTGCCTCTATTGCTTCATCAAGTGATGAAACGGCAAAGTGTCTGCATCCCGCATCGTGCAGTATTTTTATACATTCTCCGCCGTGACCGTAGCAGTCCGCTTTGATAACACACATAAGCGAAACGTCATCGGGGAGCTTTGATTTTATGAAATTAAAATTGGAAACAAGCGCTGAGGAGTCAATTTGTAGATACGTCCGTGGTTTGAGCATCAGTATTTTTTCCGTTCCATTCATCAAATGTAATAACCGTTTTACCCGATCTGAGCATAAGCGGCTTCTTTTTTTCTTTGTCAAAATAAATATCACAATTGCTGTTTGTAAGCTTTACTGCCTTTTCACCGTTTACGGAATCCTCGCTTACAGTAAATTCACCGTCGCACTTCAAAAGCTCATACCAGCGGTAAACACCGCCTGTTGATGCTTCAGTGACCTTCTGATCCAGCTCGATATTCATATCGTTATAGATAAGAAAGCTGTCATCGCCCTCGAAGCTGTAACCCATTCCCCAAAGTACAGACGGCTCCGCAAAAACCATATCGACCGAACCGTCATCATCCTTTGAAATGCGCACCGTATACGCCGTTCCATCCTCATCAACAGATACGTTTGCGGTGTATCCGTCCTTTAAAGACGAAACATAATCCTCGGCATTGTCACCGTTTCCGCATCCTGATATGAGAACCGATATGACCAACAAAGCAACTGAAAATATTTTTTTCATAAACATGCACTCCTTTAACCTTTTATGGTTAAATCTATGCACCTAACAGCTTTTTAATGCCTCAATGTGTCAACAACTACTGTATTTTTGTTGTGATACTTCATTATTTTAAGTGTCTTTTTTGTCGCTTCAAAGTACAGCACCGTCTTTTTATCACCGTCATTCACGATCATAGCATAAAGATCGGGCGTCGGCTCCGCCAAGCTTATACAAGACGGAAAAACAACGTCGCCTTTATTCACGGTAACATCCGTGTGAGGCACTATACTGTCAACTTCGTTTATTGTGACCTGATAGTATTTTTTGCATTTTTTTGCACCGAATACCTTTTCCATCGTAAAAACACCTCTTTCGATGGTGTATCTGTATTCGATCTGAAAATACATAAACATGTATTTGAACAGTATAAGACAGAGCATGAACATTACAGGTGTGAAGTAAATAAGCATTTTTACAGCCACACATGCACCGCACAAAAGAATCGATGCAAGCACAGCGCCTAAAACGTACATTATCCTCTGAAGCCTGTATTTACCTTCTACCTTTTTTTCTACCGTATGAGTTATACTGTTGAAAGATGAATCATCCATAATTAAGCCTCCTTGATAGACTTTTTTTATTCTATCACACATTTAATAAAAATTCAATCCCTAACGGCTCGGTATTGACAAAAAAAATAAAAGGGTATATAATTGAGCCAAAGGAGTGAGAATTTTGAAAATAATCGACATAATAAACAGCAATATCGCCAAAGATGCACCCACTCTGTCATTCGAAGTGTTCCCGCCCAAAACATCCGATTCTATAGACACGGTGATGAATGCGACATCTGAAATTGCAAAGCTTAACCCTGCTTTTATGAGCGTTACATACGGTGCCGGCGGCGGCACAAGCAACTATACCGTATCCGTTGCGGAAAATATTAAAAACTGCGGTATTACACCCATCGTACATCTGACATGTGTTTCCTCAACTGAGGAAGCTGTAAAAAATCAGATAGAAAAAATCAAGCTTGCAGGGATGAACAATATACTTGCCCTGCGCGGAGATATCCCCACAGACTGGGAATTTCCCGAAAATGCCCCTTACAGATATGCTTCCCAGCTTATAAGGGAGATAAAAAAGCACGGTGATTTTTGTATCGGCGGTGCATGTTATCCCGAAAAACACCCTGAAGCTTCAACTCTCAAAGAAGACATAAAGCACATTAAGGAAAAGGTCGATGCAGGCTGTGATTTTCTGACAACACAGATGTTTTTCGATAACAATATCCTTTACAACTATCTTTACAAAATACGTGAAGCAGGCATAACAGTTCCCGTTGTTGCGGGTATCATGCCTGTAACAAACGCAAAGCAAACGGAAAGAATATGTAAAATATCGGGTAATTTCTTACCCCAGCGATTCAAGGCTATAACAGACAAGTTCGGTTCAAATCCCGAATCAATGAAGCAAGCAGGAATTGCATATGCAACAGACCAGATAATCGACTTACTTGCAAACGGTGTCAACTGCATACACGTCTACTGCATGAACCGCCCCGAGGTGGCAAGAAAAATAAAGGATAATCTTTCAAGTATACTTAAATGATACCAAGGCAAGCGGATGCAGTGTCCGTTTGCCTTTTATCTTACTTGACAAACAACGGCTTGTATGGTATAATTCGCAGACGGAAAGCGCATGGAAGGAGGTAAGGAAAGATAGGAATTATAGGGAATTTATTTGCAAAAAAAAGAAAAAAAGCACTTGTTTTTGTTGATTATGAGCATTGGCACGTTTCAATGTATAAAAACTATTCAAGCCGTCCTGAAATAAAGAAGTGGAAAAATGAGCTTGATAAAAAATACAACGTCGTTGACATGTTTTTCTTCGGTGATTTTTCAAATCCCGGTATGCGTTATGAGATACCCAAAATAAGGGAAGTTTCAAACAACGTCATAGAAACACAGAACACAAGCCAGCATTATAAAAAGGATTTTACGGACTTCATCATGCTTGACAGCATATATCAAAGGGCGATGTTTGCAAAAGATATCGATACCTTTGTTATTTTCACCGGTGACGGTCATTTCACATCGGTAGTGAAGTTTCTTACAAACACCTGTAAAAAAGAAGTTATTGTTTATGCCGTAAGGGATTGCTTGTCGGGTATGCTCAAAAGTGCCGCATCGTCTTATATTGAGGTGCCGACACTTGAAGAAATTGAAAATGTACGTGTTTCAATGGTTGCAAATTATTTAATACAGCAGAAAAAATCAAAGCATCAGCGCAGATATATCACGTTTTTATCCGCCATGGAAGCCGTTTCGGAAAAATACGGCGAAGACAAGGAAAATATAAGAGAAACTATGACAAAGATGCTTGATAGCGGTCTTTTGCGTCAGGAAAGAAAATTTTTGACAGGCGGCAAACAACTGAAGGCAATATATCTCAATGACGAAAAGCTGGAAGAAAACGGCATTGACATCATTTCAGATGATAAGCTTGTGCCGAATGAAAAAAAACGCAAAGACAGCGGTAGGGAAAAATGATAAAATACGATCGTTTTTCGGGATATTACACCGAAACAGAGTTACCGATGATAACGGTAAACTCTTTGAACGAAATAGTTGATTACAATGAAAAAAGCATCTTTAAGGTAGGACGTGCCGACATAGGTCTTGAAGTTGAGCTGCGGCCGCTGGTAAATTCAAAGCAAAAAAGCTTTCCGTACACAGCGGTGCTCGTCCTGAAGGATGTTGAGTATCTTGCGTGTGTATGTCTTGCAAGTCCGAAATCGGATGAGTACAGACACATATATTTCAGCGACACGGCAAACGATACAGCGGATGCGCTTTTAGCATCGAGATTCATAATTGAACAAAAGTATACAGAGCTTCACAGCAGAAATCGTTTCGCCTCAGAAAGCGATCAGCCGTTCAAAAAGCTTCAAAGGCTTACGATGCTTTCATGCGCAGATACATGTGAGCAATCACAGAATATAAGCCTTGAACAAATAGTTGAATACACGGTAAACAGTTATAAAAAGCGTTTTCCCGATACTGTCGGCAAAACCGTTGAATTTTCCTGTGAGGCACAAAGTATTCAAGTAAACGAAAATATCACATCATTGACTGTTGCTCTTGCTGTTTTATCAATGGCGCTTGCAAAGGATGAGGCGGTGTTCACCGTCAAAGAAACTCCCACACATTATGTATTTTTGCTTATTTTAAAGCACAGAAGATTTATGGGGGACATATCCTCATGCGGATTTTCTGGTATGTTTCTTTCCCGCATTTCGTGTTTGAATTATTGGAACACGGAGCTTGCGTACAATGCTTTGCAAAATGAAACGTCAATTAAGATATTTGTACCTAAATCAAGCACATCGCACAGATTTTCTGCCGAAACATATCATTTCGACATCTGGGAATACACAAAGCTGCTTGCCGATGCGTTTACAATGTATAATTATTCTGAAAAGAATACCTGGGGTTGGCTCGTTTAAGGAAATATATGGTAAACTTTGTAGGGGCGACCATTGGTCGTCCGCCTCGAAATGTATAAATATACTAAAAGCGGGAGTGCGCAGTTCGCACACGAACTGATTGCACCCCCCTACAGAATAAATATTCAAAAAAATGCATGGGGCGACTTATTTTGGGAGTTATTTCCTTAAATGAGCCAGCCCCATTTTTTTATTCTTTTCCGTTCCAGCAATATGTGCAAAGCTTATCTGCGGGAAGTCCCGTTGCTTCAATCATATCATCAAGTCTGTGGTAGCGTAAGGATGTAAAGTGAAGCTCACGCCGTATGACCTCGATCATTTTTGCATATCTTTCAGATTCGGGATCAGCATATTCCTCAAGTATCTCACGTGACGGCTCACCGCCCTCAAGCTCTCTTATTACACGTCTTGTTATAAGCTCCATTTCAGATGTTGAGCGTGAGAAATTAAGATACTTACAACTGAAAAGTATAGGCGGACAGCCAAGTCTTATATGTACCTCTTCAGCTCCGCTTTCGTAAAGAAATTCCGTTGTTTCACCGAGCTGTGTACCTCTCACGATAGAGTCATCGATAAGAAGCAGTTTTTTCTTATCTATAAGATCGTGAATTGCAATAAGCTTCATCTTTGCAATAAGATTTCGCTTCACTTGGTTCGGGGGCATAAATGAACGGGGCCACGTAGGTGTATACTTTATAAAAGGTCTTGCATAAGGTATTCCCGATTCACCAGCATATCCGATAGCATGGGCAATTCCCGAATCGGGAATACCTGCGACGATATCGGGCTTTGCATCATCACGCTTTGACAAAAGCTCACCGCATTTATAACGTACCTTTTCAACGCTGATGCCTTCGTATGACGATGACGGATAACCGTAATATATCCACAAAAATGTGCATATTTTCATTTCTTTTCCCGCTTCTGCCAGCGTTTTGACCCCGTCAACAGTCATGACAACTATCTCACCGGGACCAAGCTCCTTATAGCTTTTATATCCGAGGTTAAGATATGCAAAGCTTTCAAAGCTTGCGCAGTAGCCGTCAGAACGCTCACCTATCGATACAGGTGTTCTTCCGAGCTTATCACGCGCGGCATATACGCCCTTCGGTGTCAGTATCAGCATACTTACGGAGCCGTCTATTATTTCCTGTGCGTATTTTATTCCGTCAATGAAATTTTCCTTTTGGTTGATAATTGCCGCAACGAGCTCCGTTGGGTTGATATCCCCGCTTCTCATTTCAAAGAAATGTGTTTTGCCTGCAATTATTTCATCGACTATTTCATTTGCGTTGTTGATCTTACCGACTGTAGTTATGGCATATGTGCCGTGATGTGAACGAACAAGTATGGGTTGCGGCTCATAATCCGAAATACACCCTATTCCCATAGTGCCTTTCATAGAAACGGATTCGGATGCAAATTTCGTTCTGAAAGGGGAATTTTCTATATTATGTATTGCCCTGTCAAAGCCCGCCTGCGCATCGTATGTCGCCATACCCGCACGGCGTGTACCTAAATGCGAATGATAGTCCGTACCGTAAAAAAGCTCAAAAACACAGTCTTCCTTTGAAACCACACCAAAAAAACCGCCCATATGCTCGCCCTGCCTTATATGTAATTTTTGATGTAGCCATTATATAATACCTTTTCACAAAAGTCAACATTTGTACTTTAATTTCTGTAAAATAATATCACTCCCCTGCCGATTGGCAGAGGAGTGAATATCAGGTAATATGTTTTGACAAATTTTCAAGGGTAATTCTTATAGCTTCAAGCGCACGTGTACTGTCGTCAATGTCAAGCGTTGCCGATTCTATCGGGCATCTGCCTGTTTTACTGCGGTTTTTGATTTCATCGCACACAGTACCGTATTCAACGCTGACGTTGTTTTTAACAAGCAAGTCAAGCGCAGGTGCGCTTATTACCTCGGCATACAGATGCTCAGGCTTCAAAAGCACATATAAATGTGCCGCACCTTTACCGACAACCTTATCGGCACAGTAAAAGCCTTCAAGGCTTTCTTTTGCATCGATCAGAGACAGCAGAGGCTTTACCCCTCTTTCCGTGCTTGTTTTTATTTTTTCGCCGCAAACACCGACAAAGGTAAATCCCTCCGATATAAGTGCCCTTACCTGTGAAATTTCGTTGTTATTCATTGATTTTTCTTACTATAAACGGAACTGCAATAAGCTGTAAAGCAATGCCGGGAAGTCCCATAATTACGCTTGTATATATGATTTTTGCCTGCAAGGGCGAATCCAAAAATCCTATAGCTGTGAGTAGTGCAAGTGCCTTTACAGCACGTCCTAAAAGCTGAACTGCGCCTACCTTCAAAACAGAGTTAAAACGCATATTGCTTAAAATACCGGAGAAAAATCCGTATGCGCAAAGCTCGATAACCATAAACGGAAGCATAACAGCAGTCGGCATGCTTGTCAGCGCAAAGCTCAGAACAGGTGCCGCAATACCTGTTACAGCACCGTACACAGGGCCAAGCACGAAGCCTGCAGCCATTACAAAAATGTGCATCGGTAAAAATATTTCGCCTACATTTGTTCCAATGTGTAAAACATGGCCGAGAGCATGCAAAAGCCACGGCAGAATGACTGATGCGGAAATAGCTGCGAATGTTAATAAAGTCTTTCTTTTAAAAGACATTGACTGTCTGATAGAAACTGTATTTTTCATAATTGACCTCCTTAGTCAAACACTTCTGAAACATTCTTCAAAAATTCTCTTATGGGAAGCTTTTGCGGGCAGTGCTCCTCGCACATACCGCATTCTATACAAACAGAGGCTTTACCGTTTGTTTCCGATACTTTTCTGTATCTTTCTTTCATGTGCCCCATTTTCGGCAAGCCGAAACGCTTGCTGTCATTATATATTGCAAAATACTCGGGAATTGCAATATTCATGGGACAGTCATCAACACAGTAACGGCAGGCTGTGCATTTTATCGGTATATCTTTTCTGATTATTTCCGCACATTCCAGTGTGAGCTTCATTTCGTCATCTGTCAGCGGTACAAAATCCTTCATATAGCTGATATTGTCGTTTATCTGTTCTTCGTTGCTCATACCCGAAAGCACCATAACTACCTCGTCAAGCGATGCGGCAAAACGGATAGCCCATGACGGAACAGACATATCAGGCTCTTTATCCTTCAAAAGCTTCTTAGCATTTTCCGAAATATCAACAAGTGCACCGCCCTTTACAGGCTCCATTACAAGCACGGGCTTACCGTGTTTTACAGCCACCTCATAGCACTGACGGGACTGAATTACATCATCCTCCCAGTCAAGATAATTTATCTGGAGCTGAACGTATTCAATTTCAGGATGCTCCGTAAGTATCGTGTCAAGTATATCCGCAGTATCATGGAATGAAAATCCTATATGCTTTACCTTTCCCTGCTCTTTAAGCTTCGCAACAAACTCAAATGCGCCGAATTCCTGCGCTTTCTTGTAAGAATTTCTCGAAAGCGAATGAACAAGATATATATCAACGTAGTCAACGCCCAGCTTTTCAAGCTGTCGGTCGAAAAATCCCTGCATGTCCTCTGCTTTTTCTATCATAAAAAGGCTGAGCTTATCAGTTACGGTATACGCATTTCTGGGATATCTGTCAGCAACGGCTTTTTTGAACACGACCTCACTCATACCGCCGTGGTACGGTGCGGCGGTATCAAAATATGTAAAACCGTTTTCAATAAAAGTATCTACCATTTTGCAGACACGGTTAATGTCTATTTCAGGCTTTTCGGTATTTTCTGTCATAGGCAAGCGCATAAGTCCGAATGCTAATTTTTTCATAATTTACCTCCGTTATTTTAAAAATTCAAAAAGGTCTTCGAATGTGCCCGACGGACAATCAGGCATTTCACCGCCGCATATAAGGCAGTCAGTCAACAAAAACGATGAAAATCCGAGAGTCATGGAGGCTTTTGCATCCTCCTCGGCATTATTGCCTATCATAAGGCACTTTTCGGGATTCAGCGAAAATTTTTCCGCAATTTCTTCAAAATATTTCGGATTCGGCTTGCAGTAATGTGAATTTGTATAGTCTGTTGCATAGTCGAAATCTTCATATTTCAACCCCGTCCACTGCAGTCTTGCCTTGACTGCCACTGTCGGGAACATCGGGTTCGTTGCAAGAATGATCTTATCAGCACATTTTTTGGCATATTCAACAGCTTTTTTCGCATTTGGTGTCGGGAAAGTATATTTTACCGCTTCATTGAATCGTCCGCTGTAAAATGCATCAAAAAGCGGTATATCATCGTACACCTTTTGTCCGAGTGTATCTGAAAATGTTTTCCAGAAAGCATCGGAATTTGTTACGCTTCCGTCGTTTTTAACCATTGAGGCAACACCGCGCCACATAGCAGGCAGAAGCGTTTGCTCACAGTAACCGTATTTTTCCATTTCTTCGGCAAGTGTGTGCAAATACCCCTTTGAAAATGTATCCATATCCATAGGAAGAAGTGTTCCGTCAAGGTCAAAAAGGATAGCTTCGTATTTTTTCATCGTTTACCTCCCTTTACGTGTATGAAAATATTTTACAGTATTTATGCGGCTTTGTCAATATTTTTCTCAAAAACACTTGACATGGTTTTCAAAAACTGATATAATGGTTATGGTTTTAAAAAACAGATAATGGAATATGGGGAACGAATTATGTCGAAATATAAAATTATAAGCGATTCATCGTCGGATATCAAAGAGATTTCAGACGTTGCATTTTCATCTGTTCCGCTGAAAATAAGCACAGCAGAAAAGGAATTTTGCGATGACAAATCGCTTGACCTTAACGAAATGCTGACATACCTTGAAAAATACAAGGGCAGATCGGGCTCTGCATGTCCGAATACAAGTGAGTGGCTGGAAGCATTTGAAAATTACGAAAATATTTTCTGCATCGCCATCACAAGTTCCCTTTCGGGCAGTTACAATTCCGCAGTCAGTGCCGCAAAGGATTATACCGAGATGCACAAGGACAGAAATGTGCTTGTCTTAGATTCACTTTCAACGGGTCCCGAATGTGCGCTTATAATTGAAAAGCTGAAGGAGCTTATAACAGCAGGCAAAGCCTTTGATGAAATATCGGAAGAGATAACAGAATACAGAAAACATACACATCTTCTGTTCGCACTTGAGTCTATGCATAACCTTGCAAACAACGGCAGGGTCAGTCCCATTGTTGCAAAGCTTGCAGGCGTGCTTGGTATTAGAATAGTGGGCAAAGCAAGTGAGGAGGGAACTCTTGAAATAATAAACAAATCAAGAGGGGCTAAAAAAATGCTTGAAGACATAGTTGATAACATGAAAAAGATGGGGTGCTCCGGCAAGGTTTTCATTCACCATTGTGAAAATGGAAGCACAGCAAAAAAGATAGAAGAGCTGGTAAAAGAAAATTTCACAAACACAGCAGTGAAAATATCACCGGTCGGCGGTCTATGCGGTTTTTATGCCGAGCGCGGCGGCATTCTCATAGGCTTTGAGGGCGAATAATAAAAGAATGATCTATATAAAACGGTGAGAAAAATTCTCACCGTTTTATAACAAGCACAGCATTTTAAAAATTACGTTTCACATGATGTTTTTCTTTATAAAGCAAAAATATTTCCCGCATTACGTTATGGTGCAAAAAGTTAAACAATGTATCTTTTTTGACTTGCTTTTACATCATTTGAAAATAATTTTGGAAGTATAAGAAAATTTTGCGTTTTTATATTTACATTTTACGCATTTTGTTGTATAATACCAAGAGTTAATAAATAAAAAGGAGATAGATCAATGGCAAACAAAATTTTAGTTGAAACATCTGCACGCCACGTTCATCTTACAAGAGAACACGTTGAGATCCTTTTCGGTAAGGGTGCAACACTTACACACAAGAAGGACTTGAGCCAGCCCGGTCAGTTCGCTTGCGAAGAAAGAGTAACTATTTCAGGCCCCAAGAAGGATATCCCCAACGTAATTATCCTCGGTCCGGAAAGACCTGCATCCCAGGTTGAAATTTCATTCACAGACGCTCGTACACTCGGCGTTACAGCTCCTGTTAAGGAAAGCGGCGACGTTGCAGGCACACCCGGCGTAAAGCTCGTTGGCCCCTGCGGCGAAGTTGAGCTTAACGAAGGTGTTATCATCGCAAAGCGTCACATCCACATGACACCCGAAGATGCTGCAGCTCTCGGCGTTGAGGACAAGCAGATCGTAAGCGTTAAGGTTGATTCCGAACGTACAACGATCTTCGGTGACACAGTTGTTCGTGTAAGCCCCAAGTTTGCACTTGCAATGCACATCGACACAGATGAATCAAATGCTGCATGCGCTTTCGGCACATGCTACGGTGAGATCGTAAAATAATCATCTTAAAAGGAGATATATAAAATGGCTGAATTACAGTATTCAAATGAAGTACAGCATATGTGTAAGGTCGCTAAAGGCCCCCACCACGGTCCTGCTCCCATTCCCGAAGAAGGCAAATGGGTAAAGGTTTATGAGATCAAGGATATTTCCGGTCTTTCCCACGGTATCGGCTGGTGCGCTCCTCAGCAGGGTACATGTAAGCTTACACTTAATGTAAAAGAAGGTATCATTGAAGAAGCTCTCGTTGAAACACTCGGTTGCTCCGGTATGACACACTCCGCAGCTATGGCTGCTGAAATCCTCCAGGGCAAGACACTTCTCGAAGCTCTTAATACTGACCTTGTTTGCGATGCTATCAACGTTGCTATGCGTGAGATCTTCAAGCAGCTCGTTTACGGTAGATCACAGACAGCTTTCTCCGAAAACGGTCTTCCCGTTGGTGCTTCTCTCGAAGACCTCGGTAAGGGTCTGCGTTCACAGGTAGGTACGATCTTCGCTACAAAGGAAAAGGGTGTTCGTTACCTTGAAATGGCAGAAGGTTATATACTTTCCCTCGCACTTGACGCAAATGACGAAGTTTGCGGATACAAGTTCGTTCACCTCGGCAAGATGATGGAAGCTATATCCAACGGTACAGATGCTGCTGAAGCTTATGAAAAGAACATCAAGACTTACGGCAGATACGACGGTGCGGCTAAATACATCAACCCCAGAAAGCAGTAATGGAGGGCAGACAAATGATAAGATTTGAAGGATATGAAAGAAGAATCGCCGGAATCGAAGCTTGCATGGCTGAATACGGCATTAAGGATCTTGAAGAAGCAAGAGATATCTGCCTTGCAAAGGGTATCAATGTTGAAGATATCGTTAAAGGCGTTCAGCCCATCGCATTTGAAAACGCTGTTTGGGCTTATACACTCGGTTGCGCTGTTGCAATCAAAAAGGGAGTAAAAAATGCTGCTGATGCCGCTGAAGCTATCGGTATCGGTCTTCAGGCATTCTGCATCCCCGGCTCTGTTGCCGCTAACCGTAAGGTTGGTCTCGGCCACGGTAACCTCGGCGCAATGCTTCTGCGCGAAGAAACAAAGTGCTTCTGCTTCTTGGCAGGTCACGAATCATTTGCGGCTGCTGAAGGTGCTATCGGTATCGCAAGAAGTGCAAACAAGGTAAGAAAAGAACCCCTCCAGGTTATTCTTAACGGTCTTGGCAAGGATGCCGCTTATATCATCTCCAGAATCAACGGCTTCACATACGTTGAAACTGATTATGATTTCTACTCTGACGAGCTTACAGTTAAGCGCACTATCGCTTATTCCGACGGCGAACGCTCCAAGGTAAGATGCTACGGCGCTAACGACGTTCTCGAAGGCGTTGCAATCATGAAGAAGGAAGCTGTTGACGTTTCCATCACAGGTAACTCAACTAACCCCACAAGATTCCAGCACCTCGTTGCAGGCACATACAAGAAGTGGGCTATCGAAAACGATAAGAAGTACTTCTCCGTTGCATCAGGCGGCGGTACAGGCAGAACACTTCACCCCGATAACATGGCTGCAGGTCCTGCTTCCTACGGTCTTACAGACTCTATGGGACGTATGCACGGCGATGCGCAGTTCGCAGGTTCTTCCTCCGTTCCCGCACACGTTGAAATGATGGGTCTCATCGGCGCAGGTAACAACCCCATGGTTGGTATGACAGTTGCTTGTGCTGTTGCTATCGAAGAAGCAAGCAAATAATCTGTAATTTATTTAAAAGAGTCTTGGAATTTCAAGACTCTTTTGTTTATGTTTCCGTGCGCCCTGTCCGCCCCCCCGCAGTTGACAAAGTCAACTGCCCACGGACAAAGGGCGCATATTTCCTGCGGAAATATATAATATTACCTTTTTTTTATTGACATAACGAAACTTTTGTAGTATAAAAATAGTAGGTACAAACAGGAGGATCAATATGGTTATTTCAACTGCAATTTCCATTATACGTGACCGTTTCGGAAACAAAAAGGCGATAAAAATGTTATCGGATGCGGGATTTAAAACGCTTGACTGTTCCCTTTTCGAAATGGCTTATTATGACAGCCCTTTCAACTCAGAAAATTGGGAAAAAGAAGCACGAGAGCTGAAGGCATATTCAGACTCACTCGGAATTACGTTCAATCAGGCGCATTTACCTTTCAATTTCAAGTGGAACGAGGAGGGCGAATGGGAGCGTTTCATCGGCCCTGCGCATTACAGAGCACTTGAGATCTGCGGAATTATGGGTGTAAAATACGTTGTTGCGCACCCTATACATCACATGGAATATCTCGGTCACGAAGAAGAAGTATATGAATACAATATGCGCTTTTTCCGCACGATGATACCTTACTGCGAGAAGTACGGATACAAGATATGTATTGAAAACATGTGGCAGTTCGAAGCGAAAACAAGACGACTCGGACACGATTCCTGCTCGCACATGGAAGAACTCATTCGTTATATCGACGGTCTTGGCGGAACGGAGCATTTTGCGGCTTGTCTTGACCTCGGTCACACAACGATCGTCGGCTTTGAGCCGCAGGATTGCATACGAAAGCTCGGTCATGAGTATCTGTATGCTCTCCACGTTCACGATAACGATTATATGAGCGACAGGCACGACCTGCCAGGTCAAGGAAAAATAGACTGGGAAGAGGTCTGCCGTGCGCTCGGTGAAATAGATTACGTCGGCGACTTTACATACGAATCAAGTAATTTCCAAAGACACGTTCCTGAGGATATGCTCCCCATATCGTTTAAATATATGCTCGACGTTGCTAAGCATCTTACAAACAAAATCGACAGCTACAGACCGAAAAAATAAACTGTAAATTATAAAATCAGCAGGCTCATTTTGAAAACGAGCCTGCTCCTTTTATTTATATTGTAAGACACCTTCGGCGTCCCTACCGCCTATATTTCCGCAAGGAAATATGCGCCCAACGTCCGCAGGCGATTCGTATACGAACCGTGGAGGGTGCGGACAGGGCGCAACCGATAATACACGTAAATCCGCTTCACGTAAATGTGGGGCAGGCACGGGGTGCTTGATTTAAATATATCGTTTTATATTATAATTTTTGAAGACAAAAATCGTTATTGTGCAAATAATTTCCGTTTAAAGTACCATTTTTCGCACCCATGTTTTTACATATTTTAAAAACTGTATACAGAAGTATTAGGGATTGCTGTATCATTATTTATTTTTTTCTGATAGAATGTTATGGTAAGACTATAAAAAGATCTCAATACACGAAAGGTGATAATTTATCAATGCTTGAGCTTAAGAAAATAAAAAAGGACTATCCCGTTGGTGACGGTGTAGTTCATGCTCTTAAGGGTGTCAATCTGTGCTTCGGCAAAAGCGAGTTTGTTTCGATACTCGGTCCGTCCGGATGCGGTAAAACAACGCTTTTGAACATCATCGGCGGACTTGACGGATACACAGACGGCGACCTTATTATAAACGGAAGGTCAACAAAGGATTACAAGGACAGAGATTGGGACACCTACCGTAACCACTCAATAGGCTTTGTTTTTCAAAGCTACAACTTAATTCCGCACCAGTCTGTTTTACAGAACGTAGAGCTTGCTCTGTCGCTTTCCGGTGTCAGCAAATCTGAAAGACGTCAAAGGGCAAAAGATGCTTTAAAGCTCGTCGGGCTTGAATCGCAGTACAACAAAAAACCGGGTGAGATGTCAGGCGGTCAGATGCAGCGTGTGGCAATTGCAAGAGCCATTGTCAACAATCCCGACATAATTCTCGCTGACGAGCCGACGGGTGCGCTTGACACAGAAACAAGTCTTCAGGTAATGGAGATATTGAAAGAAATATCAAAAGAACGTCTTGTTATAATGGTAACGCACAACCCTGAGCTTGCGGAAAAATATTCAACACGTATTATCCGTATGCTTGACGGTGAAATTATGGGCGACTCCATGCCTGCAGAGCCTGAGCCCATACTTCCAAGCACAAACAAAGCCAAAAAAGAGAAAAAGCCTTCAATGTCATTCGCAACATCTTTTTCCCTTTCACTGAAAAACCTTTTTACAAAAAAAGGAAGAACACTCCTTACATCATTTGCGGGAAGTATCGGTATTATCGGAATTGCTGTTATCCTTGCCATTTCGCAGGGTATGACCGCATATATTGACACGGTGCAGGAAGACACCCTTTCGTCTTATCCGCTTATGCTTGAAGCAAAACACATGGATTTAGGTACTATTCTTGAAACATTTGCAGGAACAGCACAGTCCATAGAAAAGCACGATAACGATGCAGTGTATCAAAAGGCGATGATGTATGACCTGCTTAACGCTTTGAACAATATGGAAGAGTCCGAAAATGACCTCGCATCATTCAAAAAATATATTGAGGAAGAAAAAAGCAACGAAGAAAGCAAGCTGTACACATCGCTCAGCGGTGTGCAGTATTCCTACGGACTTGACATGCTGATCTACACAAAAAGTGCTGACGGCGATATAATCCGTTCCGATTCTAACACAATAATGCAGGACCTCATGGTCGAGCTGTTCGGCATGGATATGTCAAACATGATGGGAATGTCATCATCGGGCGGCGGACTTATGTCTATGTCTCCCGGTGCAAGCATGTCAAATGTCACGATGTGGCAGGAAATGCTCCCCGGTGAAAACGGCAAACCTGTAAGTGAGCTTCTTGAAAAGCAATATGACGTTGTATACGGAAGCTGGCCTGACGAATACAACGAGGTCGTGCTCGTACTTGATGCATTCAATGAGCTTGATGACTTTACGCTCTATGCACTCGGTCTTAAACCGAAGTCCGACATAGATGCAATAATGGATTCGGTAATAAACGGCACAGAGATCAATATAGAAAGCCGCAAATGGACATATGAAGAAATATGCTCCATGGAATACAAAACGATACTTAATTCAGACTGTTTCAAATACGATGAAGCAACAAAAACTTACGTAGACCTCAGAGATACGGATACAGGCTTAAAATATCTGTACGACAACGGTGTAGCCCTTAAAGTTTCGGGTATTATCAAGCCTGCAGAAAAAGCAGTATCAACAATGCTTACAGGTTCCATAGGTTACACACATCTGCTTACAAAGCACATCGTGGAGCAGTCGGAAAAATCCGTCGCTATATCAACTCAGCTTCAAAACCCTACAATCGATATTTTCACGAATCTTCCCTTCAAGACCTCGTCCGGCAGTTTAACAGACGAAGTAAAAGAAAAGGAATTCAGAGAATATATCAAATCGCTCGATGTAAATGAAAAGGCACAGGCATATATTGCAATCAAATCTATACCGAGCGATGAATTCATAGAAGCCGCCCTTGAGCAGGCACTTGGAATGATGACACCCGACGATATGAGAGAAGCACTTTCGCAGGCTTTCTCACAGCAGATGGGAATGGGCGGTATAGATATCGAACAGTATCTTTCATTGATGTCCGATGAAGACATCAGCGAATATTTTGCGGAAATGATGAAAGAACAGCTTAAAATGAACTACGCTTCGGAAACCGCATCACGTCTTTCGCAAATGACGCCCGATCAGCTTGCAGCAGCACTCGACGGCGAATCTGCCGAATATACAACAGAAATGTGCGTGCTTTACTACGATGCGGTTTTGGAATTTTCAAAGGCATCGTATGAAGAAAACCTCAAGAAGCTCGGCTATGTAGACCTTGAAAAGCCCTCTGCAATAAACCTTTATGCGGCTTCGTTCAACGATAAGGATATCATTGAAGAAGTGATTCAGTCATACAATGACGGAGTTGATGAGCTTTCAAAAATCAACTACACTGACTACGTCGGACTTCTTATGTCATCAGTCACAACGATAATTGACGCAATTGCATATGTGCTTATATCATTCGTTGCGGTATCACTTGTTGTATCGTCAATTATGATAGGTGTAATAACGCTTATATCAGTTCAGGAAAGAACGAAAGAGATCGGTATTTTGCGTGCCCTCGGCGCATCGAAAAAGAACGTTTCAAGAATGTTCAATGCTGAAACGATGATAATAGGCTTCACTTCAGGACTTTTAGGTGTGCTTATCACATACCTGCTTTGCATACCGATAGATATGATAATGCAGCATGTCAGCGGTATCAAGAGTCTTGAAACAGAATTCCCGATACTTGCGGCAGTGTTCCTCGTTGTAATAAGTGTTGTATTTACGCTTGTTGCAGGTATCATACCTTCAAGAAGTGCGGCAAAAAAAGATCCTGTAGTCGCTTTGAGAACAGAATAATTACAATTCAAATTATAAAAAAACGGATACTCTTTACTTAAAGTATTGAGTATCCGTTTTAATTATACAAATCTTTGTGCATAACCGCACCGTCGGCAAAGCTCCTCCGAAGCTTTACCGCATTTAAAGCTTTCGACCATATTTACAGCTCTTTTGGAATTAAGAATGGCTGTTATATCATCGGTAAATATATTGCCGAGGTGTATGACACCGTCACTGTCAAGACAGCACGGCACTACAGTTCCGTCACAAAGAATACCGAATTGATCTTTCAGTCCGTAACAGAAAAACTTGTCGCCTTTGATGTCTGCATTGATATCAGGCCACTCAAAACGCTCACCCCATTCAAGATAGATCTTATCCCGTATCTTTACGCCGCGGGTGTTTTCTTTCCATTCGCCGGATATATTTTCTTTGAGCAGCTGCAGCGATATATCATTTTTGCCATCGTCACACCCCTTGTTCCAAAGGCGGAAAACAACGATAGTTCCCTGTTCTGCCGCAGCTTTTGCAAACTCCGCAAGCTCATATACATACCTTTTATGAGCATCTTCAGTTCCGTTTTCAAAACTGTGCAAGGATATATTCACTTTATGTAAGCCTGCTTTTAAAAGCTCTTTTTTCCGCTTATTCAAAAGCGTGCCGTTTGTGGTTATGATCGACTTAAAGCCTCTTTTCCCTGCTGTTTTAATGAATTCTGGAAGCAGAGGATGTGTCAGCGGCTCTCCCATCAAATGATAATAAATATATTCCGTCTGTCCTTTTAATTTGTCAAGAACAAGGGTAAACTCGTTAATACTCATTTGCCTTTTTTCCCTCTTGTGTCCGTGACAAAACGAACAGCTCATATTACATATATTGGTAATTTCTATATATACCTTTCTGTACACGTTTTCCTCTTTGTTATTTATTCGCCTTTGTCGCACGGGAATTTTTGTATCGCACAAGGTGTAACGCTCACCGCCGAGGATATCGACCGGTATATCAAAGCTTCTCAGCTGTTCGGCAAAAGCATTAACGTAAAGATCTCCTTTTCCGCTTTGCATAAAGTTTATTGTAAAATCCTCACCTATAGTCATAACCTCGATGAGAAGCATGTCTTTGGTATTCTTTTCGCCGATATACGCATGGAGATCCTCAACATATTTATCAAGTCCGCACCAATCCATCTTGCCGACATAGCTTATTCCGAATGTTTTTCCGCGGATACTGTCCTCAACGTATTGCCGCATAAGCCGTTCTTTTTCTTCAAGACTCGTTTCGTCACCGTCAGGGAAAACGGTCAGCAAACGGTTTACCGCATTCAGATCCGCCTCTTTTTCGCTTCCGAGGATCACTTGACCTCTTATCACGGTATTCTGCCGTTCAACGTGCCATTCCTTTGCTTTTGCGGAAAGCGTTACGGGAATGTAGCTTACCAAGCTGTGTCGGTTAACAGGTGCTTTCAATGCTGAACGGTATTGATGCTGCACGTGCCCGACTATCGGCTGATCTATACCGTCATCAAGCAAACAAAGCGCACGGTACAGCATTACAGATAAAAACGAGACCGGGCTTCCGTCTGAGGGATTCGCCTTCGCCATCATGGCTTTTTGCGGAATGTGCAGATGATATGCGTAAAGTCCTTCACTGTCAAATTCATTCGGATTTAAGCTGTATGGTACGCATGACGTCTTTTTCATAGGCAGTAATGAATCGATCTCTACAGGCTTATCAAAAAAAGGATATTCATATTCTTCTTTCATAACGGGATCGCTCGGCATATTGATCCTATCACAGCTCAATCCATCCGCACCGTACAGCTCTGACACATAAAGATACAGGACCGTTTTCAACAACGGATCGATGCCCATGCCGTCGGCTATATAATGGCTGGCGTGCAGAAATATCTTTTTTTCTTCACATCCGAATGCAAGCAAATGTCCGCAGCTTTCCTCTGTGCCAAGAACCACACAGCGTCCGTCATTGAATACAGGCACAGGTCTTTCGTTGTGTGTAAGAATTATACTGTTTCCGCATTTTTCGGGATATACGCTGAAATAAGGATACCGTTTCATAGCCTTTGCAACGGCACGGCAAAGCGTTTCATGCTCGACACAATACCGCATGGTAATGGCAAGCTTGAAGCTGCTGAAAAAATCTTCGTTAGCGCCGTATAAAAGCGGATTGGGTTTAAAATTCATAAAAAACTCCGTTTGTATTATTGTTCATCCGTCTATTTCGTATTTCAAATCACTATTGAAATACAGCTTTCGTTCACCGCTCATTATAACATAAATGCATTGTTTTTGCAAGTGATTTATTAAGGCTATCATTTAGCTGATCGTGATATATCATTTTTCAGCCGTTTTCTTGTTAAGCTTCTTAATTCAACTGTAAAGGTGTTGCGCCCTTTCCATTCGGACCGTACACTCGGTTTGTTCTGTTTTTACCAATCCAAGATTATTACAAATATGAAGTAATTTCTTGTTTGATATATTTATCAATCCGTTTTAACGCTTCTTCCGCATCAAACTCATAGAAGGGAGCAGAGTGGTTTTACCTTAAACCAAGGCTAACTGCTAATTCGTCAAGATAATCTATATGCCCGTGGTTTGCACCATACAGAGTAACATAACCGTCTTTTTCAGCAGTGATGTCTTGTCCCATAAAAACGACACGTTCACCCTTTTTTAAATACTCCTTGCGTCCGTTTTTTAATTCGTTATTGTATTCATCTACAGCAGATTGATAATATTCGTCAAATGATTTTTTTGCCTTTTCAAGATCCCCAAAATGACCGTAAATCATACATTCTTCTAATAAAATCTGATGATAGAAAATCGTGTCAAACAATGGATAATCCTTGCGATGTGCCAAAATTGCCTCTCTGCTGTTTAAAACGTCAAGGGTAGGAATGACAACTTCTTCAATTTCTTTTATTATACTTTTAGATATTTTATTTGCATCTTTGCGAAGGTCATACCACGTTTCCATTCCACCGCTTACAGTTCCGAGTTGCGACCTGATAGTACACTCATACTCGTGATAATATTTTTTGTCATTGATTGGATTAAAGGCTCTTTCTGTGCATTCCGGAATGCGAATGCCTATGTTTACACAAAAAGACTTTTTCATCCCCCATTTGGGTAGAGAACTTTGAAAATTGATTACTTGAGAGATGTCACCCGAAACGAAGCGATGGAGTGTTCTACCGTGTTTTTTGAATTCGTGCGGCTTCAGCGCCGCATAAACCGATGCTTCAATTTCATCAATTGTTTTTGTAGTGTTTATATCCTTTTGTTTTTTGAAAATATAAAACATATAGCACCTTCTGTTTATCTCGTTACAACCATTTGCAACTATTCCTTTTGCAAATCTCTTAAAAATATACTTGGCGAAGCCAATCATAACTTGCCGCAGGTAATCATAACTGATAACTCGTTTCGCAGATTGGGAAATGAGAAGTTATGAGTTTAGAGTTATAAATTTGGCTCCGCCAAATGTTATGATATGATTGCCTATTAAAAGACAGTTTTGCCTTAAGGCAAATCATAACACGGCGGAGCCGTTCATAACTTATAACTTGCCCAAAGGGCAATCATAGTTGATTTTGCTTTGCAAAATCATTCCCACTCTTCTTATGAAGCTTAACTTAACACATTTCGTTTAGTGATTATTGCTTCGTATCCTCTTGATTATCTAATGTATTCGTATTATCCTGACTTAAAAAGCTCCTATTATCATTTTGTTATCGAGGTTGATAACAAGAATAGTAACATCGTGGATAATAACAAGTGGTATATAGGTATTATAAACGATTTTTCCTTAAATTTCAAGGTTTTCAGCTAAGTTTACGTTTTTACTCAATATCCACACCCAAATATGACAGTTCTCGCATCAGTTCCCACTCTTCAGCCGCCGGTGCGATTTCAAAGAAAATCTCGTTAGTGAATTTTGCTTTGTCTGCTACGGGATACGGGAAATAGTCAAACTGTACGGATGCGTGGATTTTACCGCTATACTCATATTTGCCGAGCAAGAGATTTAACAGTGTTGTTTTTCCTCTGCCGTTTCTTCCTACAAAGCCAAGTTTCCAATCTGTATCAATTTGAAAATTGATATTTTCAAAGATATTGTCGTAGCTGGTGTGGTAGGAAAATGTAAGGTTTTCTATTTTTATCATTGACATATATAAAATTCTCCTTTGTATGTTGTAGTTGATACAAAGTCGGTGTCACGGTGACAATTTACTCCGTATGAGTCCCACCGGACTACACCGACATCACACGGAGAAAAATATGTGTAACAACCATTTCTGCGGTATTCATCACAGATTTCACTTCCTTTCACAAAAAAATAAGAGCCGCAAGAAAGTCGATTCTTGCAGCTCGTCATAGCATAATTACACCACCATACAAAGTGGCAAAAGCACTATATAGAGATAAAGAGACTTATAACTTTCTTGCAATAGGTGCAACAATACCATCAAAAATGGCACTATCGCATATTCCGATTTTATTTGCAAGAAAAGTTAATCATCTTTCCACCTCTTTAATTTTAATTTATTCGTATTATATCACAAAACACAGAGAAATGCAATATATAGATTATTATAAAACGGCGGCAAGGAGATAATTCACTCCCTGCCGCCGTTAACATTATGCGAATATCAATTTTGCTTATTGACAATTATCTCGTCAACCTTTCAAGTGCCTCATCCTGCGTAGCAACAAAGAACACATCCTTGCCTTTATTACTCTCGTAAATAAAATCCTTCAGCGGCTTGCTTGTATAGTGAGAATAATCTCCGAAGATGGCGAGTTTTGCTTGATAGGTGATGAATTTTTCGAGCATCTCGCCCGCAAGACCTCGACTAAGGATAAAGAAGTCATCGGCTACGGCACTTTTTTCAATGGCAATCAGATTTGTGCCTACCTCATATTTAGCGGTCATAATGAGGTCAAGTGCCGATTGCACATCGGTCAATACTTTTTCAGCTCCCGTGATCACGGCAACCGTTTTTTCATTTCTTATAAATTTCTCAACATTCATTTTCTGTTTCTCCATTTGTTATTTCACGATTGGCAGTTTCCTCCTGCAATATCCTGCGAACCGCCTCTTTCAATTTTGCATTAGCCGACGATGACGGATCAAAGCACATCGAAAGAAACGATGATAATTGCGTGTCCTCTAACGGCTTCGGCTGAGCATCGTACAACTGTCCATGCGGCTCGTCACATCTTCCGAAAATATAATCCAACGATACATTGAAAAAATCCGCATACTTCATCAACACACCGTAAGGCGGAAAGGATTGAGCGTTTTCATAGCGAAAGATGGCAGGCTGATCTAAATCAAAAACAGCCGCAAGCCTTGCTTGTGAGACGTGTATCCCTTCTCTCAGCTCGGTCAATCTATGTGCAACAATGGCAGGTTTCTTTTCCATAATATTCTCCCATAATCGTGATAATATAAATATTATATACGAAATTTATATTATTGTCAATACGCATAATGAATTAACGGCAGGGATTTTTATCTCCCTGCCGCCGCTGACGTTATGCGAATATCAATTCTGCATTTACAATTTCTGTGGCTCTGCTGCGGATATTATTCATACGACCAACCCACTCCATTTGATTATCCGCTTTGAGTTTTTCCGTCACTCCCTCACGCTCTGCCATCTGTTTTACGAGCCGAAAAAACATATCCTCAGCCTGCTTGTCGATCTCGGTAAGGTGGTCATTGAGTTTTCCGGTGGTGAGCAAATTGGTGTATAAAACCTTCCGGTTTTGCTTTAGATACCGTAAATGCCGCTGCCCCCATAAGCCGATTTCGGTTTCTTTTTCGGGTGGTAATTGCAGATCGGGCAGATAATAATCGCCTTGCAAAGTGTAGCGGATGCCGGTTCTTTCGTCTGTGAAATGCTGTTTCATTGTGTGTTCCTACCTTTCATAATTTCTATTTTTTGAGCGTTGCCCACGCTCTTGGGGTTGATTTTTGGGTGCAGGAATCGGCTCATACATAATGCTCTTTTCCTGCTTTTTGAAGCGTTCAAGAATACCGTCTATAAATTCCTTAACCGCTTTCGGAGCTGCTTTTAATGCTTCAAGGTATGGGCGGCACTTCTCAGTCAGCTCAGATAACGCTTCCTTCAGCCGAGAAACTTCCGACTGTAACGACCATATTTGCCGTTACAAATATCGGTTTTGGTCTTGCAATTTTCGCACCTCGGACTCTGCCGAGTAGCTACGCTTCGCAAGAGAAGTCAGCTTCTGATAGTCCTCTGCCGACACGGTGTATTTTCCCGTGAGAGATTTTTTGCCGGAATTGTCTATCTCCATAAAAGTCATTGAAGCGGTTTTCTTGTCATCATAACGCACCTGCACATCGGCAATTTTCTCTTGCAGATCGGACAGCCGCTTTTGATCCTGCTTAATTTTGTGTTCAAGCGAGGTGAGATTTTCAGCGGTGCTGCCACGCTCTCCACGGCTAAAACCGTTAAAGCCTGCACTCTGCATATGCTCATAAAATTTGTCTTGCAGAACACTGTAGGAAGCGTGATAAACTTGTTTCCCTTTGCTGTTGAGAATGGGATTTCCGTCTTCGTCAAGTGCTTTTTCGGAACGCCATTTCTTTGAATGGCTTACTTGATGAATGACCTCTTTGACCGTTCCCACAAGTTCGGGGCTCTTGCACCGCTTTGACCAACGGACTTCTTTATCCACCACCGGCAATGCCATAATGTGCAAATGGTAGTGATAAATCGGTCTGCCGTATTTCTCGGTCATTGCTACGTTCAGCTCGTCAGCGTGCATTACGGCTGAAATAATATTGTCCTTGCCGTATATTTTTTCTGCAAAGCGGAACGCTTCTTCATAGAATCTGCAAGCAAAATCATAGCCGCCGTTCTTCTCAAAATACTCGGTGTTGACATCCATAATCATCTCGTCAAAGACCTTCGCATCGGGTTTCAAGCCTTTCAGCGATACCGTTTCTGCGGCAATCATTTGGTCGAGATATTCATTATAGGTCAGCTCACCGCAACCCTTAAAGCTAACGTTCATCGGGGTACGGGAGAGGTCAACGTTCATATTTTCATAACTCTCGTTTTTGCGTTCAATGTGTCGCTCAAACTTGCCGACAGATGCTCTCGTTCGGGTTTCCACACGAGCGACACTAAAATTTTCCTTCGCCATCTTCTCACTTCCTTTCCATA
>JBGVLZ010000040.1:0-2644 GCA_045124505.1 Eubacteriales bacterium
CTGTCTTGGTATGAAAATGATGGGCATTCATCCGGAAAGTTCACATCACGAGGAGGGACCCGGCCAAAATGAAATTGATTTCCGTTATTCCGATCCTCTGACTGCTGCCGATGATGCTATGGCTTTTCAGGTAATTGTTAAGACCATAGCACGAAGAAACGGACTGTATGCTGACTTTTCTCCAAAACCTATTGCCGATAAAGCCGGCAATGGACTGCACATAAATATGTCAGTTAAAAATGATAATAATCATATCTTGTTGCCACAGATGCTTGCCGGAATAATGGAGTATATTCAGGAGCTTACGGTATTTTTAAATCCGGTGAAAGAGTCTTATTTGAGATTTGGTCAATCCAAAGCTCCAAAATACATTTCGTGGTCGGGCGAAAACCGTTCGCAGCTAATCCGTATTCCTGCAGCAAGCGGTGAATACAGACGTGCAGAGCTTCGTTCACCAGATCCGACAACTAATCCTTACCTGGCATATGCACTGCTTATTTATGCAGGTCTATACGGAATTGAAAACAAACTTGACCTGCCACCTGCTGCCGAAATAAACTTCTTTAAAGCAGATAAAACAACCGCAAGACAGTACAAGGAGCTTCCCGATACCTTAGAAGAAGCAAAGGCACTGGCACAAAAAAGCGAGTTTATAAAAAAGCATCTGCCGGAATCAATTATTAACATCTACTGCAAGTAACATGAAATTTTAGTGAAGGAGGTAATTTAAATGGATTTTAAAGAGCAAGTATACAGCGTACTATTTATATCTGCTGCTGAAAAATTCAACACCTCCGTTTCAGAATTGTTACCCGATTACAGATACCATCCCGTGCATTTTGCAGCGAGTATCAGTGCTGCAAAGCGTGCATTGATAGAACGGGAATTTGATTTTATAATTATAAACTCTCCTCTTCCCGATGAGGACGGTATACGATTTTCCATTGATGTTTGCAACAGCAAAAAATCTGTTGTTATGATTATGGTCAGAAGCGAGCTTTATCATTCTTTTTATGGCAAAGTATCTTATCACGGCGTATATCTTTTGTCAAAGCCAACATCCAAGCCAATTGTCAGCACTGCTCTTGACTGGATGGCTACCACGAGAGAACGATTGAAAAAGCTTGAAAAGAAAACTCTGTCACTTGAAGAAAAAATGCAGGAAATCCGTATAGTAAACAGAGCAAAGTGGTTACTTATTACCGAACTGAAAATGACTGAAACGGATGCACACCGTTATATAGAAAAACAAGCTATGGACAGATGTGTTTCAAAAAAAGAAATCGCAGAGGAAATAATAAAAACTTACGCATAAAAGGACGAAAATACATGTTTAACTCAGATAATTTATCAATAAATGAAAACAATCACTTAACCATTGGAACTCACGACACAGTGGAGCTTGCAAAAGAATACGGCACTCCTCTGTATGTGCTTGACGAAGACTTAATGCGAAAAAACTGCCGTGATTATAAAGAAGCCATAGACAAGTATTACAGCGGCAACGGACTTATCCTGTTTGCGAGCAAGGCTCTTTGTACCATGTACACGGCAAAGCTTGCAGAAAGTGAAGGATTAGGTGCGGATGTTGTTTCCGGCGGTGAGCTTTACACATTATATAAAGCCGCGTTTCCGATGGACAAGGTATTCTTTCATGGTAACAACAAAACACAAAGTGAAATAGAACTTGCTATACACTGCGGAGTTGGTCATATTGTTGTTGATAACAAATACGAGCTTGACTTATTGAATGATATTGCAAAAGAAAAAGGCATTATTCAGAAAATTCTATTCAGAATCAAACCGGGCATTGACGCACACACCCATGACTTTGTAAAAACCGGGCAAATCGACTCAAAATTCGGTGTTGCCTTAGAAAACGGCGAAGCATTTGAAATTCATAAGTATGCAACAACACTTTCTAATATTCAGGTTGATGGTGTTCACTGTCATATAGGTTCTCAGATTTTTGAATTTGAGCCTTTTTGTGAAGCTGCAAAAGTTATGATGAATTTTATAGCCGACCTCGAGGCCAAGCTATCTTTGAAAATTAAAATATTAAACCTCGGCGGTGGCTTTGGTATCAAATACGATTCCACTGACGACCCTCTTACTCCTGCAGAATATATCAAAAAAACAGCTGAAGCAGTAAAAGAGGTTGCCATGGAAAGAAATATAAACCTGCCCTACTTGGTATTTGAACCGGGACGCAGCATTGTTGCACCTGCCGGAATCACTTTATATACCGTAGGCGGTGTAAAAGAAATTGAAAATGTTAGAACCTATGTTTCGATAGACGGAGGCATGGGCGATAACCCAAGATATATCCTTTATGGTGCAAAATACTCGGCAGTTGTTGCAAACAATGCAGGAGCAAAACCGATTGCACCCGTAACCATTGCCGGGAAATGCTGTGAATCAGGAGATTTAATTCAGGAAAATATCATAATGCCTGAAATTAAAGTTGGCGACACACTTGCAATATTAGCAACAGGTGCATATAACTACTCAATGGCAAGCAATTATAACCGCATTCCCCGACCGCCGATTGTTGCAGTTAAGGGTAATGAAAAGAAAGTTATCGTTAAACGAGAAACATATGATGATATTATTAGAAATGATGTATTGTAAAATATAGTAAATG
>JBGVLZ010000041.1:0-2090 GCA_045124505.1 Eubacteriales bacterium
GCAGGCATCTCCATTTGTGCGCTGAAGCTTGTCTCATCGGCCTCGAAAATACAGAAATCGTTTACAGGAGTCACTGCATATACTGCCTTTGCAGCATCCTTATCCTCTTTGTTATAATAGCGCACTGTCTTGAAGTCGGCCTTGTGAAGGTCTTCCTGCGGGCTGATGGTCATATAACTGTGATACTTGATGTCATTCAACTCATCAGCGGAAGGATTCTCCGACGGATAATTTGGAATAAAAGAGTCTTCACCAGTAAGCATAGCCACCACCTCTGTGCCTGTCTCATCTGCTTCCCAATTGAAAATAAGGTTTCCTTTGCCATTAGGATCGGACCACACGGCACGTGTTGCCGCTTTGCCTGCATCGTCATCGGCGGTGCTGAAGGTAAGCTGCTCGTATTTGCTCACGCTCGGCTGCTCAGGGGTATCGGGCACGATGTCATCGTTGCTGCAAGAGGCAAACGACAACATCGCCAACGCACCAATTATTAGTTTATTTATTTTCATACTGTTTATGTTTTATTATTCTTTGTCAAGCGTTTAATGTTTTCCCCATTGACTCGTTTTGCTTTTCGCAACCCGCTCGGGTGTGACTACTCCACACTGCGAGCGACCATTTGCTGCAAAACTCGCGATAGTGAAATTTATCTCTCTCGTTTCACTCGCTCCATAAATTCCCCCATTCTCCACGCCGCTGCATCGGAGCTCCAAATTCAGAGTCATCGCTATCATTGCCGTAGCCACTCATAGCAAGGATTGCAGACTCACATTCTATTTTGACGATTTTTGCAGAAGGTGTAGTGTAAAGTTTTTTTGTCTGTCTGTTGTTTTTCATATGTTTATGGTTAGTAAATTACTATAAAACACCGCATTATGGTATATTTAAATGGTACGGTACTGGGTATCTGCTTTTTTGACATTCTCAAATTGAACAGTTTCCCAATGATTGCAAAAATATCTGTTTTTTGTTTAAATTTATGCCGTTTGAAACATTTTTCTAACAAACAAACTTTATTTTTATTTCGTTAACTTTCATTTAGTAAAATAACGTTGTAAAAAAAATGGTACGGAAGTGATGGAATCTTCCGTACCTCTGATAAAGAAAGAACTAACATTTGTGTTTGTGGTAGGCCTTTTCTAGTTTTTTGTCGTATTGGTTTTCTGCGTAGGCAGGTCCGTTGTAGCGTTTGGCAAATCCGGTCCAGTCCTTGTTACGCAGATAGGTGTCGAGTCTGTTGCTTTTTATAAAGGCGGTGAAAAGTAGGACGAGACGGAAGAGGACCTGCTCGAACACCGCACTGACGGGACAGATGCGTTTGATACGCTGTATATCGGGGCAGAAAAGTTTCCTTATAGGGAAATATATCCTATTACTTCTTCGGGAATTTTGTAGCGTAGGAGCTTGGTTGAGAAATCTCCGTTTCATCGGATTTCCGAAACCGATGAAGATAAGAGGAATATGTTTGTCAGGATTCGGAAATCCCTATATTAAAAAAACGGGGGATGAAGAACATCCCCCGTGACGGTGAGCAGGAAGGGACATTGACTTCGTCTTCTTCCTTCGCACCTCGGTAATGTTCAAGCAAGCTTGACATTACACTCGGTTTGTCGTCAGTTCAACCCATCCTGCCCTAAATATTACTGTAATGTTTTACATTCATCGCACTCGCTATTCTCGCCTGTGTGGGTCAAAGTGATGCTCTTGAATTCGTTTTCAAACTTAAACTTCCAAGTGTTTGTCGTAAGATCGGGTGTAGGTACACTGTTTTCCTTCATCTGTCCGCAGTTGATAAACAAATTACAGCCGTCGACCTCTTTACCGACCTGAGCAAACATAACTCCGCCCGTCTCATTTACTTCTGTAAGTACAGATTCAAATGTGATTGTTTTTAAGAACCAAGTTCGGTGAAAAGCCTCATCCCCAATTTTTATAACTTTGGGAAGAGTAATGCTGTTAAGTGCCCATGCACTATAAAACTCTTGATCTACGATTTCCGTAACGTCTTGAAGAATTAAATCAATCTTGCCGTTATAAGGATTATTCTCGTCGTAATCATCCGAACCCGACAAGCGATAAATCGCTTCACC
>JBGVLZ010000042.1:0-9401 GCA_045124505.1 Eubacteriales bacterium
AATTCAAAATGATCCCCGGCAATCATGGTGATTAGACCAATAATTTTTCACTACAGCTTCGCTTTCGCTTCAAAATTATTGGTCGGAAAGTTGTAAACCATGTGTCTTCACAAATTGTAAATGATGTTGCCCTTGACACAAGCCCCCGCCCTACGGCACCACCCCGAATATACAAACCGTAGGGGACAAGACGCAATCACTTTGCTTTGCAAAGTGACGACGTCCCGCATGAAATGAACCGTACATTTTACACTTCGGCGTGATGATTTGATTTAAAATCGTTAGACATAAAAAACGATAAACCTTGTTTTTTGTATTCTTACCGCCGTTTTACCATATCTTGCTCCGATTTTCCGAAAAAACTTATAAAATTTCCCCTGTGTGTTTCGACAGTTTAAGCAAGCCGTTTGCTGTATTATATCTACAAACAAAGGAAGCTGTAAAGGAAGGGAAATCAAAAAATGAAGGAAGAAAAAGAAATCGGAAAGAAAGAGAAAATATTTGAAAAATACACGGAAAAAGCCGAGGCGAAGGAGCTTTTCACGGCAGTCTTCTACTGTGCCGTATCGTATTTGTTCGGCTGTGCCGAAATGATGTTCGGCACGTATCCTTTAGGGATAGCATTTATGTGTACTGTCAGGCATCACGTACTGTTTGCCGTTTTCGGTGCTTTTTTGTCATCGCTCGTTTGCGGAGCTCCGATATCGGTCGGCGTTTGCGGCTGTGCTGCGGCACTCGTATTCCGTTACGGTCTTAAATACGTTTCTTCAAACGGCAAAAAATACGGCATCATGACGTTTGACGACAGTCTTGTAAGCCGTATTTGTTCTGCCGCATCGGGACTTTTTGCCGCATCCTGCCTGCGCATAATCGAGGGCGGATTTACATATTACGATCTGTTCGCAGGTATTTTTAACGTCTTTTTCGGAATGCTTATGGTGTACGTTTATTCACTTGCGTGCGATGAAGAAAACAGATACACCCAAAAATACGAGGCTGGAATAGGCGCTGTATTTTTTTCATCCGTGTCAGCGCTTTGCACAGTAGAGCTTTTCGGGCTGTCCTGCGGTGCTGTGGCATCACTCATACTGCCCTTATACACCGCGCGAAAGGGCGGTGCTCTGAGGGGGACTGTTATAGGCTTTTTGTGCGGTGCGGCACTCGATATAACCGTCTGCCCTATGTTTGGTGCCGCCGGGTTTGTATGCGGTTTACTGTCGGGGACATCTCTGGCATACAGCATAACAGCAGGCATTTTATCTTCGCTTTTATGCGGTTTTTACATAGACGGTGCAAATACGGTAATAACGTATCTGCCCGAAGCCGTCACCGTCTTACTGCTTTACATACCGTTTGAAAAAATGAAGCTTTTGCCCTCCCTCCGGCTCTTCCGTGATGACGTTGCGTACACGTACGCCGTGTCATCGGGCGACATCGGCAAGGAGCTGAAAAGCATATCTTACAAAAACGGACTTTCAGCCTTGTCAAAGTCGCTTCACGATATATCCGAGGTCATGTGCACACTGTCCGAAAAGGAAAAACGGCCCGCAGTTCATGAGATATGTGACCTTTGCGAAAAAGAATTTACCGTTTTCTGCAAAAAATGCTCGATGAAAAAGCTGTGCTTTAAAGACGGAATAAGGGGCTCACGCCACATCCGAAATACTGCCGCGGCTATATACGAAAAAGGTGCGCTGTCAACAAACGATCTGCCCGAAAAAATTAAAACAAACTGCTATTTTGCAGACAAAATAACTGTTTCGCTTAATATAAAATTAGCTGAATATACAGCGGAACGGCTGAAAAACAACAAGACCGAGGTAATGGCGGAGGATTACATGGCACTTTCTGAGCTTATCGCCCAGACCGTGCAGAAAAACGAAGAAGAAAATGAAATAAACACCGAGCTTACAGAAAAGCTTCGGCGCAAAATGCTTTACAAGGACCTGTTTTCAAACAATGTTTCCGTATACGGAACAGAATCCCTCACCGTAATTGCCTGCGGCATTGACACGGGTAAGATAAAAAAGCTGTCGGAGGAAATACGGAAAAACTTCAGCAAAGTCCTCGGTGTCACCCTTACAGCCCCTTCATACACCGTGTGCGGTGATTATATCTGCGCCATTTTCAAAAGAGCTGTCAAATTCACATCATCCGTTGCGGAGTTACAGTCTGCAAAGGACGGCGAAACAATAAACGGCGACAGCATTTTTTCCTTTACCGAGGGCGGAAAGCTTTACGTTTGCATATGTGACGGAATGGGAAGCGGAAAATGTGCGGCGCTGACATCAAAGACCGCATCGCTTTTTCTTCAGAAAATGATACACGGCGGCTGTAACACGGACGGGGCTTTGAAAATGCTGAATCATTTTATAAGAAGCAAAACCGGGGAATGCTTCACTACGGTCGATCTTATGACACTTGATTTAATGACGGGAAAAGCATCGTTTACAAAAAGCGGTGCGCCGCCGTCGTACATCATACGTGACGGCAGGATATTCAGGATAGCCTCACACACACCGCCCGTCGGCATCATGGCTCAGCTGTGTGCCGAAAGAATAGATTTTGCTTTTCAAAACGGAGATATTGCGGTTATGACCTCCGACGGCGTCGGAAGCTCAGACGAGCATCTTGTGTGGCTGTATAACATCCTGACATACGAAAGCGGAGCAGATACCGATGAGCTTTGCGAAAAAATAATGTCCCGTTCAAAGGAAGAAACAAGATCATCCGATGACACCACCGTTTGCGCCGTGAAAATTTCATCGGTAATATAACAAATCAATACAGGGTAGGCACATTTAAGGAAATATATGGTAAAATTTGTAGAGGCGACCATCGGTCGCCCGCCTATAAATGGATAAACTGCTTAAAAACAGGAGTGTGCAGTTCGCACTACAAAAATATTAAAAAACATACAGGGCGGCTCATTTTGGGAAACAATTCCCAAAATGTGCCGCCCCTGACAATTTATAAAAACAGATCTTTGATCATTTATTGTAAATACCGCACAGCCAATATATGACGTGGGAGGCAAAGCCGTGGTTACAGCTTGCGCAGGGTGTATCGTTTTCCCAGAGCGTGCCTGTACGGTCTGCCATCATTTCAAAATATCCTCTGATATTTTCCGTGACCTTGTCATAAAGTCCGTATCTGTAAAGCAGTTCAAGGCGCAGATAGTTGCCGATAAACGCATTTGCAAACGGAATACGCTCCCATTTGCGTGTTTCTTTTCTTTCCGGACCGAAATCGTTTACGAGCGTATCCCAAAGCTCAGGATACAATTCAGGCGTTGCGATATCGGTAAAGAATGCGTAATACTGACAGCTTTCGGTGCATTTGCCCGACAAAACAGGCTCACCCGATGCGTCATATACGGCATTATCACAGAAAAAGTCACCCATAAATGAGTAATTACGGATAGTTTCCGCAAGCTCATCGGCTTCCTTTTCAAGCGCATCATCACTGTACAGCTTCGCAATACAGCGCTTGAACTTGCAGTAAAGCATATTCGACGGGAATGAAATGTCCTGTGTGAGCTTGTTGGACTCCGACCACTCTATGAACACCCAGCTTTCGAGCTTGCTTAAAAGTCCTTCGTTGTTTTCAAACCCTCTTAAAAATCCGAGAAGCGAATAGACCGTTTCTTTGCAGTCATCAACGAGCTTTCTATCCCCGCTTCTTTCCAGGTATTCCTCAAGCTCAACGCAGAACCACATCGCCCAGTTGGGAATGTATTTCGTATCGTTGTGATCCGACGGATAGCACATCGGGAGCATACCGTGGGGAATGTAAGCAAAGCTGTCGGGAAGTATGAAGTTTTCGATAAAATTGCGTTCAACAGCCGTTTTGCCCGTCAGCGCATACTCAACACGGGATGTAAAAAAGCTGTCGCACAGCCATCCCGCACGCTCACGTGAGGGACAGTCCATATAAATATCGAGTGTATTCTGGCAGAATGTCGATACTGCCGCATCGTATATCTTATCAAGCACGGTGTCGTTCATTTCGGGCTTTTTGGCTGTAATTTCACCCCTGTTGAACTCATAACGGCGGAGGGAAACATCATCGATATAAGCTTCCCCGCCGAGTGATGTGATGCTTATGTATCTGTATGAATACGGCTCAAGCGTGAAAAGGTCATACTCACCCGCATCAAGATCCCAACATATAACACTGCACGTTTTCAGTCTGAACGGGTCAACCGCACCGTCAGTCAGTATCTCATCAAATGCGGCAAATATCCTCGTTTTTTCGGTACATCTCACCTTGAATTCAATAAATCCCGTAAGCTCAGCACCCATATCGAACACGGCATAAGAATCCTTTTTCAGCTTTGCACCCGAGGCTTCAAAAACTCCCGAAGCCTTTTCGTTAAAATCAAGCTTTCCATATTCATTCGATGTGAAATATTCAAGCTGTTCGGGCAAAAATCCCTTGAAAATGGGAGATATATTTGATATCGACCTGTCTGTATAATATTCGTCCTTTTCAGATACGGTCACATCGCCTGCCGACAGTATGCTTTTTGCAATATCTGTCTGATAATCGGGGTATGCAACGCCGCGGGGCAGAAATACACCGGGGGAAACCGTCGAAAGCTCAACTGTTTCGGGGTTAAAATCGGGATCGTTTTCGTATCTGTTATATTCACTGCCGTAGCGGTAGACCTCGGAAAACGTGCGCTGGAATGAATATCTTTGTGTATATTTCAGCTTCTGCGTATATTCTATGGCTTCAAAGCCGTAAACGCCCGTTGCCGATATACATTCCGTGCCCGAAACAAATTCAGCACACAGAAACTGTACACCCTCGGGATATTCAAAGTTGTTTACGTTATAGCCTGCAACAAGCAAAGAAATTACGTTTTTGTCATTTGTCAGGTACTCATCAAGGTTGATTTCGTCAACTCTGAAAAATCCGTGCGCCGTTCTTGCAGGGCCGGATGCGACAAATTTGCCGTTTACGCACAGACGGAAACAGCAGTTACACGCAATTTTTATGACACCTGTTTTGTTTTTTACTACACTTCTGAACAGAAGAGTGTGGTTCATTTCCTCGCTTTTTCCCGTTTGCCACACGGGCAAAGCTTCGGTAAAACCGTTATATTCCGAAAATTTCATATTTTCACCTTGTTTAGAAAAATTGTCGCAAAATACAAAAAACCCGCCGAGCCGTGTAATCGAGCATTGAGAAACCCTGCATTGCAGGTTGGTGTCCTCTTCCGAACTTTGTGCTACCAACATCCGAACAGATCGTGCGCCGTAAGGCTTGAACAGGAAATATTCGGGAGGTCTGCATTCCCATATCGGAAAGCCCGGACTCCATAGTTCTCTTGTGGGTTTTAACACCCAATTATCACTAACCGAGCAGGAAATTTGTATTTTCCTATTTTAAATTATTCGTCAGCGCCGTAATCAGCTTCGGAGAACAGCTCATCCTCGAAAATATCAGCTACAGCATCAAATTCGTCATCGTCGTCAACGGTTACGAAAATATCCTCGCCGTCATCGTCCTTTGCGGATTTGAGAATAGTATATTCAACACTGTCGCCGTCGTTACCGTCTGGCATCGGGATAACCGCAAAATATATACCGCCTTCGTATTCACAGCTTCCTACGACCTCGAAATCGGTTTCTACACCGTCCTCGTCCGTGAGGGTGAATATGTCGGCATCATTTTCAAACAATTCTTCTGACATAATTATATTATCCTTTCAAAGTTAAATTTATACCTTTTTCTATCCGCTATTATATCACTATTAAACCGTTTTGTCAATAGAAACAGTCGGTGTGATCGACAGGGAGATTTTATTTTTTATATTATATTGTTGTTATTACCAAGCTCAAAAAGAAACGAAACGGCAAATTCGCATCCCTTAAAAAATGCTTTTTTCGCATAAATCGTTTCAATATCATACAGTGTTTCAAAGCATCTTTCAACGGCTTCCTTTTCTTCATCATTCAGACTTACATACGCTTTTTCACGAAGGTCTGCTAACTTTTTTAAAAGCTCTTTTTCTTCATTTGTATTAATTGTTGAACATTCTTCAAAAAAATATTTTTCCCAAAGATTATTAAGTATCTCTTTCATTTTTTATCACCTTTCAGATCACTATAAAAGTGGACTGAATATATTATAGTCCGCAAATGAACTAAAGTCAACCTTTTTTAGTTCATTTGTAGTATTAATTTTTCAAAAGGTATATCAGGTGGTGAAAAAAATGAGTCTGTATCAAAGAATACGTGATTTAAGAGAAGATGCGGATAAGAGTCAGGAAGAAATTGCAAAAGTCATCGGTACAAGTCAATCTTATTATGCGCAATATGAAAACGGCAAAAGAGCTATTCCGTTTGAACGGGTAATTATTTTGGCGAAATATTATAATGTTTCTCTTGATTATATTGCAGGACTGATCGATACTCCGAAAAAAATCAAATAACAAAAGCCATCTGACGTTATTGATCCTGTTTTATGCGTCGCGCACGCTACCACCATATAATGTTATTCGCAGGACGGATAACATTTCAAGCGGCACCGCCGCATTTCATGTTTAAACCCATTTTTCAGCCTTCTCCAGCGGGAGAAGGTGGCACCGAAGGTGACGGATGAGGTGTTTTTGAACCCATTTACGCTCGTTTCATGCGGACGTGCGATGCACGCCCCTACGGTCTGTATATTCAGGGTGGTGACGTAGGGGCGATTCACGAATCGCCCGTTTTGAGCCCATTTTTGTTCATTTTATTCGTGGGTGCCGTAGGGCGGGGTAGCGAAGCGGCGTGAGGGTAATGAATGACATGCCGGTGGCATGTCAGAACCCGAACGTGACCGAGCCGTAGGGCGGGGGCTTGCTCCCGCCGTTTAAAACCCATTTAATATGACACCTCATCCGTCAGGCTTCGCCTGCCACCTTCCCCCACTGGGGAAGGCTTTTCATACGGACGTGCGATGCACGCCCCTACGGAAGGCGTTTAATGCCTTCATTCGTCCAAACTACACAACAATACAGCCGAGGTGCGCTCACCCCGGCTGTATTTTGCAGTTATTTATTTTTTCTTGGATGCAATAATGTCAAACAGTGCGGGCATATCGTTGATGTCGATCTTGCCGTCGCCTGTTATATCTGAAGATCTGTAAACGATAGCAGCAGAGTTTGCGTCGACCGTGTACTTCTTAAGTCTGATAAGGTCCTTACCGTTTATTACACCGTCGCCGTTTATATCTCCAAGCTCTGTAGCATCGGAGGGAGCATTTGACAAGCACTGAATAGCTATAGCGCCTACAGGCTCGCCCTGATAATATACCGTGATTACCTTCGAGCCCGTCTTTGTGGGATCAAATGAGCCGTTGATAACGTAGCCTGATGTTGTTGTAGTGCCGTATGCATCTTCCAATGTTATAACAAGACCTGCTCTTATTGTCTTTTCAAGCTCAGCCCATGAAGAATATGTACCGGGCTTGAATGTGTATGTTCTTATACCTCTGAGAGACGCATATACGGTAGATGCCGTAATATCCTGTTTTTCAAATGCATACAAGGGCTTTGTGCTTGAAGAAAGATCGTTCTGCATTACAGATGTAAGAGTACCCGAGGCTGTTTTTCTGATATAAGAACGGAGGGCTGCATTTGTATAGTCGGAACCGAGAACAAATGCATAAATACCGCTGGAGGCAGTGCTTGAAAGACGCCACATGCTGTATCTTGTGCCGTTTTCCGTCTGCTGATAATCACTGCTTGTACGTATCGTACCGCCTGAGCCGCCGTTTATCTGCAGATATCTGCCGCCCGAGCCCTGAAGTGTACCGTAGCTACCCGAAACATTTCCCCATGTCCATTCGAGCTCAGCAGGAACATTTTCAAGATACGAGCCTAAAGAATCGCCCTTGATCGTTATGGGTGTAAGGGGAACATCTCCTGCATTGTATTTCAACGCATTTGCAGAGCCTGCGGCAGTACTGTCTGTAATGACGTATTTTCTGCCTGCCTTGAATGATGTTGTGGGAGCATATCTCGATACAGTCGTATCGATTCTGTTAGCATAGCCGTAACCGGGAAGAAGAATTGCTGTTGTACCTACGGGATATTTGAGATATGAATCTGTTGTACCGTATGTAGCGGCGGTTTCTTGGTCTGTCCACCAGTTGCATCTTGCACCGACGTTGATAAATCCGTTTGCGCCGCAACGCTTTACGATAACCTGGCTGCCTGATATTTCAAATACTGCCATATTAAGCGCACCGCCGCCGGGGTTGCCGTTTGCACAGTATGCAACGTATCCTGCATTCATGTATGTGAAGCGCAGGGGAACATCATAAGGAATTTCACTCGGTGCACCTGTCTTTGAAACGAACATAACGTCGCCGCGTGTAAGATAGATGGAGCCGCCGCCGATATAGTCATCAGAACGTCCGGAATGGTTGTGTCCGAAAAGATAGATTATGTTAAGGCCTGCCGCACCTGCATTGTTGAGCACCTCAACGATATGCATTGCATACTGACCGTCCTTATACGCTCTTGTTCTGAATGAGTAGTGAAGCGGAATGTGAGATGTAATGAATATGGGCTTATCATAGCCTTCGTGTATCTTCTGGTCAAGATATGACTTGAGATTTGCCGCTGTTTTCTGGATGGTGGGAAGATGTCCTGCCATACCGTCATTCATATTAGTAGGGTCGCCGTTGTACCAGCCGTAATCATCGTCGTTTATATTGAAAACGCCGTAGTATGGTGTGTCATGGTTACCCGATCTTGAAAGGCTGGGAGAAGCAGCAGGGTCATGGTTACCCTGTGTAAGTATAAGCTGTTCAACACCGCCGAAGTGAGTATTGAGCATTCCCTTGATCTCGCCTATGCTTTTTTCTGTTCTGTTAACGTCAAATCCGCCCGAAAAGTCGCCGCAGAAAAGCATTGCATACGGATCGACACCGTTTCTTTTTGCACTGCTCATAAGCTCATTACAAGCGTCGTACATATACTTTCCGTCAGCCGGTCTTTCCTGATAGTCAGAGCCTGCAATTACCGTAATTACATTGCTTGCCGCATCAGCCGTGATGGGCATGCTCAAAAACATGTTTGCTAACAGTGCAAAGCAAAGTAAAAACGAAAGAATTTTGGAAGAAATCTTTTTTGTGTTTTCCATTTTGTTCCCCTTTCATAAGGATATTTTTTTTAATTGTAACACATATT
Source organism: Eubacteriales bacterium (assembly GCA_045124505.1). Lineage (GTDB taxonomy): Bacteria > Bacillota > Clostridia > Oscillospirales > CAG-272 > RGIG7213. The sequence goes on from JBGVLZ010000042.1 coordinate 9,188, forward strand.
ACAAATAAAGTCAATGGGGAAAATAAAACTTTGGTGATTTTTAACCAAAGTAAAATGCCTTTTTCGGTGGGTGAGGTGCCTTCTTGTAGGGGTCATTCACGAATGACCCGCATGAAATGAGCATAAATGGGTTTGAAACGGGCGGTTGCAGTTCGCAACGCGAACTGCTTGAATCATGCCCCTACAGGCACCACTCCGAATATACAGACCGTAG
>JBGVLZ010000043.1:0-14279 GCA_045124505.1 Eubacteriales bacterium
TTAGTTTTATCCAAACAACTCTCTGTATTGAACAGGGTAATATCCTGTGTGTTGTTTAAAACGTCTTATGAAATTCGGATAGTCGTTGAATCCGCATTCCGTGCATATCTGCAGCACGGTCATGTCTGTGTGCTCAAGCAGTTTTTTTGCATATTCAAAGCGCATATTGTTCAGATAAACTTTGAAGTTTATTCCTTTTTCTGCCTTGAATAGCCGTGAAAAATATGTGGGTGCAAGTGCAACCTCGTTGGCAACATCTTCAAGTTTAAGCTCATTTCTGAAATTGTTGAGAACATATAACTCCGCTTTGTTTATTGCGGAAAGTTCCCTGATTGGTTCGTCATCTGAAGTTTCCTTTTTAAGTTTTGCAATAATGGCGTTGAGCAACATTTCGGAAAAATCCTTATCATTTATATTGTTGCAGAGTTCGTTAAGCAAAACTTCAAAGCAAAGTTTGGTTTCTCCGCTTACTTTCAGAAACACCGGCGAGTTTTTTGTGAGGCTCTGCAGAAAAGTCTGATTGCAGATATCGCCCGAGAACATAACATTATAAAGTTCGGCATCCTTGATATCCACATAGTGAAAGTCAAGCGGAGTCAAGAAAAACAAATTGCCCGGTTCTATTTCATATTCGGTTCCGTCAACCGTATATGTACCGTTGCCCGAAACAATAAACTCCAGCTCATAAAAATCGTGAAAATGCGTTTCTATAAAAGTGTTTTCTTGCTTTTTGGTTGCACTGAGGTAGCCGTTTTCTATAAATCTGCTCTTTGTATATTTCTGCATAAGCCCACTTCCTTTTGCTCTATTTTAACTTGTCTGATAATAAAAATCAATACAAAGGCAAAAAAAGACAATGCAGGATTCTGACATGCAAAGTATAATAAAATCATAATCAATGGAACGTATTAGACAGGAGGTGTCAGTTATTAAATTTATTGGTATCGACATTGGCGGAACCAAATGCGCAGTGGTTTCGGGCAATGATGCGGGTGAAGTTATACAAAAGGAAAAAGTCCCAACAAAGGATTGCAAAAACACTATTGATAAGATAATCAAAATTGCAAAAACAATGGGCAAATGTGATGCTATAGGTATAAGTTGCGGAGGCCCGTTGGACTCTAAAAACGGAATAATAAAATCACCGCCTAATCTTCCCGGATGGGATAATATTAAAATAGTAGATGTGCTAAAAAACGAATTCAATGTTCCTGTCTTTTTAAGAAATGATGCAGATGCATGCAGTCTTGCAGAATGGAAATTCGGAGCAGGAAGAGGGACACAGAATATGATATTTCTTACTTTTGGCACGGGTCTTGGTGCGGGACTCATCTTGAATGGCAAACTGTACACCGGTGCTTGTGATATGGCAGGCGAAGTAGGTCATATAAGGCTTTCTGATTATGGACCGGTCGGTTACGGAAAAGCAGGTTCATTTGAAGGATTCTGTTCCGGCGGCGGTATAGCTCAAATAGGAAAAACCATTGCAAAAGAAAACCAACAAATGGGCCATCCTGTAAGTTTTTCGGGTGATGAAATAACAGCCAAATCTATCGCTGATATCGCTATATTAGGCGATGAAAGTGCATTGGAAGTATACAAGCAGTGTGCACATATGTTAGGTCGAGGTCTTTCAGTGCTGATTGATATACTCAACCCCGAAAAGATAATTCTTGGAAGCATATTTCAACGCAGCGAAGAATTATTACGAGCAGAAATGGAAAAGGTTATTGCAAAAGAAACTCTTCCTCAATCGCGCAATGTTTGCAAAATAGTTCCTGCAGAGCTTGGTGAATCACTTGGAGATGTTGCTGCTTTGTGTGTAGCGGTTTGCGGAATAAAAGGAGAAATATGAATGGAAAAGCTAATGGTACGCTATCCTGCTCTTAAGTCCTGCGAGAGTAAAATTAAAAATACTCTTGAACTTATGATAAAAACATACGAACAAGGCGGAAAGATACTTATATGCGGCAACGGGGGCAGTGCGGCAGATTGTGAACATATTGTAGGCGAACTCATGAAAGGTTTTCATTTGAAGCGACCTGTTTCCGATGAACGCATACCGGAAGAACTCCGCAAAGGTTTGCAAGGAGCTTTACCGGCAATATCTTTACCAAGCCAGATATCCGTGCTCTCCGCTTATGTTAATGATGCAGATCCTGAGATGATGTATGCACAGCTTGTATATGGATACGCATGCAAAAATGATCTTGTTATAGGTATTTCAACTTCAGGGAATTCTGCAAATATAATCAATGCCCTGACCGTTGCAAAATCACTTGGCGTAAAGACCGTTGCTTTGACAGGTGAAAAGCCAAGCAAATTGATGGAGCTGTGCGATGTTACAATAAATGTTCCGAGCTGCGAAACTTATGAAGTGCAGGAATATCACTTGCCTGTTTATCACTATCTGTGTGCATCTCTTGAAAAACATTTTTTCTCAAAATAAAAATGAATTCATAAAAAGGAGATTGAAAGATGAAGAAAAAGTTCCACCTCATTGCAAACGCTCACCTTGACCCCGTCTGGCAATGGCGTGTCCCTGAAGGACTGTCGCTTGTTAAATCCACTTTTCGCTCCGCACTTGACAGAATGAACGAATTTCCCGATTACACATTCACAAGTGCATGTGCAAGCTACTATAAATGGATAAAACTCAACGAGCCTGAAATGTTCGAAGAAATAAAGCAAAGAGTAAAAGAAGGCAGATGGGCAATTGTTGGCGGTATGTGGGTGCAACCCGATTGCAACATTCCGTCGGGTGAGGCATTCTGCCGTCACATGCTCTATTCACAAAAGTTTTTCAAAGAGAATTTCGGATTCATCGTAAAAACGGGATACAATGTTGACTCATTCGGACATAACGGTATGTTGCCTCAGCTGCTGAAAAAATCAGGAATAGACAATTACATTTATCAGCGACCTGACAACCGTACAGAAAAACCTAATCTTCCGTTTGATGATCTGCATTATTGGCAAAGCCCTGACGGAAGTGTTATCAATGCTTTCCGTGTTCCTGACGGATACGGCGGAGATGTTCACGAGCAGCGCCTTGTTGACCACTATTACAACAAAAATCAGCCGATGATGGTGCTTTTCGGTGTCGGTAATCACGGTGGCGGACCTTCAAAGGAGCACCTTAAAAACGCTGAAAAGCTTATCTGTAACGGTGATTTCAAATATTCCACCCCCGATACTTATTTTGAAGAAGCACAGGGCACTGAAATGCCGCTTGTAAACGAGGATTTGCAGCACCACGCAAGCGGTTGCTACAGCGCAAACAGCAGAATTAAAAACATCAACCGCAGGGCAGAAACAGAGCTTGTAACGGCTGAAAAACTGGATGTTCTTGCTTATATAATGACGGGTTCTGCTTTGCATAACAAGCAGATTGAAGCCGCATGGGAACGGGTTATGTTCAATCAGTTCCACGATATCCTTGCTGGCTGTTCAGTAAAAGAAGCATATTTTGATGCAGAAAATTCTTACGGTTACGCTCGTGAAACAGCTCTTGATGTAAACACCTTTGCTGCACAGCGTATAACTTGGAGAATCAAGACTACCGATTTTCTTGACGCTGACGATTCTGAAATGAGAGGCAGAATGTGGTATAAAGAGGGCGAAGGCTCACCAATGGTTGTGTTTAACCCTCATTCTTTTGCTGTTAAATCTATTGCGCAGTTCGGTTCGCAGTACATTTCAAAGGTTCTTGATTCAAAGGGTAATGAAGTCCCGTTCCAGCTTGTGCGTGCTTCATATACCGACGGTGAGCATCTTTACAAGTGCATTTTTGAAGCAGATGTTCCTGCTTACGGTTACGCTGTATATTATCTTTATCACAAAGAAAACAACGATGAAAAATCCTTCGAGTCACATCTTACTGCAACAGAAAACAGCCTTGAAAACAGTAAGGTCAGATTTGTTTTTGATAAAGAAACAGGTGCAGTTTCTTCTTGTATATTAAAAGAAAGCAACACCGAATTTGCCGAAGGTCTGCTTGGCAGAGCAGTTGTTTGCGACGATTTTGCCAACGATACATGGGGACACAGAGTTTTTGATTATAATATTGATATAGGTCAGTTTGGCGAAGGTACTCTTGAGATTGTTGAAAACGGTCCTGTCAGGGTAACCGTCAAATCCGTTGTAAAATACGGCAATTCCGTACTGACAAGATACTACTCGCTTTATGACGATAGCGATAAGCTTACAGTCAGAACAGTTCTTGATCTTGATGAGCAGTATAAATCCGTCAAGCTTTCGTTCAAAGCGGATGTAAACAATTCAACCGTCACATATTCCATGCCTTATGGCTTTATTGAAAAGGATGCAAACGGTCAGGAAGAGCCTTCACACGCATGGTGCGATATATGCGATGAAACTGGTAAGGGTCTCGGACTTCTGAACACAGGCAAATACAGTTTCTGTTCAATCGGTAATGATCTGCGTATGATGATTGCACGAAGCTGTGCATACCTTGACCACTTCGGTCAGCATATGCGTGACGGTGAAATGGAATTTCTTGATAAGGGCGAGCAGGAATTTACCTATGAAATCGTTCCTCATATTCAGAAGGTCAATTCCGAACTATTCAAAGCATCGGAAGTTCTTAACAATCCGCTTCAGACACATCAGGAAACACACCACGGCGGAAATCTACCTCAGATTTATTCTGCACTTGACGTTGATAAAGAAAATATTGTTGTCACTTCAATCAAGTCTGCAGAAAACGGCAACGGTATCATCATGCGTATTGTTGAAACAAACGGCACCGCAACCGATGCTACGGTTGATTTCACCGCTCTTAACACAAAATTCTCAATGAGCTGGAAACCGCAGGAAATCAAAACTGTCAGAATTATGCCTGACGGAAAAGTTACCGAATGTATGATAACCGAATAAAAGCAAACAAGCCCACTGACAATGAGTCAACGGGCTTGTTTGCTTTTATTTTGATTTTTATTTGTTACAGCATAATTACAACAGAATCAGCTGAGAACCGTCTTTTGCAACATAATTCTTTTGAACACCGAGTTCGTCCATCCATGCACGAACCTCCAATGTTTGAAGGTTACCGTTTCTGTTGTCCCATACCCATGAAGGCGTTTGCCATAGGTTGTCCAACCCGGTGCAAAAATAAAATCACCGATTCTTTTTCCGTTGATATATGCTTCATAAGAGCCGAGCGCAGAACAGAAAAGTGTTGCCTTACCGATTGCTTTTTCGGGCTTTATAGCCTTGATGAAAACGGGAACGACTGTACCGAAATCTGCATTTTCTTTAATGAATTTTGCGTTTTTAATCGTATTCATTTAATCACCTGTATTTTTAAACTGATGTTGATTTTTATTGATATTGATAATATAATTATTTGTGTTGAGTTTTATTTTACTACGCTTGATTCTTTATTGCGATAAAAAACAATGGCATATCAAAAAAAGACAATAATAAAACAAAAAGAAACAATGAAATGTTTTGTTACAAAAGCTACAATAAAACAAAAAACCTATGCAAAAAACAAGGAGTGATACCTATGGTAGAACAAATGATTGACAAAAATTTATGGCTGTACCGTAACAGAGCGATTATGGAAACGTTCCCCATTGATGCATGGCAGTACAGAATTTTTGATTATGCGGACAGGGAAACATATATTCCTCTTACAGATTGGGCAGATTATACTGATACCATTACATTCTGCGACCATAAAACATGTATGATGAAAACTGTATTCACACCTAAAAAGCCGCAGGAACACCAGTCAGCTTATCTTGAACTGAGATTGCCCTGCAACTGCGAAGCATTTGTTTCAATTGACGGAAAACGCTTTGCAGGTGTTGACAACGGTGAACAACGCTGCAGGGTTTACCTTGAAGACTCAATGTACGACAGAGAAATTGCCATTGAGCTTGAAATATATGCCTGTACCTTCTGCAATGATGAAAGAATGGTAAGACCTGTTGAAAATCCTCAGTATGTTATTGCAGATAAAGCAATTGCAGATTTTTCATATACTATGGATTTTGTCCGCGACCTTATAAAGTACATCAAGAATGATTACACGAAAGCCAAGGTCAACACTTTGTTTGAAAATACAATCCGTAAAAGCGACAATTCCCTTGACTACACCCAATTTCTTGAAAATATTATCGCAATTCACAAGGAATTGCTTGACGGATTAAAAGAATTGAAGCTGTCAAACGATGACTGTATCGTTGACTGCGTTGCTTCTACTCATATTGACGTTGCGTGGCTGTGGCGTTTCAAGGATACAATCCGCAAATCAGGCCGTTCTGCACTTAATCAGCTCCGACTTATGGACAGATACGATGAATTTGAGTTTTCGCTTTCACAGCCCTCGGTCTATAACTATATCAAGGAAGTTTATCCTGATGTTTTTGAGCAGATCCGTCAGCGTGTGAAGGAAGATAAATGGCGTCTTGTAGGCCCTATGTGGGTTGAATCAGACCTTAATATTTCAGGTGCAGAATCACTTGTAAGAGAGTTTCTTTACGGACATCAGTTCTTCAAAGAAGAATTCGGCAAAACAAGTGATGTCTGCTGGATTCCCGATTCTTTCGGTTTTCCCGCATCACTTCCGCAGATTTTCACAAAATGCGGAATGAAAAGCTTCTACACAACCAAGGTGCGTTGGCAGAATGCCAATGAATTTCCCTATAATGCTTTTATCTGGGAAGGTATTGATGGAAGTAATCTTTACGCAACAGTACCTATCACAAAAGATTGCTACAACAACTCAATTGACTGTGAAAATATCAGCCTTGTTTCAGATAAGCTTCAGCAAAAAGAAACATGGGACCACGTTCTTCTGTCCTATGGCTACGGTGACGGCGGTGGCGGTGTAACCGATGAAATGCTTAAGAATTACCGTCTGCTTCAGACAGTTCCCGGTATGCCTGAGGTAAAAATCAGAAAAGCAGAGGACTATTTCACTGAACTTGACAAAAAGCGTGAAAATCTTCCTGTGTGGAAAGGAGAGCTCTCGGTCGAAACACATCAGGGCACATATACAACTATTGCCGATGTAAAACGCAACAACCGTTACATTGAAATGGCATTTCGCAGACTTGACTTGCTTTCAGTTCTTGCAAAGCTCAAGGGTAAGGATGCAGGATATGATGAAATTGTAAAGCATTGGAAGGATCTGCTTCTTTGCCAGTTCCACGATGTTCTTCCCGGCAGCTCTATAGATACAGTTTATGATGATGCAGAAAAAATCTACAAAGAGCTTTTTGTATTCGCAGAGAAAAAAGAAAAAGAGCTTGTCACTGATACTCTTTGCGATGATGCACAGGACAAGGTTACAGTTTATAACCCAAACTCATTTGTCGGCAGTGCATACGTAAAGGTTGACAAAAAGTATGAAAGCTGTGCACTTACGGACGGAGAAAACACATCAAATGTTATTACAGATGCAGACGGTAACTGTATTTTATATGTAAAAAATCTTGCAGGCTTCAGTGCAAGAACATATCACAAAACTTCAGTTGTACATACTGAAAAAGCAATTACAGCAAACAAGGAAAACGGAAAAATCAGCATTGAAACGCCCTTCTTTACATTCATTATCCGTGAGGACGGTACTCTCGGCGATTTCTATGACAAGCGTGCAGATAGGTTTGTCGGTGACAACCTTAACAACCTTGTTACATATAAGGACGGTCCCGAGCATGAGGATGCATGGAATATTGATGACGGATACAAAATGCGTCCTGTTGATATGAATTGGCAGAATGAAATTACGCTTGTTGATATAAATGACGAGCGTGTGACGGTAAGGGTTACTAAAAAGCATAACAACACCATTCTTACTCAGGATATTATTGCGTATGCAAACATTACAAGGGTTGACGTAGTTTCTCACGTTGATTGGCAGGAAAAATATAAAATTCTTCAGGCATCTTTCCCTGTAAATGTGGTTTCTGCTCATGCAAGCTACGAAATTGCTTACGGCATTACAAAACGTAACACCCATCCGAACACACCTGCCGAAAAATGGAAGCACGAATTTGCTGCTCACCGTTTCACAGATTTGTCAGATGATGTTTACGGTGTTGCAATTATCAACGACTGCAAATACGGTCACAATGTTATTGACAACGATATGACTATAACTCTTATGCGCAACGTTGACAATCCTACACGCTTCCGTGATACAGGTGAACACGATTTTGCATATTCAATCTATCCTCATATGGGTGGTTTATCGGCAGGTAAGGTTGCTCAGGAAGCATATCTTTTCAATTCTCCTTTTGTTGTGTTTGAAGGCGAAAGTAATGAAAAGCCTGTTGTTACTCTTTCAAATGAAGGTCTTATCGTTGATTGTATCAAGCCTGCTGAAGACGGCAACGGATATATCGTGCGTGTTTATGAGCCTTACGGTATTCCCGGAAAAACTGTTATGAATGTTACACACGACGCAAAAATCACTGAGGTTTCACCCCTTGAAGAGTATATCGGAGAATGTTCCGGAGAAATCACATATAAGCCATTTGAATTCAGGACATTCCGCATAATCTGCTCAACATAATGATTTCAAGAACTGTCTGCACCAATATTTCCTGCAGCACTTAATTCCGCCTTCTGTTTTTACAAATGCAGAAGACGGAATTGTACTTTTTATTTGGTTTTTTTTAGTTATAAAATTTGGAGTCCGATTCAAACTTTAACCATATCGAAATATTTTTATTTAAATATAATTTCGTTATTAATAATTTTTCTAACCCTTGCATTAATGTTCTGCATACGGCACACCCATTCCAACTGATTTTCTTCTTTCAGTTGCTCGGTTACACCTTCTGCGTTTTTCATCTGGTCAACAAGAGTGTCAAACATATCTCTTGCCTGAGTTTCGACTTCAGCACAGTGCTGATAGAGTTTGCCTTGGGTAAGCAGTGTTGTAAATAACACCTTTTTATTTTTTAGCAAATAATCCTTATGTAACATTCCCCATTTACCAAGCCTGACACTTGCTTCTTCGGGCGGTAAGATAAAGTTAGGAATGTTGAAATCTCCAACTTGTCTATATTGAATATTTGTATTGCTTTTCATAGGGCATTCATCCTTTCGTATTCTTAACAAATGTATCGTATATAAATTTTGCACCAAGTCTAAAGCCTGATATAAAGCTGTCAGCGTTACTTGTTATTGAAAACTCAATATATGCACTTATATAGTTTTGAAACAGCTCTTTATCCTCACCGGCGAGTCTTGCTGTGAGTTGTTCTTCTTTCTCGGCAAGATTGCTCAATTTCTTCTTGAGCTTGGGTGTTAATTCTGAATTGACATCTTGCGGCTCAATGTTGCCGTAATAAAAATCTTCAATGATATTTGACATTATGTATTCCTCCATATGTTTCTCTATTAAGCAACAGCAGGAGTGCAGAATACTATGTTTGAAGCCGGTTTTGCTTATATTTTGAGTAAATCCCTTATGAACACTCGCACCACAGCAAATGTAGTCAATTTCATTGCTACGTCCTTATTACAATTCCAGGCTGTTTTCATTCAAAAGAAATTCCTCCACTTAATTATTTTGCCGCAAACGGCATATATATTAACTGTATTTAGCAGATACTCCAAGAAAAATCAAGGGGTTCAGTAATGCAGTTAATATTTTTGCCACAAACGGAGGTTTTATGAATTGAAATTGATTTCTCTTCACATTACTGTATCTTGTTTTTAAGAATCTCTGCCAACAAAATCGGATTTGCCTTTCCGCCTGTTTTCGCCATTGCATTGCCCATAAGCGCTTCAAATGCTTTTTCTTTGCCTCGACGATATTCACTTATGAGTTTTTCACTCATTTTTATAACCTCATCAGCAATCGCCGTCAGCAGTTCACTGTCGTTGATCTGAGCAAGTTCTTCTTGTTCAACGACAATAGCAGGGTCAAAATCCGATTCCCACATTCTTTTCAGTAGTTTTTTTACAGTTGATGAGTTGATTACCTGTTCACCGAACAATGTAGCAAGTTTAGCCATATTTTCAGGTGCAATAGGACAAATGAATTCATCTTTGTTCATTCGCATTATGTCGGTTATAAAAATGTTCGCCACGATCTTATAATAAGTAGTATGTCTTACAACCTCTTCATAATATCTTGCCATATCGGGATCAGACAAAAGAGCATCACTGTCATAAGCCGAAAGACCAAAGTCTTTAATAAATTTACGCTTTTTCGTATCGGGTAATTCTCCGATCTGGCTTTTCAGTTTCAAAATATCTTCAGAAGTAAGTTCAATCGGCGGTAAATCGGGATCAGGGAAATAGCGATAATCATTTGCATTTTCTTTGGTTCGCATCGTGTATGTTTTTCCTGTTTCCTGGTCGAATTTTCTGGTTTCCTGAACAACTTTTCCGCCGGACTCAATCACCTCAACCTGCCGTCTGTATTCATATTCGATAGCCTGAACAACATAGTGGAATGAGTTGATGTTTTTCATTTCAGTACGGGTTCCAAATTCTTTTTGACCTTTTTTACGAACGGACAGGTTTACATCACAACGGAAAGAACCCTCATTCTTTTTGCAATCTGAAATCCCTGTGTAAAGAATGATTGCACGGAGCTTTTCAAGATACGCATTCGCCTCTTCCGGGGATCGAATATCAGGCTCGGAAACGATCTCAATAAGAGGTACGCCGCAACGGTTGCAGTCAATCATGGTGCCATACTTATCATCGTGTACAAGCTTGCCTGCATCTTCTTCAATATGAATTCGAGTGATTCCGATTTTCTTTGAACCTTCCGTTGTTTCAATCGTTATGTATCCGTTCTCACACAACGGAATGTCATACTGGCTTATCTGATAAGCTTTAGGCAAGTCGGGATAGAAATAATTCTTTCTGTCCTGCTTGGAATAGTTTGCGATAGTACAGTTTGTCGCCAATCCCGCCTTAACCGCATATTCAACAACCTTTCCGTTAAGAACCGGAAGAACACCCGGGAGTCCCATACACACGGGACAGGTTTGAGTGTTGGGAGCAGCACCATAGGCTGTGGAGCAGGAACAGAATATTTTTGTCTTGGTTTTAAGTTCTACATGAACCTCAAGACCAATAACCATTTCATAGTCTTTTATCATTTTCACGGTTTTACCCTCACTTTCCGGTACTCTCAAATGCAAAACCCGCACGGTACAACAATCCTTCGCTGAATGCGGGACCGATCAGCTGCATACCGACCGGCATACCTCCCTCACCGATACCACAAGGAAGCGTGAGTGCAGGAATGCCTGCAATGTTGACAGGGACACTGTACGCATCGCCCATATACATTTGCAATGAATCGCCTGTTTTTTCTCCGATTTTATATGCCACCGTCGGAGTGACGGGAGAAATGATAAAGTCACACTTTCCGAAGGCTTCGTCAAAATCCTTTCTCACAAGGCTTCTGACCTGCAAGGCTTTTTTATAATAGGCATCGTAGTAGCCGGATGAAAGCGCAAACGTTCCAAGCATAATACGTTTTTTAACTTCCGAGCCAAAGCCCTCGCTACGACTTTTCCTGTAAAGCTCGTCTATGTTGCTATAATCGTCACATCTGTAGCCATATCGAACACCATCAAACCTTGCAAGATTTGAGGAGGCCTCTGCAGAAGAGATAACATAGTAAGCAGACAAAGCGTAATCAATAGACGGCATAGAAACTGATACAAGTTCAGCCCCCAAAGCACGATAGGTATCTGTGGCCGCCAATACAGCCTTCCTTACATCGTCGGATATTCCTTCTCCAAAGAACTCTTCTGGAACACCTATTTTCATTCCCTTGACACCGTTCTTGATATCTGCGGTAAAATCATTATAAACACGCTTAACAGATGTAGCATCTCTTTTATCGTGGCCAACGATTGCGTTCAGTACAAGTGCATTATCGAGAACTGTGCTTGTAATCGGACCTATTTGATCAAGAGAGGAAGCAAATGCAACAAGTCCATATCGAGAAACGCTACCATAAGTAGGTTTCATACCTACAACACCACAAAAAGAGGCTGGTTGACGAATGGAACCGCCAGTATCTGAGCCAAGAGTATACACGGCCTCCCTCGCCGCCACCGCCGCCGCCGAGCCTCCGGAGGAGCCACCCGGAACTCTGTCGGTATCCAAGGGGTTACGGCAAACCTTGAATGCCGAGTTTTCAGTTGTTGATCCCATTGCAAACTCGTCCATATTGAGTTTACCTAATATAACTGCTCCGGATTTTTCAAGTTTCTCTACCACGTGTGCACTGTAGGGCGGTATGTAACCGCCGAGCATTTTAGATGCACAGGTGGTTTTTATTCCTTTTGTGCACATATTGTCTTTGATACCGCAAGGAATGCCCGCAAGCGGAGAAATCTCACTATCAGAGCATCTTCCTTCATCAAAGGCTTTGGCGCTTTCAATTGCTCTATCTGCGGTTACTGTGATATATGCGCCAATGGTTTTATCTTTTTTATCAATTTGTTCGAGATATGCCTGTGTCAGCTGCACGGAGGAATATTCCTTTTTGCGCAGAGCTTCGGCGTGCTCGAAGATTGTTCTCTCGGTTAATTCTGACATATAGGACACTCCTTTCAATCCTCAACAACACGAGGAACTACAATGTATCCACCGTGTTTTGTGGTAGCAGCAGCCAGTAGTTCTTCTGCCGTAAACTCATCTTCTACCACATCGTCACGCAGAACGTTTTTCATAGGAACAATGTGTGCTGTTGCATCTACTCCTGTTGTAGGGGCGGCACTTAGCTTATCAGCAAATGCTATGATGCGTTCCAATTCTTCCTGAAGCCCGGCCATTTCTTCAGCAGAAAATTCGAGGCGAGCGAGGTTTGCAACCACTTCGACATCTGTGGCGTGTTTCTTTGCGTTTTTCTTAAGTTTGTTACCGACACCGACCCCAATCGGATTATCAAGACCAAGAACATGAAGCTGTTCGGCATCTACCGGTTGAGGTGCTTCTGTCATCGGGCAGGATGCATCCTTTACCTTCGGGAAAGCGATAACATCACGGATTGAATCTGCACCTACCATTAGCATTACAAAACGATCAAGACCAAAAGCGAATCCACCGTGAGGCGGCGTACCATAGCGGAAGGCATTGACCATAAAACCGAAACGTTCTTCAATTTCCTCGTCGCTAAATCCTAAAGCCTCAAACATTACCTTCTGGATATCTTGTCTATGAATTCTTATGGAGCCCGAGCCAAGCTCTATACCGTTTAATACCACATCATACGCCTGTGCACGTACCTTACCCGGATCGGTCAGAAGATACTGCACGTCCTCGGGATACGGCATTGTAAAGGGATGGTGAGTGGATATCCATCGTTTTTCTTCTTCGGAATATTCAAACTGCGGAAAATCGGTAACAAAAAGGAAGGCATATTTGCTCTTATCCCGAAGTCCAAGCATATCAGCAACATCCAAACGGAGATTACCAAGTGTTTTGCGAACAGTATCTAATTTATCTGCACAGAAGAATACGAAATCGCCGGGAGCAGCATCCATTCGTGACAGGATTTTTTTCATTTCCTCTTCATCAAAATATTTGGTAAGAATGGAATATATCTCACCGTTAGGACGGTAGGCGATCCAAGCCATACCTTTTGCTCCGTATGAAATAGCATTCTTGGTAAGAGTTTCAATTTCCGTTCTTGAAAACCCGGCACAGCCTTTGGCGTTGATTGCACGTACAACTCCGCCATTGTCGCACACCTTCCTGAAAACCGTAAAGGAGCAACTGCTTGCAATATCTGTAAGGTCAACAATCGGTAAATCAAAGCGAATATCCGGTTTATCAGAACCGTATTTATCCATAGCTTCGGTCCAGGTAATACGGGGAAAATCATATCCGATTTCTTCACCTTTGCAGCATTTGAATATGTGCTTAAACAGGTTTTCGAGGTGTTCCCAGATATCCTCCTGCTCCACAAATGACATTTCCATATCTACCTGTGTGAATTCAGGCTGACGGTCTGCACGCAGATCTTCATCTCGGAAACACCGTGCAACCTGATAATACTTATCAATACCGCCAACCATCAAAAGTTGTTTGTATATTTGCGGTGATTGCGGCAACGCATAAAAACTGCCTTGATGAACACGTGACGGAACAAGATAATCCCGAGCTCCCTCCGGAGTAGATTTGCACAGGATAGGTGTTTCAACATAGATAAAGCCCTTACTGTCAAGGTAATCCTGTGTTGCTTTTTGAATAAGATGACGCATGCGCAGATTTTCAACCATCCCGCTACGCCGTATATCGAGGTATCTGTATCTGAG
>JBGVLZ010000044.1:0-6726 GCA_045124505.1 Eubacteriales bacterium
AATAGACTGGCGGGTATGTTCGACATAATCGAAAACTTAAACGGCGGCGGTCTTTCCGGTCAGGCAGGCGCTATCCGTCACGGTCTTGCAAGAGCTCTCGTACAGGCTGACGAGGCAAACAAGCCCGCTCTCAAGGCTGCAGGCTTCCTCACCCGTGACCCTCGTATGAAGGAGAGAAAGAAGTACGGTCTCAAGGCCGCTCGTCGCGCTCCTCAGTTCTCCAAGAGATAATTACAGCCTTACGGCAATTATCAAAAACCCCGATACCACAATGGTTTTCGGGGTTTTTCTTTTGCAGAAAATTTGCCTTTGGTGCAAATTTGGTGCAAGTTTATTTTGGCGTGGGTTTTGGTGCAAGTGAAACAGCACAAAAACACGCCAATTTCAATAGAAGGTACACTCAATTTTGGGTGTGCCTTTTTTTATTTTCACCGTCCTTTTTCTTACTGGTTTTTGGATTTTAGCTTTGCACCGCACTTTGCCTTTGACCTTGAAATTTTATATTTCGGGGGCAAAAGCAGTATAGTATAAAAGTACCAAAAGATTTGGTCGATTAACTATACAGAAAGGAGCAAAGAAAAAGGCAAGGAGCAGAAAAAAGGTAGGTGGATAAGGGAGTTTTGATAATATACGCATATATATCAAAACTATCATTTTGTTGTATGGAGAAACGGAGTCGCATTGAATATTTGAAATGCGACTACGCTTCTCCATACGGAAACAAGTAGGCGTATGCCTACAACGCAGAAATTAGCAACGCTGTGAGCGTTGGCAATTTCATCATTACAGGGGTATCGTTTAGCTACACTTTCGTGCACCCTAAAATTAAAATGCGAAAAGGTGGTCATTTCTACTTAATAACTTCGTCAGAAAGGGGGGCTACAAGATGGCACGAAATAAACAGAACTTAAAGCAACAGCTTATCACACGATTAGAAAATCAACGTGTGTGCGGACAGAAAAAGGAAAAGGAACAACGAGGGGTTGAGAACTACAATAGCGGTAGAGCCGTTCGGGGCATTCATTCATACGCCACAATGAAAACCTATAAAAGCTCGGTTGCGACCTTTGCCGATTGGATGAAAACGGCACACGCTGAAGTCAGAAGCACTAACGATATAACCGAGTCGCACGTGCGTGAGTACATAGAACATCGTGCGGAGTCTTGCAGTAATTTCACGTTGTCAAAAGACCTCTCTGCAATCAATCGCAGTTTGTTTGGCTGTACCGATAATCGAGATTTCTATAAGCTCTCCGACTGGGGAGATTACAGACGGCGTACCGAGGATATAACAAACAACAGGGGCGTACATACCGAGCACCATACCAACCACTACGCACGCAACGAGGCACAGATATTAGCACAAGCCTTTGGCTTTAGAAGAAGCTCCCTTGAGGCTGGCAAGCTGACTACCGACAACCTTGTATGGCGTGACGGTCATATTATAGGATGCTGGACTACCGAAAAAAATGGCAAGGAGCATTTGGCGTATTGCCTTTTTGATTACAGGGACACTATTGAAAAGTACGTAGCAGAGCGTGTAGAACGGCTTGGCGAGGGCTGTGCTCTATCGGACGGCATTGATAGTAATTGTGCTGTTCACCAATACCGCTCCGATTTCGTCAAAAGTGCCTATCGTGAAATGGAATACGAGTGGAGTCCTCTGCACCAGTATAGAGATTTGTTCGTTTCAGAGTCCAAGCTGGAACGAGCATTAGCTCATCCTTACTACCAAAATTACAAAGGATCATATGACCTTGAGCGTATAGGCATTATCAGCCAACTTATTTCACACAACCGCATAGAAGTGATTTTTCATCATTATTGGCGTTAATGCGTATGTCCATATGTTCCATATGTCCCACAGCATTTTCAATATATACAAAAAGCCTTATATTTCAATGCTTTTCTACATTATCCTAAGTCCGTGCCCAGTGAGTTATCATTCCTCACTGGGCTTTGTGTTCATATGTCCCATATGTCCCAAAAACAGAGAAAACAGGGACATAAGAGCACAAAGTAGGTCCGTATTTACTACGTGGGGTGGTTAAATTATATCGTTTTTCATTTTCCGTTTTTTGCACTATTTCTAATCTATGGCCTTTTGCAAATGCGTTCAAAACCATTTGATTTATGAACGCCAAGCGAAATGCCTATAGTAAAGAAATAAATCAAAAAGGAGATTAAAGAAATGATTAAGACTTGCTATCACGGCTGTAATACAGCCACCTACGCTATCCCCTGTAATGCTATGAAAGGAGGTATTGAAAATGGCTAAACGATCGGAACTGCGTACTATTGACCTTGAGGATGACACTTGTGAAAACATACCCAAGACCTTACATCTTGTCTTTATTCGTATTACTGTTGAGAACAAATTAAAAAAGCAAGAGTTGATTGATGAAATAGGCGATACTGTTCTAACCTATGATGAACAATATCTTAAAGACTTTTTTAATGGGTATGAAGATGATGTTATTGAATACGCATACATATTACACGAGAATGATAAAAACGAAAAAGGCGAGGTTGAACAAGCACATTATCACATATGTATGCGTAAAACCAATAGTACCAATTTTAAGTTTCCTACGCTTAAACACGCTTTTCCTGTAGGTAAAATTGAACGAGGCAGAACGTGGGAATATATGCTTCAATATCTCTTGCATAAAAATTCTCCCGAAAAAACGCAACATACCATAGAAGAAATCGTTACCAATATTGATGGTGGTACACTTGATTTGTACTTGAAGAGCACCCCATCCGTTAAGTCGAAAAACGCTTTGGAATACCAACTTGATAAGCTTATTAACGATATTAACGATGATAAGCTTTTACAGTATCAGTTTAACGAAGCACTTGCGAATAACACCCTATACCGCCGTTTGTATGCCAAGTATGAGCGTAAGATCAATGATGCGTTTAACGCTCAAAAAATTGCTCTTTACGAGAAGAACAAAAAGAACCGCAAGCTTAAGGTTATATATATAGATGGGGACGGCGGCTGTGGCAAAACGGCTCTTGGAATAGCATTGTGCGAATCCAAAGGCTGGTCGTACTTTATATCATCGGATGAAAACGATGCGATGGAAGGCTACGCCTCACAGTATTGTTTAATCTTGGACGATTTAAGAGATACTGCGTTTTCCTATTCCTCTTTCTTGCGTTTGATAAATACATATACAGGAAATACAGTAAAATCGAGATATCGAAACAAAGCGTTTACAGGAGAGGTTATTATTATTCCTTCCTTTTGTCCTTTGTCCGAGTTCTACAAAGATGACCCGAAACTTGATAAAAAGAGAACGCACGTTGCGGACAAAGACTATTACGGCAAAGATCCTCTTGTTCAGTTGCATAGGCGTATAAAAACGCTCATTCGTGCAGACAAGCAGTTCTTTCATATTTACAGTCATAAGGAAGATGGAAGTGATGTATTAAGAGCTACCATCCCTAATCCAGCGTACCTACTTAAACCCGAAGAAGATACGGACGATTTTGATATTGACGATTTTGTAGGGGCAAGAGAGTTTTTTGCTCAAAAACTGATTTCCTCAAACAGAATAAGTGCCGAGGATGACGAGCTTTATAAGATGTATGAAGCCGAAAAGGATGCCTCGGAGCTTGGGCTGTTGCTTGACCTTTACGAAAGACCTATAAGCTTTGAGGTGTACAGAGATTATCATATCGCAAAACGCCTTGCCGGTGGAACGCTATATAATTCGCAAGGTAAAGAAATAACACTTGAAACATTCCAGTATCAAAAAACCTATAAAAATGAAGAATAATATATTTGGAGGTATATACCAATGAAAGCTAATTTAATTGAGATTAGAAAAAAAGACTTTGTGTCAAAAGACACTAACGAAACTATTGAGGGCTACGTTGCCACATTCCTTGTACCATCTTACAAGCCCGATTATCCACCGAGCCTTGTATCGTTTTACTTGTCTGCGGAGCACTATTTGACATATCTGCTCTTGCGTAAGCTCGATGTAGATAAGATCAACCCTGTATATTGCGACTTAACAGGAATTGCTATGTTTGACATTGGATATGACTATAACAAAGAGAGAACTTGGCAAAAGCTGAAGTATGTGCGTTGAAATGAAAGGAATATATAGGAATGAAATTTTTTGAACATTGTATTGATTTTTGTTATAATTCCATCGAATAGGTTATATAGTATATAAGCCATAGTAATACTTTCGTAAGGTATAGAATTATGTAAGTCTTTCAAATTTTTATTCCTTTATTTCCTTTCTTTTAGGGTAACCCTGCCTCCGTGATGGAGGCGGGGTTGCTTCTTTTTTTGCCATTTTTGAAAAAACTTTTCCAAAAATCTTATCATTGAAAAAGTTCTGCACTATTCTAAGCCTACGACCTTTTCGACCGCAACGCCAATCTCTCTTATCTTAAGAATTTTGATATGCGGCTGATCGTTATAACACAAATCTCAAATTTATAAAATCATAATGACTGTAGCTTAAGGCACATTAGCAGAAAGGAGCAGAACAATGATTGTTAAGAAATAAGATAATGGAAAAACACCAAAAAAAGAGATTGAGTCTATTCTATTGCAAGAATTCAAAAATCTCAAAGATTTTAAGAAATTTTTTAAGAAATTTGAAAGGTAAAAAGAATTATGAAAATTTTTATAACAAATTTAGGTCGTTACAACGAGGGTTATCTCGTTGGAAAATGGGTAAAGCTCCCCGTGAGTGAGGATAAGCTTGACGAGGTGCTGGAGGAGATCGGTATCGATAATGAGTATTACGAAGAATATTTTATTACGGATACGGATTGCGAAAATGAAATTATCGGCATAGGTGATGTGATTTCGGAGTATT
This sequence comes from Eubacteriales bacterium, assembly GCA_045124505.1. Taxonomy (GTDB): domain Bacteria; phylum Bacillota; class Clostridia; order Oscillospirales; family CAG-272; genus RGIG7213. The sequence goes on from JBGVLZ010000044.1 coordinate 4,851, forward strand.
CAAGCGTACAAGCCTTAAATGAGCTGGCACAACGCCTTGAGGAGCTGTCAGACAATGAGGCTGACAAGCTGGGGGCGGTGCTTGAATATGAGGCTTGTAGAAGTGTGTCAGATGTGTTAGAGCTTTTGGACAAGCTTGACGAGTTTGATTTGCTCACCGATGTTACCGATGATGAGGAGCTGGGTTATTACTACGCAGAGGAATACTGCAGTATTGATATACCCGAAAACATTCAGCCCTACTTCGACTATGAAGCGTATGGGCGTGATATTAGACTTGAGAGCAGTTGCCTTTATACAAGCTATGGCTTTCTGCTTGACAACCGATAATAGAAAGGATATTACTTATGGAAAATAGAAACAATAACATACCGAGAATGATGTCTGTAAGACAGATTGCCGCAACTGGCTTGATTAACGAGTCCGCACTTCGCAGAATGCTGAAGGCTGGACAGCTACCTGCCATTTACTCTGGCACGAAAGCACTTATTAACTTTGATATACTTTGCAATATGTTGGCTAATCTTCAGCCGGCGTGCTAATTGAAAGAAAGGACTTGTAATTATGAGTAACAATAATGAAAACATTATCAAAATCAAAGGTGTAACCAAACGTGGAGAGAATACCTACCGCTTTACAGTTTCGGACGGCTTTGACGGATACGGAAAGCCAATTCGTCACACAATGACATTCAAGATTCCCGACGGCACAGCACCGACAAAGGCTGAAAAGATGGTTATTGAGGCATACACCGACTTTTCTCGCAAGTGCAAATTCTCACAGGGGCTTGACGAAAATATGCGTTTTAAGGAGCTTGTAGATATTTACCTTCGTGTGTATGCTCAAAACGAGTTGAAGCCTGTAACGAGGAACAACTACCAGCGTAATTTGGAAATGTATATGCTTCCTGTTTATGGTAACAAGAAGATTAAGGACATTACCACGCAATCTTTGTCTAACTTCTTCACAGGACTTGGAGTAGCCCCCGAAACAACACGCAAGTTTAAGATCGTAATGTCAAGCGTGTTCCAGTTTGGCGTTGAGCAGGGATATATCAAGAAAAACCCCTGTCAAGGTGCTCACTATAAAAAGGGCACTAACGAGGTAAAAAAAGTCAAGTATCTTACCAAGGAACAATGCCAAAAGCTGATGGAGCTTACACAGGAATACAGCACATTCAATACAATCATTCAGTTTTTGCTGTTTACAGGTATGCGTATAGGCGAGTGCCTTGCGTTACGCTGGGAAGATATTGACTTCGAACACGATCTTATCTCTATCAAGTACACGCTTACCTACGCAGACAATATGTGGTCGCTTCAAACTCCAAAGACAAAGACGAGTGAACGCCATGTAACAATGAGTACATACACAAAAGAGCTGTTGCTACGCCACAAGGAAAGGCAAGATAAGCTAAAGGCGATTGTTGGCGGTGCGTGGGTACATCCTAACATTGTCTTTACATCCGAGGTCGGCAACTACTACTGCAGGAGCTTTACCAACAAGAAGCTGAAACAGATACTTGTTGAAAATGATATGCCGTCTTTAAGCGTTCACGGACTCCGACACAGTAACGCCAGCTTGCTTATCAACAACGGCTATGATGTTAAGGCAATTTCCGAGCACCTCGGTCATTGCAATACCGAAATCACCTCTAATATCTACGTTCACATCTTCAAAGAATACAAAGCCAAGATGGCTGAATCTATCGAGCACGATTTGCTTTAATCAAAAAGGGCGGTTCAATTTGTAAAGAATTGAGCCGTCCTATTTACTTTTCACCGTTTTTATGGTATAATACAACTAATAGGTAAACTTGAATTTGTGAGGATGATAAGATGGTCAATATAACAGATGTAAGACAGATTCTTCAATTC
>JBGVLZ010000045.1:0-3198 GCA_045124505.1 Eubacteriales bacterium
CAAGTTTACAGGAATTGAAAATGATCAGAGGAATTATTATCAGACGGGGATCGGAATCCGAATCCGGTTCTCATGAATCCGCATCTCATGACACGGGCAAAAAGGACGCTGCGGGATACGCAAAAGCCTGCGACAACGAAAACAACCCGGACTGGGAATACATGAAACATTGTAATGAGGTTGACCTGCATCGGCCTGAAACGTGGAAAGTTTATCCGAAAACCGTGGCGGGCGCGAATGACATTATCAGAATGGAGTACGAGGAACTTATGAAGTGTGCTAAAATAGGGGATATGAAAGGCTGGGAAGAAAATATTTACCACCTTTCCGTTGCCTTATTGAACGCATGGAGACTTTATAAGCATGACGGCAAATAATTACAATGCTATTGTAAATGGTTTGTCAGGAGCTTTAGCCGGGAACAATCCCGACATTCAGATGAATATGCAGAATGTTGGCGTTCTCGGCTTGCGGCAAATGATGAATTTCAATATTACGCATGATTTCAAGGACAGCGATGGCAAACAGTGGAAACTTGTCAAATCCGCTAATGACGCAAGCGTTGAAGTTCCCGATCCGGCGTTTGTGCAGATCACGGATTACTGGAATCATGACTTTCCTAACAGCAACGGCAAAGTGTATATTTACGTTGTGGAAGGCATAAAGCGTCCCCGGGTGGATACGGAGCGTCCGGTGCGGGTGCTTTATCAGTGGTTCAGCACAAAGAACAATCCGCAGTTCACGCCGCAGATGATCAGCGCAAACGAGTGGCGGCGGGCGAATGTTTACACCGCTCAGATACAGGACAGCAGGGTAAGCAAGTTATCAGCTTTGTGCGGGGTTGAAATGGTCGGCAATATTGACAATCCGCAGAATCCTGCCGCTGCTGCCGAGCCTGATATTGACATGAACGCTTTGGGACTTGGCTGATGGCGAAAGAAGATGATGTGACGGAATACGTCAATGCAATAAAGGACAATGCGGTTTGTCTGATAAAGCAGAAGCCGGAGCCGGACAAAATAGCGGCGATGCTGAAACAAAGGGTGATTTCGCTGAGCATGGGAAACACGTCTGATCAGGTTTTGGTGGATATTGCCGCCGGAATGATAGCGTATAAAGTGATCGTCAATAAGAAAAAATAAGGCATTGTGATATAATGCCGATACTGCGGATGCGGCGGGCAAACCCCTTAATATGTCCGCATTAAAACCGGAAAACTTTGGGGCGGCGCGTTTACGGCGCTTTCTTTTGCCCGCCCTTTTATGAAAGAGGTGCTATTATGATTTTTCCCAATCTTGTTACAGATTTCAGCCGCATGGGGTACGTCCGGACTACTGACGAAGATGATAACCTTGAACTCACGGTTGACAGTAACGAGTTTGACGATGAAGAAGCAATCGTGCGGATGGTTGAAACCGTCTGCGAGGCATGGGAGGTTGAATGCCTTATCGAAAAAGACGGTGTAACGGACGAGGGCATAAATTTCACTCTTTCCTCCTGCGAATTTGACGATCTGCGGCTTTCGCTGATAATCGCTTGACATTTCATGCCGGTATGGTATGATGCTGATGCAATGAGTATTTGTTTGCTTCCTTATGGATTTGCCCGTTTCGCTGAGACGGGTTTTTTTGATCTTGTTCGCATTTTTATAAAGATTTTTATACGGTTGTTCCGGACGGGTGATAGAATGACAATATGTGATTTGCGTTAACTCACGGAGGAATAAATGGGCCAGATATACGCATTTGAAGGAATAGACGGGGCGGGGAAAACTCACGCTATAAAACGGGTGCAGGAGCATCTTATGTCAGTTCACGACCGCAACGTTGTTGTGATGAACGACTGGGTTATGATGCCGAAAATGAAAGAGCTTATGATCAAGTCAAAATGCGATAACACGGCAAGACTGATGATGGTTCTTTTAGCCCGGTCGAAAAGCATGGCTTTGCTGAAAAAACTTGCGAAGGTTCCGGATCTGATAATCCTTATGGATCGTTATGTGCTTTCCACCATCGTTTATCAGTGCTGCGATATGACGGACAATGAATTTCAGTGCTGGTATGATGATTGGTTTGATGTTATTGAACAGTTTACCCTGCCGAATGTCATTCCGGTTTACATCCGCCCGACCGAATCTTATTTTGAAAAATACCGGGAACGCATGGAAAAGCGGGGACAGGTAAATGAGTTTGACCGGCTTGATCCGAAGCCTTACATTGAAGCATACGACTTTTTCCTGCGGGCGGGAGAAACGAAACCGTCTGCCGAAGATACGGAATTGTGGCGGGACAACCGGAAAAGATGGCCTCATATTTTTAATTACTTTGAACGGCATATAATCGACAATTCCGGCACGAATGATTTTAATATCCGGTGCTGCTGTCTGGCGGCTCAGATCGATGAACGGGCTTCCGGAGACGATTTTAGCAGCGGGCTGGTCAGAGGTCTTGCCGACAGGATCAACGAAAGCGATTACCGTTGGAATCGCAAAAAAGAAATAGCGAAAAAGAGCGGGATACTGTTATGAATGAAAGTATTACAGAAAGATTTATGATGCGGTTTAAAGACACGCCGAGTCCGCATTTTACAGCCGGAGTGCAGGAAACGTTTGACAGCATTGAAACAAACATGCTGCGGGTTGGGGTTGTGAGACTTTTGCCGATGCTGCGGCAGAGACGTAACTGGTGCTTGGAGCAAATGTATAACAAGCAATTCAATCAGGACTATCTTTTAGGCTGTCTTGCTGTGTTGGATCATTGTCTGAAAGAGCATTAACAGGAGATTTTATGAACGAATTAGAATCAGATATACAGCATCTTGAAGAAGTGCTGAAAGACTTTAAAGGCTGCGGTGAATACCGGACAGATCAGGAGCGTTTGCTTGCTTATCTCAAAGAACTGCGGGATTTTCGCAAGGCAAGGGATATGATGCTAATAACGCTGTTTTCGGCAAATGTAAACACGGAACGCAAAGAAGATCCTTTTATTTATGAATGGGACAATCATGGAGTGAAACCAGTATGAAAATTAACACAAGTTTTGATATTAGCAGCGAGCTTCAGGAACCTTTGCCGGAAGGCGATTACATCATGGAATACGTGCGGGACGGGTTTTCCGCTGATGATCGCATGGTCGAGATCGTCTGCAAAGTTATCGAATCTCCGGACGGAAAACATATAGGCGATGAATGCAAGATCGA
>JBGVLZ010000046.1:0-37755 GCA_045124505.1 Eubacteriales bacterium
ACTATTATTCTTGCGCATATTGAAAGATATATCTCCAAGCAAAGCGCAAAGCAAATGAAAAGGCTTACGGATAGCGGGATATTGCTTCAGGCAAATGCTACTTTCTTCACTTCCCTATTCACACGCCATCGTGCACTGTCAATGCTTAAACACGGCATGATACATATTATCGGTTCTGACTGTCACGGCATAAGCCGCCGTCCTCCTTACATTAAAAAAGCCTATGATATAATTGAGAAAAAATTGGGAAAAGAATACGTTGCGAAGCTTTTGAATTTTTCAGATTCACTTATTATTGACAGCCCAAAATGACAACAACCGAAGCGAAATTACTGCTTCGGTTGTATTTTTATTTTGTTTCTGTGTTATTTTTTTTGCGTCTTTGCCGTCTCATTCGGTTTATATTTCTTTCAAAGTCACCGCTGTTTATCAGTTCTGCAATAACATACTGTTCAAACACGGGAACGGTGCAGGAATAAAAGCCGAGCTTGTTCTGAAATTCTTCTATGAGTGTTTTGGGAAGCACCATATACCCGACACGCACCGACGGTGCTATCGTCTGCGAAAATGTATTCATGTAAATAACAGAGCTGTTTTGAGAAAGAGAAAAAACAGTATCCTCGTTCTTCATTGAAACGGTAAGCTCCGATGAATAATCATCTTCAATTATGTATCCGCCTCTTTCTTCAGCCCATTTTATATACTCGTTCCGTTTTGAAATATCGGCAGAAATTCCGCTTGGGAAGCTATTAAACGGAGTTATGTGCAGAACCTTTGCTTTTGTTTTTTGAAGCTCCTCGCTCTTAATACCGTTACTGCCGAGTTTAAGTAGTTCAGTAACTATTCCTCCCGCAGAATAAACCTTTTTGATCTTGTCATATGACGGAAATTCTATACCGAAAACAGAACCGCTTCCGAAAAGCTGTGCAATAAGACTGTAAAGATATTCAGCACCCGAACCAATTATTATCTGTTCAGGCAACACCGTCATTCCGTTTGAACGGGCAAGATATGATGATATTGCCGCACGAAGCTCATAACATCCATGGTTTGGAGATTTTACAAGAATACTGTCACCGTAGTCCAAAAGCACCTTGCGTATTGTTTTTGAAAGGACAGAAAACGGAATTACCTCGCCTGTGGTGTGGATATTTTTGTTTTTTATGCTTATTACATCCGGCGCGTCGCTTGATGACAAAAAATCATCCTTTTTGTATACGACAAAATAACCGCTTCTCTGCCTCGGTTCAATATATCCTTCCTCGCAAAGTATTTCGTAGCAGTGTTCTACTGTTATAACGCTGACACCAGACTCTTCTGCTAAAAGACGTTTTGACGGAAGCTTCATTCCAAAGGAATAAATACCGCATACAATGTCCTTTTTTATCTGCGAATAAAGCTGTAAATACGCAGGTATCGTGTCGCTTTTGTCTATTCGGTATTTCAATGTCCTCCCCCTTTAAAATAGCGGTAAATATTTTTTAAAAGCTATTGAAATTTTCAGCAAAATGTGGTATAATGTATAAGTAAGTTTGTAGTAACTTACCAAAAATTGAATACTGTGCCTGCATAGTTAAATGGATATAATAAACCCCTCCTAAGGGTTAGTTATGGGTTCGATTCCCGTTGCGGGTGCCAGAAGCGGCAAGAACAAGTCTTGCTAAGATAAGAGATAATAGATAATATTGAATAGATAAAAGATACTGGCGGCTCCGCCGCCTCAACTATTCTCTATTATCCATTATCTCTTATCTATTATCTAAAAAGGAGATTCCATAATGGCACAAAATAGCATCTTATTAAACAAAACTTTGCTGTTTGCTGCACGAATAATCAAACTCAACAACCACCTTATCAAAGAAAAACACGAGAACATTATTTCAAAACAGATTATTCGTTCAGCTACTTCCATCGGCGCAAATTCTAATGAGGCAATTTATGGACAAAGTAAGGCTGATTTTATTGCTAAACTGCACATTGCTCTAAAAGAAACAGCTGAAACGGAATATTGGTTACGTCTTCTTTTGTTATCTGAATATATAACAAATGCAGAGGGTGATTCATTGCTTAAAGATTGCCTCGAAATCAAAAAAATTCTCATTGCAACACTCAATACAGCAAAAACTAACAATGACTAATTTTTTCACCTTTTCGAAAGTGAGTTTTCTTTTCATTTAATGTAAAACAAAACCAGACTTTTGTCTTATCCAACCGCAATTCTTGTAAACTGTTATGTAATACTTATATTTAAGAATGAATAGATAGAAAATTCTGCGGCTCCGCCGCCTCAACTATTCTCTATTATCCATTATCTCTTATCTATTATCTATTATCTAAAATGATATCATATCACCACAGGTGATATGATATCATTTTTACCAATCCTCGTATATACGCTCGAATATCATGCCCAAAGTTTCACTAAGATAATTTTTATCCTCTTCGGACAGATTAACAAAACACGTATCACTCTCGTTATATATTACACCGTTTTTGTCATCATATTTTAAGGTTTTATCGTTAATTCCAAACGTATATTTGAATTTACCGCTCGGTGTGCCTTTTTCCCAAGCTCCCTTATTAAGAATTGATACTATAGATTCAAACGCGCCGCACACTTCAGCGCCTTCGCCTTCCTTGTTTATCGTTAAATCACCTGTAAATGTAATTTTACTTTCCTGCTCTGTATTCGCTGATGAGTCTATACCCGGCGCCGCATTTGATGTGCCGTCACCTGCGGAAGTGACAATTGTATTCGTGCTGTCATTTGTTTCGCCAACGTCTGACGGTGAACAAGCTGAAAATGCAGATAATATAAGAAGTGCTGTAATTATTATGTATAATGATTTTTTCATGTTTTTTCCTTCCTTTCAAAGTGATTTGATTATACCATAATTTTGTGAATATATCAAGATATAAATAAAAAAGGTCTGCACAAAGTAAATTGGGCAGACCGTATTTTTATAAGAATGATTTGAGATTATTTATATTATTTTCTTCAAATGCTACGACATCACTCATAAGCTTTTGAGTATCGGATGCAATTCCGCCGTGCGACATCGTTTTTTTTATTTCAGAAAGTCCCATAACAGAACCGTTTATCATCATTTCAGCGATCTTCGAATCGCTCTTATCCATTGCAGTTCCCATAATGATACCGATATCGGAGGGGATCTTCTGCAAAAGTCCTGCATCCTCGGGAGCTTTATTCATAGAAGTAAGCATTTCGGATGCTTGTCTTATAAAGCCCTGATATCCGTTGAGCTGTGAAGACATAGCACTTTTGAACTGCTCATTACTAACCTTAGGCATCAGCTTTGCAATTGCATCTGTGCCCATTTTCGCACTTTGATAAACATTTTGAAGTGCAATTTCATTTGCACTTTTTTCATTCTTTGGCATACATAACACCTTCCTTTTGTGTTATTGTATGCCGTTTTTTAATTGTTATTCAAATACTCAAGATATTCTTCAAGACACATATCAAGCTCATGCATTCTGGTTGCATGGTACCGTCCGACATAGCGGAAATGCCACGGCTCATAAATTATACCGCCTGTAATATCCATTTTATCCTCTTCATATCTGAGGATAAAACCGAATTTATAGCAATTGTCTTCCAGCCATTCCGATTCCGGCGTATCTGCAAATTCAACCTTTGCGCTTGACAGATTATGCATATCGCAGGCAAGTCCTGTCTGATGCTCACTTGTTCCTGCAATAGCAGAATACGTATTTACCTCCGCTATTGCCTGTTCACGGCTCCATGACGGGTGGCGGGACATTTCCTTGTCTATGTACTGATTATAAAGCCTGTACTGATAATCATAGCTTCTGTATGCACTTGTTACTGACAGCTTTTTACATCCGTTTGCCCTTGCCTCTATCAGCATTGCTTCGAGAGCTTTTGAAGCATACAAACACATTTTCTGCATATCTCTGCCGTCATCACGTGTATCGACCACATCCACCATGCCTTCGGGCACATAATCATCGGGCAACGGATTGTCTTTATTCACGAGGATGAGATAGCCGTCGCGATCCTCGGGCTGCATATACTTTTCGTATTCTGAAAGATCTGATTTAAATTCCGGTATCTCAATTGTTATATCTTCCTCGGTTTCAGGTGATGCTGTTTCGTTTTTTTCTGTTTGGGCATTATCACTCACATGATCCGTCACAGTGCTTTCAGTTTTATCAGTCGATGCTATTGTATCATTTACATCTGTATTTTCCGAAGTATCGGAAATATTTCCCGTACATGATGCAAGAAGCAAAGAAAGTGTAATAAGTATAAGTGTAAACCTTTTCATATTCAGCCTTTCATTTTAAATACAATGGCACACCAAGATTTTTCTTCTTTCATTTCTACATACTCAAGCGGAGTATTTTCAGCAGCCTTCAATACTTCCTCTGCTCTTTCCTCAATTATACCGCTTGTTATAAGAATACCGCCGGGCTTTAAGAATTTTTCAACATCGGGAAGCATTCTTATAATGATATCCGCAACGATATTTGCACAGATGAGATCATATGTTTTTTCCTCGACTCCCGCAAACAGGTCGCTTCTTCCGCAAGTAATGTTTGTAATTCCGTTATCGTTTACATTTTCGTTTGCGACACGAACTGCAACAGGGTCAATATCATAAGCATTTACGCTCTTTGCGCCGAGCTTTGATGCGGCAATAGCGAGAATACCGCTTCCCGTACCGAGGTCAAGACATACGTCATTTTCTTTTACATATTTTTCGATAAGCATCGCAACAAGCCTTGTTGTTTCGTGCGTACCTGTGCCAAATGCCATACCGGGGTCCATTTTAAGTATAAGGTCGCCCTCTTTTGCATCATATTTTTCCCATGCCGGAACAACGACAAGTCTTTCACCTATTCTAAGCGGCTTATAGTACTTTTTCCAAGCTCCTGCCCAGTCCTCTTCCTTAACACCGATAACAGATATTTCAGTATCAATTTTAAGCTCTGTAAAACGTGTTTTCAGATGTGAGATCGCTTCAGCGGGGTTTCTTTCATCGGGGATAAAAATGCTTACTGCCGCCTTTGTTTTGTCGGCATTCAATATTTGCTCGTCTATAAGATCACCGTACATCGTTTTGAGGTTTTCGTCTATATCGCTGTAATCCTCTATCATCAAGCCGTTATCGACCATTGACATAACAGCGCACACCTCTTCGAGTTTTTCAGTTGAGCATACTACACGTATCTGTTTGTAATCCATAAATTTACTTTCTGTTTTTCTTTATTTTTTCAAAAAACGACTGTTTATTTTTGAAATTGCTTTCTCCGCAGGATTCCGCAAATTCTCTGAGTATCTGTTTTTGCTTTTCACTGAGGTTTTTAGGTGTTTCGATTATAACCGTAAAGAACAGATTTCCTTTACGCTTTGTATTGAGATTAGTAATACCCTTTTCCTTGACGGTGAATGTAGTACCTGTTTGCGTGCCTTCGGGTATCTTGTACTTTACGTTGCCTTCAAGTGTGGGAATTTCAAGCTCTGCACCAAGTGTGGCTTCAGCAAATGTCACCGGAACTTCACAGTAAATATCGCTTCCGTCACGCTCAAACACGCTGTGATTTCTTACAGAGATCTCTATAACAAGGTCGCCTGCACTCATTCCCGATGTGCTTTCATCGCCCTGTCCTCTTACCGAAAGTCTCTGCCCATTGTCGATACCTGCAGGAATATTGACTTCTATTTTTTTATTTATTCTTACATATCCCGTACCCTTACAGTCTGAACAGGGATTTGTAACCGTCTTTCCCTTACCTCGGCACTTATCGCACTGCTGTGTCGTCTGCATCATGCCGAGCATCGTGCGCTGTGTAACCTTTATCTGACCTGTGCCGCCGCACTTGTCACACGTTTTTACGTCACTTGCATTTTTTGCACCGACGCCCTTGCACGTATCGCATTTTTCAACACGTGCGTATTTAATTTCCTTTTTACAGCCAAAAGCCGCTTCCTCAAATGTAAGTGTGACTCTCTGGAATATATCACGTCCGGGTGAACCTCGACGTCCCTGGCTTCTTCCGCCGCCTCCACCGAAAAATGAACCGAATATATCGCCAAGATCGATATCCATTCCGTCAAACCCGCCAAAACCGCCGAATCCGCCGCCGCCAAAGCCTGCATTTGGATCAACACCTGCATGGCCGTACTGGTCATATCTTGCCTTTTTGTCGGCATCAGACAATACCTCGTACGCTTCGTTTACTTCCTTGAACTTTACCTCGGCATCCTTGTCACCCGGATTTACATCCGGGTGATATTTTTTCGCAAGTGAACGGTAAGCCTTTTTTATATCGCTGTCGCTTGCGCCCTTATTTATACCTAAGACCTCATAATAGTCTCTTTTATTCTCTGCCATAAAATACTCCATAATCCGACTTTAGGCGGCAGGTTTTACAACCCGCCGCCCATCGGCAATATTAATTATTCGCCCGTTTTATCCGTGAAATCGGCATCATAAGTGCCGTCTGCATTCTGACCGGGATTGAAGCCCGCATCACCGGGGTTACCCTGTGCGGCACCTGACTGTGCGTAGAGCTTTTCGGACAAAGCGTAGAACTTCTTCTGAAGCTCCTCTGTGCCTGCCTTTATAGCGTCTGTGTCACCGCTCTTTACAGTTTCCTTGAGCTTATCGATCTCAGCCTGAACTTCAGCCTTTTCGGATTCGCTTACTTTATCGCCAAGCTCACCGAGAGCCTTTTCGCTCTGGAATATGAGGTTTTCTGCATTGTTCTTAGTATCAACTGCTTCTCTGAACTTCTTGTCTTCCTCAGCGTACTTTTCGGCATCCTTAACAGCCTTGTCGATATCTTCCTTGCTCATGTTTGTGGAGGATGTGATAGTGATGTGCTGTTCTTTACCTGTGCCCTTATCCTGCGCTGTAACATTAACGATACCGTTAGCGTCGATATCAAATGTTACCTCGATCTGCGGAACGCCTCTGGGAGCTGCGGGGATTCCGTCAAGTGAGAACTGACCGAGAGTTGTGTTACCGCTTACCATTTCTCTTTCACCCTGAAGAACATGGATCTGAACAGATGTCTGACCGTCAGCGGCTGTGGAGAATACCTGGCTCTTCTTAACAGGTATTGTTGTGTTTCTTTCGATGATCTTTGTGAATACACCGCCGAGTGTTTCGATACCGAGTGACAAGGGTGTTACGTCGAGCAAGAGAAGGTCTTTAACGTCACCGCCGAGTACGCCGCCCTGAATTGCCGCACCGATAGCAACACATTCATCGGGGTTGATGCCCTTAAAGGGTTCCTTGCCTGTGATCGACTTAACAGCTTCCTGAACTGCGGGAATACGGCTTGAACCGCCCACGAGAAGCACCTTATTGATCTCCGATGCGGAAAGTCCCGCATCACGGAGTGCCTGCTTTGTCGGGCCCATTGTAGCGTCAACGAGGTCTGCTGTGAGTTCGTTGAACTTCGCTCTTGTAAGAGTTGCGTCAAAGTGCTTGGGGCCTGTTGCATCAGCTGTGATAAAGGGAAGATTGATGTTTGTGCTTGTCATACCGGAAAGCTCGATCTTTGCCTTTTCAGCCGCTTCCTTAAGACGCTGAAGCGCCATTTTATCATTTTTGAGATTAATTCCGTTTTCTTTCTGGAATGTTTCTGCCATCCAGTCGATAATTCTGTTATCGAAGTCGTCACCGCCGAGACGGTTGTTACCTGCTGTTGCAAGAACCTCAACGACACCTTCGCTTATTTCAAGCACGGAAACGTCGAATGTACCGCCGCCAAGGTCGAATATGAGTATCTTCTGTTCGGAGTTATCCTTGTCAACACCGTAAGCAAGAGCCGCCGCTGTAGGCTCGTTGATAATTCTCTTTACGTCAAGACCTGCAATTTTACCTGCATCCTTTGTTGCCTGACGCTGTGCATCGGAGAAGTATGCGGGAACTGTGATAACAGCTTCTGTAACACTTGTTCCGAGATATGCTTCAGCATCAGCCTTAAGCTTCTGAAGGATCATCGCGGAAACCTCTTGAGGTGTATATGCCTTGCCGTCGATTTCAACTTTGTAGCCTGTGCCCATTTCTCGCTTGATGGACAAAATTGTTTTGTCGGGGTTTGTGATCGCCTGTCTTTTTGCAACAGCACCGACAAGTCTTTCGCCTGTTTTGGAGAATGAAACAACGGAAGGTGTTGTTCTTGCTCCTTCGGGATTTGGGATAACTACAGGCTCACCGCCTTCGAAAACCGCAACACAAGAGTTTGTTGTACCCAAATCTATACCAATAATCTTTCCCATAATTCTTTACCTCTTTCTATATTAGTTTGCGACCTTTACCATTGCGTATCTTATTACGCGGTCGCCTTTTTTATACCCTTTCTGAAGAACAAGTGAAATTGTATTTTCACCGAATTCATCATTTTCCTCGTGCATTACCGCACTGTGTATCTCCGCATTGAATTCGTCGCCGACAGCGCCGTATGCTTCAACACCCATCTTGCCAAGCGTATCGTGGAAACCGTTTATTATCATTTTAAGACCGTTTTTCGATTCCTCATCAGCGGCAAATTCCGCCGCACGCTCAATATTATCAAATATCGGGAGCATCTCTTCAACAGCGTCCATATATGCGCTTGAATAGATAGTTTCGCTTTCCTTTGCGGTGCGCTTTTTGAAATTATCGAATTCAGCAAACAGACGGACATATTTATCTGCTGCTTCCGCTTTTTCCTTCTGGACTTTTTCAAGCGACTCTGAAAGTGTGCGGTTTTCGATCTTCAATGCTTCAATTTCTTTCTTCTCTTTCTTTTTGTCCTTTTTCGGCTTTTCGGCATTATCAGCAGTTTCCTGCTCAAGTTGCTCGTTATCCATCAACTCTTCGTTTTCAGGCATACCTCATATTTCCTTTCGGGATTTTATTTTAATCATCCGGCGGTTTAAGTTCTTTGACTTCCGGATTTTGTATTGTGCTTGAAATACATTTTGCAAGATACTCAACCATAGCAACGACCTTCGGATATTCCATCCTCTGCGGTCCTATAACACCTATAGCACCGACGACCTTACCGTTGACCTTAAATGTTTTGAGTATCATTGATGAGTTTTCCGCTACCGTGCTTCCCTCTCCGCCGATGTAAATGCTTACATCGTTGCCTGAATCCTTTTCAACAAGATCCATTATTTCTTCCTTCTTATCCATAAGGGAAAGAAGCTGTCTGAGATTTTCAACATCGGAAAATTCGGGATGTTCAAGGAGCTTTTCAACGCCCTCAAACTTAAGCTCACCCTCGTCATCGCTGTTCATCGCATCGTACACACATTTTATTACAGGAGATATCAGCATGTCATACATCCCCATATCCGCTTCCATTTTCATGATAAGCGGTAAAGAAATTTCCGATGATATCCTGTGTGTTATATTGTTGTTAAGCACTCCGCACAGTCGATTGAGAATTTCCTCATCAACCTCGATCTTAGACTGAATATACCTTGATTTTACCGTCCTATCACTCATTATCATGCTGAGGATAAAATTGCGGCTGTCCACATAAGTCGTTTTAAAACAACTCACTATAAGGTTCGTCACCTTAGGTTTTACGGACACCGTAGGATAATTCGTCATCGAAGTGATGAGTTTACCTGCCGCTTTAAGCATTTTATCAAGCTGTGATATACGGGCGCGCTGCATATTGTTCAGCTCTTCAAGCTCTCTTGCGGTGAGTGAATATGCCTGCATAAGCGAGTCAACATAAAATCTGTATCCTGCCTTTGACGGCACACGGCCTGCAGAGGTATGGGGCTGTTCGAGGTAGCCCATATTCTCCAGCTCACTCATTTCATTTCTGATAGTTGCAGAGGAACAGCCTATATCACACATCGACGTAAGATATTTAGAGCCTACAGGCTCACCGTTTTCGATGTGCGCATCAATGAGCGCACGGAGAATTGCTTTTTTTCTTTCGGAAAGTTCATCTCCGATACCCATATGACCGCCTCCTTTTTAGTTTTTAGCACTTCGAAGCATTGAGTGCTAAACTTTAAATAGAATGTACCATTATAAGGAATTTTATTCAAGAAGTTTTTAGATTTTTTCTGTGAATTATTTGTAAACTGTGCGTTTTTCTGGCATTCGCAGGTTTTTGGTGATAAAAATATAGCAGTAACCCTTTTTTCTGACAGATAATCAGCCCTAAATTTTTCAAAAAGGCTTGACACATAATAAAAAGGTGTTATAATAACTATATAAATTTAATCATTCAGTCCGAAAGGAATATTTTTATGGCACATAAGCTTGGTATAATCGGTTACGGCGGAATGGCAACATACCACGACCGCCGCATAAAAGAATCTCTTTCTGATATATTGACAGTCACAGCGGCATTTGACATAGATCCCGAAAGACGTGCCCTGGCAGAAAAATCGGGACTTAAAGTATTTGACAACGCAGACGACTTTTTTGCATCAAAGCTTTTCGATATTGTTCTTGTTGCAACTCCCAACAACTTCCATCCTCAGTACGTAATTTCAGCACTTGAGCACGGATATCACGCAGTTTGCGAAAAACCCGTTGCAATAACCGTAAAAGAATTTGACAGCATGGTGGAAGCATCAAAGAAAAACGGAAAGATCTTTACCGTTCATCAGAACAGACGCTGGGACAAGGATTACAGAATAGTAAAAAAAGCAATAGACACAGGTCTTATCGGCAAGCCTTATGCTATTGAATCACGTGTACACGGTCAGAACGGTGTCGTTCACGGCTGGCGTGAGTTCAAGGTTGCCGGCGGCGGTATGCTGTTTGACTGGGGCGTACACCAGATAGACCAGATCGTTGATATGATGAACGGAGAAAAGATAGTTTCTATTTACGCCAATCTTCACTCCGTAAGAACACCTGAGGTTGATGACTACTACAAGCTCATTCTCCGTTTTTCAAACGGAACTACAGCACAGATAGAAACAAGCACTTACACGCTCATTCAGCAGCCCCGTTGGTACGCTTACGGCGACGGCGGCTCTCTTATAATTGAAACATGGGATTGTAAAGGTAAGATAATCCATGCAAAGGACCATATGATGAATTGGGAGCCCGTTGTTGTACAAACGGAAGCAGGACCGACAAGAACGATGGCGCCCCGTCCTGTTGAAACACTTGAAGAAATACCGCTTCCCGAAGCTTCTCCCGATTGGTCTGACTACTACCGCAATGTTATTGCGGCGATAGACGGAAAGGAAAAGCTTATCGTCGATGAAGTAAACGTCCGCCGTGTACTTCAGGTTATGGAAGCCGCATTTGAATCTGACAGACTCGGCGCAGGTATTGCCTGCGAAATATAAAATTGTAAAGTAAAACAAAAAGGATATTCTTTATCTGCAAGGAATATCCTTTTTTTCCATAAATGTATTTCAACATAAAATATGCCCCCTTTGCCTGCGGCAAGGGGGCGCATATTTTATAAGAAAACAGTTGTTATGGGTGAGCCATCACTGCAAGATATCGAAATCTGTTACGGTAAATAATCAGAAATCAATGCTTCTAATTGCTCATCATCAAAAAAGAAAAATCCGGGTTCATTTACCCCTGAACGGTTAAACCATTGTGCATCTGCATGAATGAAATCGAAATCTCCGTTTTTATAGCAAATTTGAATAACAGTATATCCGACATTCAATTGATAAGGATCACCCCAATTTACGGAACATTCCACATCATGAAGCCTATCTATAAAATTTGCAATATCGCTGTTGCTTATTTGCGTAAGTACAGTATACTCATATCTGTATTCACCGTAAACATATTCATCCAAAGTGATAATTTGAACAGACTCTACATTGTCAATTTCACAAATATACGACTGTGGGGAAAGTAAACCGCAGGAACACAAAAAACACATAGTAATGATACATAGCACACACAATTTCGATTTAAAAATTTTCATATAAGACCTCCTTCGGAACATAATTGTATAAGACTGATATGAACCTTCCTGTCAGGCGATTGTTTTATCAGACAATAAGCACACGGATGTCGGAAAAATCTTTTGCTTCAAGTGCATTTTTGTTTATCAAAAAGCACAGTTCTTCTCCCTTTTCAAAGGCAAATGAAATGTTATCATCTTCATACGCTCTGAAAGATGCTAAAACTATCATATCGTCAGTCACATTGAATTTTTCGCCGTCATCTTCATCGTCATCAAATTCATCGAAAAATTCGTCCTCGCCGTTATCTTCAAACTCAAGATCGTCAGACTCTGATATTAAACTGATATCATAATCTTCCTGTGACGGAACAAGCGACAGCGGATCGGGAGATGTATCGTTTCCGTCTTCATCGACAAGGCGGAGCGTTGCAAGCTCTTCTTCCTTTTCATTGAACCAGAAAACCTTTGCAGCTCCCTTTACATTCGGTGTTGCGGGCTGTTCGGCGGCATTGTAGAAGAAATACAGTATTCCCTCCTTCGGCAGCAGTTCGCCGTCGATGTCCTTGCAGTTTATCTGCGCAAGAAATGTCATATCTATATCGTCGCCGTATTTTGATGTCGTAACAGGCCATTCAAAATATTCAGGCGCATCGGGTGAGCCGAACATATGTGTTTCACCAACTGCAAATTCTCTTTTTTCATCCGAAATAATAAAATTTTTCATCATCAATTTCCTCTCTGTATCAATAATTTTGGAAAAGATAGTTAAGTCTTCCGTGAGGTGCTGTATCACCGTCTGTATACATCTGCTCCATAGTAGTTATCTTTGATGTGCTGTCTGTCCACTTGAATGAGAATTTGACATTATCCGCCGTAAGCCCCAAAGCGGAACGGGGTACTGTGATCATAAGCTCATTACCTTCAAGGATATACTGCACCGTCGCACTCTTTGCATAGCTGTATGTTTTTCCGTTACCCGAATACTTATTGACATTTCCCCAGTCGATAATGTAATCGTAGCCGTACCAGCCCGTAGATGCACTCATGTCGGTATTAAGATACAGGTTCAAATTTGTTCCTGTTTTTTCACTTGAAATATTCTTATCGCACTTCACATAGAAGTAGAAGTTTTTGCTGTCAAAGCATACCTTTGCGTTTGTTATATCGTTTCTGTTCGTCTGATTTAAATAGCTTGTATAACCGAAGCCGTGTGTATTTCTCTCAATGGCATCACCTTTTGCATCAAGATAGTCAACCTGAACATCCGTCCAATCATCAAGCGTTTTTATACAGCCGTCATGTCTTTGAGGCTGTATAAGCGCAGGTGCTGTGCCCTTATACCTGTTGATATTGTACATTAACTGCATATAGTAGTTATCGAAATAATAGCCCTTTGCCATTTCACAGTCGCGGCTGAACTCGACATCAAAGCAGTCTATAAACATTATCGTATATCCGCCGGAAGATTTCTGCCTTTGTGCAACCCATTCATTCCAGCCTGTGACAAGAACAACCGGAACATCTTCCTTTATAGCTCTGTCCCACGTTTCCTGAAAATTATAGCCGTACAGATATGAATCGTCGCCGTTATAGCTGTCATTGTAATTACCGTTTCTATAGCTTCTTCCTCTGTCACGTGTGGGACCGTAAAGCGATGCTATACTGAATGTGACAGTTGAGCAGTGCTGTGCGACAGATACGCTTATTGCCTCACGCTCACCGCTGTCATTATAATATACCTCATCCCATTTAAAGAAGCTTATCCACGGCCAGCCGTTCACCCTTTGCGAGCTTTCGTTGGGCCACTGAGCTTCCCTTACGGTAAAGAAGTTACGGTATTGTGTACTGAGTTCGTTTTCAAATCCTACAATAACAGGTCTTCCCTCAAGATAAAACCACGTATCTGGATAATATTTTGTTGCGTAAATGCTGTTATATATTTGTGCTATAGTACCGGGTGAATCCGTATGCGTATAGAAAACTATCTTCGGAGCATCCCAACCCATTGTATTGTATTCATGCAAAATACTCATAAGCGCCTTTGCATTTTCAAGATACGGATATCCGTTTGTACAGTCAATATAAAGGAAATCGACACAGGCGTTTGTAAGCTGTTCGACATGCTTACGCATTACCCATTTATCGTTGCTTTTGTAATATCCGTACAACGGCTCCGTGTAGAAGTGCATGGAGCCGACAGGTCCCCACCTTGATGTATTACTTGCCGCATCACTGTACTGTGCAAGTATCTTCATATTGTCCAAAACACCGTAATCGCCATGCTCACCAAGCCAAAGGAAGTAGAAAAGTCCTACATATTTTCCTTCTTCAATAACACCGACTTCTTTATTCATACCGTCAATAACAAGCCCTGTATCGCTTACGCCTACAAGCGGGCCGAATGTATTATTGTTATTATTCGGAGCTTTAGATCCTTCTTTTGTGACAATATAGTTTCCGATCACTGAATACGAGTCATATTCGCCTGCAGGCTTATTGACATTTACACCGTCATCGGGTGCAAAATCCTTGTTTTCAAGGAATACTGAACGTATTTTTGACATATTTCCCACGGTGATAATATAGTGAGATGTATATGTTCCCACGCTCGGAAGATATTCATTTTTATAAAGAGCTGCATTTCCGCCTGAAATTTCAATTCCGTCTGCACTCGGGGCATAAATACCGAAACATGCAGTGGCGGATGTATTACCGATTGCAAGCCAACGCTCAGCATTTTTTTCAAACTGCACACTCGCCGTTATCTTTGAATGAGCCTTTCCCTCCCACGGTGTATTTCCCGTGTACGCATAAAATGTTCCGAAGGCTGATAAAGGGAGCACCATCGGCAAGTATTGCTTTTCCCTGTTTTCGTGACCAAACTCATAAAAATCACTGACACTGACCTGTACCTGAACACAGTCATCATAAAGCGTGTAAAGCGTTTCTATATAACTGTCAGCGAGTTTATCCGTTGAGGCATCGTAAGGCTGTACCTTTACAGTGATCGTTTTTGATGTTACCGAATAGTCTATCAGCTTTCCGTATGTCTGATCGAGGTTATATTTATCACCGCCGTGGGGATATTCATCAGAACCGTAGTAATTGTTGTAAACAAGATTTACAACATCACCCGTTCCCGCTGTAAGATCGGCATAATAATTCACGGCACCGCCTGATGTAAGATCAACACCGAATTTGACAGAATCATTCTGCATATACAGCTGTCCGTCCGGTATTTCTTCATATTTTGCGGAAAGTGACGTCAAATGCAGTTGTTCGCTTTTTTCGGTTGTATTGGAAAATTCATAGCTGATGATCGTGTCACCGACAGCACCGTAGACTGCATCTTCTATAAAAGCTGTATACTTTATATCCTTGCCCGCGGGAAGATAAAATTCTTCCGTCATTTTTGAATTGCCGTCTCTGTACGTTATTTTCGCTTTCATGTCAGCAGATGCTGAATAGACAACGGTGAACTTATTGAATTCCTGCTTTGCCGCATTAACGGTTTTAACGACCGCTGTGTCTTTGAAAATGTAATTGTTGCTATAACCGTTCACCATGCCGTCAAATCCGGAAACGTTTGCTGAAAAAGCCCCTGAAAGTGAGTTTATGCTGGCTGATTCGCAAGTTGTAATGACCTCTGACACGGTTTCGGGATAAAGCTCTGACGATGTTCCGTCAAGCTTTTTACACTCACTGTAATAAGACGTGCTGACGGGTGCGGAATATTCCGTCACAGCTTCACCGTTTTGAAAATACGAGGCATACGCAACCGCTGTATACATCGTTGCATAATCTTCCTTTGATGTTCCTATATCCGAAAATGCACCGTCAAACACCATTTTACCCGAATCGAGCTCAGCACCGTCAGACGGAATATTTACGGCATTTTCATTTTCAAGCGTCAAAGCTCCTTCAAGTGCCATTGACGGTATTACAAGCGTGCCGAACGAAACACTATCGGATATATTTTCATATTCTCCTGCCATGCAGAAATCGGTTTTGAAATTCAGTCCGACAGGATCTGTCATTACTTCAATATCTTTGATTTCGAGTGTCGATTCATTTTGATTTGATGTTATACTGTCACTTTGAGCCGATGTTTCATTTTCTACACTCGTGCATGAAGGCAAAACCGAAGAAACAGCCATAACAAGTGCAAGAAACGCTGCAGCTATTTGTGATTTTTTCATAAATTTATGCTCTTTTCCTAAAACATTTTTGCATATTATATCATATGTTAATCTTATTGTCAATAAAAATTATCATTAATTAACTTGATTAACTTACTTTATCGTATTAAAATACCGACATATTAAAATCAAGAAAGGGACCAATATGAAACAGCCTGATTTTTTTGACAAAACAAAAGTTTCCAAAGGAAAATTAAAAGCTATAATTATTGCTGCGGCAATAATTATATTTGCCGCCGTGCTAATATCGACATCATACTATACAGTTGACGATAAACAGCAGGCGGTAATAACAACGTTCGGAAAGGTTACAACAGTTGCCGATGCCGGAATACATTTCAAAATACCGTTTGGTATACAAAAGGCACACATCGTTGACGTAAATATTTCAAGAAAGCTTGAGATAGGATACAGAAGCGACTCCGAGGATTCGACCGTATTTGAAACAGTTGAAAAAGAAAGCAAGATGATAACGGGAGATATGAACATCGTTAATGTTGACTTTTTTGTTGAATACAAGGTTTCAGACCCTGTTAAGTTCCTTTTCAACTCCAAAGATCCCGAGATGATACTGCGTAACCTTGTGCAGAGTCAGATAAGAAACGTAATCGGTTCTGCCAAGGCTGACGATGTACTTACATCGAGCAAGGCTGCACTTCAGCAGGAAATAAAAAGCCTGACCATAGCAGAGCTCGAAGGATACGACATCGGTCTTATTGTCACAGACGTGCGTATTCAGGATGCGGAGCTTCCCACAGATGCGGTAAACGAAGCATATAAAGAGGTCGTAAACGCATATCAGGGCATGGAAGCTGAAATAAATCTTGCGGAAGCATATAAAAATGCTGAAATACCGAAAATGGAAGCTGAAGTAGACAAGATACTCAATGAAGCTGAAGTTAAAAAGCAGGAAAGAATAAACGAAGCCAATATGAAGGTGGCAATGTTCGGCGCTATGTATGAGCAGTATGCGCTCAGTCCCGAAGCAACAGTCACAAGAATGTATTACGAAGCGGTAAGCAAGATACTCCCGGATGTAAAGCTTTACATAGATGCAGGGGACGGCAACACGCAGAAGCTGTTACCTCTTGAATCATTCATGGCAAATAACGAAAAGGAGGCTGAATAACAATGAAAAAAGCACTTAAAATAGTAATTCCCGTTTTCCTTCTCATTGTACTTATTTCCGTTGCCTCACAGTCATTCTATGTCGTAAAGGAAAATGAATACGGCTGTACGGTACGTTTTTCAAAAATAATCGATACAAACTCAGAACCCGGACTTTACTTTAAAGTTCCATTTATCGATACGGTAAAAACATTCCCGAAAACAATGCTTTTCTACGATATTCCTCCGTCCGAGGTGCTTACGCTTGACAAAAAAAGCATGACCGTTGACAGCTACATCACATGGCAGATAGACGATCCGCTTCTCTTTTATCAGACTGTCAGCACAACAACAGCGGCAGAAAACAGACTTTATGATACAACATATAACGCATTTAAAACGAAGATGGGCGTGCTTAATCAGGATGACATTATAAACGACCTTCCCGCTGAAGAGCGTAACGTGATTTACGAAGAAATAAAGCATGAGGTTATGGAAAAGTCAAAGGATTACGGTATAAGCGTTGTTGACGTTAAAATGAAGCGTCTTGACCTTCCTACTGAAAACGAAGAAGCCGTATATACCCGAATGATATCCGAGCGTACAAGAGATGCCGAGCAGTACCGTGCAGAGGGTAAAAAACAGGCAACACAGCTCCGTACAGACGTTGACAGACAGGTGGGTGTTTCCCTTTCAAATGCACGTGCGGAAGCAGAAAAAATAATTGCCGAGGGCGAGGGCGAATATATGCGCATCCTCACCGAGGCATTCAACACACCCGAAAAGCAGTCATTCTATGAATTTGTTTTGTCCATTGAGGCTCTTGAAGCGGCTATGGACGGCGAAAACAAAACTATTATTCTCGGAAAAGACAGCCCTATTACAAAGGTGCTTTTGAGCGACAAAATAAATGCTCCTAAGCCGAGCACCCCTGCAGTTCCCGAACAGTAAAATACATATTGCCCGTGCGTAAGTACGGGCAATTTTCTTTATTTGTTTCTAAATTATAAGTAGATTTCTTAATATATCTATGTTATTATGATAATTTGATAATATATTTAAAGGATGTACTGATGCTTAAAATTGGTTTTGTTTCGCTCGGATGCAGTAAAAACCAGGTAGACACCGAGGTTATGCTTCATCTGCTTGATGAAAAAGGGTATGAGATAACGACAGAGGAAATTGATGCCGATGTCATTATTATCAATACATGCGCATTTATTGAAAGCGCAAAAAAGGAAGCCATTGACAATATCCTCGATATCGCATGGCTGAAAGAACATAGAAAACTGAAAAAAATAATCGTTACAGGCTGTCTTGCCGAAAGATACCGTGAGCAGATACTTGAGCAGATGCCCGAGGTCGATGCTGTTGTCGGTGTCGGAAGCATACACGAAATATGCGACGTTGTAGAGCGTGCAGTAAAAGGCGAAAGATGCACTGCTATAGGTGACAAAAACACCTCACCTCTCGGTGGCGGCAGAATGGTGACAACGCCTACACATTCCGCTTATATAAAGATAGCGGAGGGATGTGACAACAAATGTACATACTGTGCAATTCCCTCAATAAGAGGAAAATTCCGTTCAAGAACTATTGAAGATATAGTTGAAGAAGCAAAGCTTTTTGACCGTGACGGAACATGTGAGCTTTCGCTTATAGCACAGGACACTTCACGTTACGGAATTGACATTTACGGTGAATACTCACTTGTAAAGCTTATTCGTGCAATATGCGAAAACACCTCTATACCGCACATCAGACTTCTGTACTGTTACCCCGACAAAATAACTGATGAGCTTGTTGAAGAGATCCGTGACAACGAAAGAGTTTTGAAATATATCGACCTGCCGATACAGCACATAAACGATAACGTACTTTCACGTATGAACCGCCACGGCGGAAGCGCAGTTATTAAAGATACGATCAAGCGTTTGCGTGATGCCGTACCCGATATTGTTATAAGAACCACGGTCATCGTAGGATTTCCCGGCGAAACAGAGGAAGAATTTGCCGAGCTTGTTGAATTTGTCAAGGAAGCAAAGTTTGAGCGTTTGGGCGCATTCACATACTCACGTGAAGAGGACACACCCGCATACGACTTTGACAGTCAGATAGATGAGGATATCAAGGACGAAAGACTCGACACAATAATGACACTTCAGGCAGAAATTGCCGAAGAATACAGCGCATCACAGGTTGGAAAGATACTTGATGTGCTTGTTGACGAATACGATGCGGCAGCAGGCGCATATGTAGGAAGAAGCTTTGCAGATGCACCCGACATTGACTGCTGTGTATTCTTCGATATTGACGGTGATAAAACAAAGTACAAAGCGGGCGATTACGTTAAAGTCAAAATAACAGATTTTGAAAGCTATGATCTCATAGGCGAATCAGTAAAGGAGGCGAAATAATGAGCAAAATGAATATCCCCAACAGACTTACGGTTCTTCGTATAATCATGATACCGTTTGTTATGGCATTTATACTTATTCCGCTTGAAGGACAGGTTTGGCATTATTTCGTTGCAGCTGCGCTGTTCCTCATTGCAACGATCACGGATTTTATCGACGGCTATCTTGCAAGAAAGAACGGAATTGTCACAAACTTCGGTAAATTTCTTGATCCGTTGGCTGATAAGTTCCTTGTATTCGGTACGTTTTTGGCAATGCTCGGAAGCGACATTCCGAAATTCAACGATATGAAATTCACCATTGCCATTTCACTTGCAATTATGGTATTCCGTGAGCTTGCGGTAACAAGCGTAAGACTCGTTGCCAAAAATTCCGACGGTACGGTAATTGCCGCTGCAATGCTCGGAAAGATAAAAACATTTTCACAAAGCGTTTGCATAATCTATATGCTTGTATCTGATGTTGTTTTCCCGCCGTCACTCTGTGCATTTTTCGAATATCATGTAATGGATTATATACTTTTGATATTCACCGTTATTATGACGATAATTTCGGGATTTCAGTACATGCAGAAATATTTTAAATACATAGATCCCACGGAATGAGTGGGAAAAGGAGAAACATATGAAGATGTGGGAGGGACGCTTTAAAAAAGAGCTTGCGTCCGAAGTAAACGATTTCAATTCTTCCCTGCCTTTTGACTGCAGAATGTATAAGCAGGATATCTGCGGAAGTATCGCACATGCAGGGATGCTTGCAAAATGCGGTATCATCGGAGAAGATGACGGGGAAACAATTATAAATGGACTTAAAGGTATTCTTGCCGACTTTGAAAACGGAACACTTACATTTGATTCAGATGCAGAAGACATACACATGTATGTTGAGCAGATACTTACATCAAGAATCGGCAATGTGGGCAAGAAGCTTCACACGGCACGTTCAAGAAATGACCAGGTCGCACTTGACATAAGACTTTATTTAAGAGATGCGGCAAACGAGATAAGAAGCCTTCTGACACAGCTTATTGATGTTATCTGCAATAAAGCAGATGAAAACATCGACACGGTAATGCCGTCATATACGCATTTGCAGAGGGCACAGCCCGTTACGTTTGCGCATCACCTTTCTGCATACGGTCAGATGTTCAGACGCGACTGCGAAAGAATCGACGATGCTTACAAGAGAATAAATATGATGCCCCTCGGTGCTTGCGCCGTTGCGGGAACAACTTATCCGACAAACAGACAGATGGTTGCCGATTCCCTCGGATTTGACTGTATAACGGAAAACAGTATGGACAGCGTTTCAGACCGTGATTTTGTTATAGAATTCTGTTTTGACCTTTCGCTTATCATGATGCACCTTTCAAGATTTTCAGAAGAAATGATAATGTGGTGCTCGGCTGAATTTTCGTTTATTGAGCTTGACGATGCATACTCCACAGGCTCGTCCATTATGCCCCAGAAGAAAAATCCCGACATAGCGGAGCTTACACGCGGTAAATGTGCAAGAGTATACGGCGACCTCAACACGCTTCTTGTAATGATGAAGGGACTTCCCTTGGCATATAACAAGGATAT
Organism: Eubacteriales bacterium; assembly: GCA_045124505.1. Lineage (GTDB taxonomy): Bacteria > Bacillota > Clostridia > Oscillospirales > CAG-272 > RGIG7213. The sequence goes on from JBGVLZ010000046.1 coordinate 21,211, forward strand.
GCAGGAGGATAAAGAGGCTGTATTTGATGCAATCGACAATACTTCGATGTGTATTTCCATATTCACAAAGATGCTTGAAACGTCGACTGTAAAGCCTGCCGTTATGCACAAGGCGGCAGAGGGCGGATATATAAATGCAACGGACTGCGCTGACTATCTTGCCAAAAGAGGTATTCCTTTCCGTGATGCATACAAAGTCACAGGCGGACTTGTGGCTTACTGCATTGAAAACGGCAAGACACTCAATTCCCTCACTCTTGAAGAATACAAGATGTTCAGTCCTGTATTTGAAGATGACGTTTACCACGCACTTGACCTTGCAACTTGCGTCGAAGACCGTAAGAGCGCAGGCGGACCTGCCCCTGTAAGAGTACGTGAGCAGATAGAATCGCTCAGAAAATTTAATCAGAAATAAATCTATAATTTTAAAAAATCCTCAAAGTGATTCGGAGTTTAAAATTCCGTAATCCATTGAGGATTTTTATTAAAACCATAAAACGTAATTGTATATTTAAGCGCCCCGCCTGCCCCCCCACAGTTGACGAAGTCAACTGCCCGCAGGCTTGGGGCGCAGATTTCCTGCGGAAATCTACTTTATAACTATCATCTTCAAAAAACGGATACTCAAGCCATCTGGTATGAGTATCCGTTTTTATCAGTCATCCTCATCTTCATCAAGCTCTGCTATCATTTTGTTATATCGCTTGACCTTATAAAATTCGCCTATAAGATAATCGAATATAAATGAAATAATGAACATACTTACAAAGGTAATTACAGCAGTAACAGCTATCGTTGCACCTTTGCCAAGACTTGGAAATATCACCTCGGTAAGCTCCATATCAGTCAGTGCATTTTCGCCGAATTGCATCAGCAGAATATCCATACAAGCAAATCCCAAAGCGTAAAAGAAGCTTCCAACAGCATAATTTTTGATTCGTACAAATCTTTCGGGCTTACTGTTACCTGTCGGCAAGGGGCGGTTTTTGTAGTCAAGAGGCTGTTCAACGTCGCCCATAATACGTCGTGCAATTATAATGACAAGAGATGCACCTATTATCGCAAAAAGCTCCCACAGCACCGGATGATCCGTCACAATTTTATAAACCGTTGCAATAAACAAGCATATAACAAGGAATATAAATCCGCATAATATCGCCTTTTGTGTTATTGCATTTTGTCTTTCGTCAAGCGGTTTTATGAAATTATTTTCTTTATTTTTCATTACTGTCTTCCTCCCAGAACAGATCATTAAGTGTTTTGCCAAGCGCACGGCATATATCAATGCAGAGCTTGAGTGTGGGGTTATAGCTTCCGTTTTCAACGGAGCCTATCGTTTGGCGTGTTACCCCGACCGCCTTTGCAAGATCCTCCTGCGACATATCACATTCGATCCTTGCTATCTTAATTCTTTTATTTTTCATAGCTCCCTCCTGTGTTTTGTATTGTATCATATAATTTCCAAAATGTCAAGTATATTTTACATTTTTCTTGATAAATTTTACTTTATGTTATTCACAGATTACAAGAGCAAAAAAAACGACAGCGTGAACTGTCGTTTCAAAAGGAATGTATTATATATTTATTACATTATTACCGTCAAAGCCGATAAGTGTGTCTATTCCCTCTTTCTTCAAATGAGCAAATAAAGACTCTTTAACGTCTTTATATTCGGCCACCGTGCAGTATATCTTCACCTTGTACTGTGCACCGTCTTTTTCACCTGCAACAAATCCCGCCGCTTTGTTTTTATTGAAAATAAGGAAAGCTGTATCATCTTCAGTCAAATCAGGTACATCCCTCTTTTCAAAATTTGAAAGAAAGTATCTGAAAGTGCCGTCGTTAACGGAAGCATTTACAAATTCAAAGTTTTCCTTCTTTTTCAGCTGACGTATCGTTTGTACAAAATTTATGCATACAAGGCAGGCATTCAGAACCGCAACGGGCCATGTATTTGTGAGCACAGCATAGATAAGACTGATAAATCCTCCGCACATATTGATAATGCGGAATTTCAAAAACGATGTCATCATCATTGAGATGATAACAAGCACCGTACCGACGTAACCGAATATTTCAAGATATATGTTCATAAAACCCTCCGAAAATTAAATTTCAAAAGGTAGTCAACCGTTATCGGCGGTTGGTAGAAACACCTGCCCATATTGCAGGGATATACCTATCTTATATTTTTGACACCGGATAAGTATATCATATCAGACACAAAATGTCAATATGCAATAAAAAATATTATTTTTCACCATATTTTTTATCGATGATTTTTGAAAAAAAGTATGGACTTTTATATTTATATATGATATAATTTCGGTTTGGGCAATGAAATTCATTGATTTTATTTTAATTAACAAAGAGGTGTTTATCATGACAAATACAGCAAGCATTTTGCTGAGCTTGTCTATCGCTTTACTTTCAGGGCTTTTACTTTCGAGAGTTGTCAAAAAGGTGCAGCTTCCCGCTGTTACCGCTTACCTTATAGCGGGTGTACTTATCGGGCCTTTCGTGCTCGGTGCACTCAAGATTCCCGGAATCGGAATAACAACAGAACAGCTTGAGGGCTTCGGCATCATATCGGACTTGGCGCTCGGCTTTATAGCGTTTGCAATGGGTAACGAATTCCGCTTGGCACAGCTTAAAAAAATCGGCAAGCAAGCTACGGTTATCGGTATATTTCAGGCAATTTTCACAACAATTATCGTTGATGCGGTGCTTATCGGTCTTCACTATGTAATGCCTGACATTCTTCCATTGCCTGCCGCCATCGTTTTGGCATCTGTTGCAACGGCAACGGCGCCTGCGGCAACGCTCATGGTCGTAAAGCAGTATAAGGCAAAAGGACCTGTAACGGATATTTTGCTCCCCGTTGTTGCGCTTGACGATGCTGTAGGACTTGTTGTATTTGCTATCTCATTCGGTATTGCAAAATCGTTAAGCTTCGGCAAAGTCGATATCTTGTCGGTAATTTTAGAGCCAATAGTCGAGGTCGTTGCTTCTCTGCTGCTCGGATTTATAATGGGGCTTTTGTTCACGCTTTGCGAAAGATACTTCCATTCACGTTCAAAGCGTATGGCGGTTTCCGTAACCTTCGTTATGATGACAGTTGCAATATCCTGCCTTAAATTTGATTTAGGTCCTATTCACGTCGGTTTTTCTTCCTTACTTGCATGTATGATGCTCGGAACTGTTTTCTGCAATTTCTGTGATGTTTCCGAGGAACTTATGGAAAGGGCGGACAGATGGACGACGCCTATACTCATACTTTTCTTCGTTATAAGCGGGGCTGAGCTTGAGCTTTCCGTATTCGCAGACATCGCCGTTGTAATCACAGGTATAGTTTATATTATTTCACGTTCTATCGGTAAATATTACGGCGCAAGAATAAGCGCAATTATGACAAAGTGTGATAAAAATATTATCAAATACCTCGGTATCACCTTATTGCCTCAGGCAGGCGTTGCCCTCGGTATGGCGATAAAAGCCATTGAGCTTGGGCCTGATGGTGCCATTGTCCGTAATATCACACTCTTCGCCGTTCTCATTTATGAGATAGTCGGCCCTTACCTTACAAAGATCGCCCTTACAAAAGCAGGAGATATCAAAAAAGAAGGCCGTGTCAGTGCAAGAGAAGAACATCTTGCAAGCAAAAAAATGTAATCACAATTCATTAAAAAACCACCGAATGGTATCCCATCGGTGGTTTTAGTTTTATATCAGAATGATTTTTCAAAATGCGGCGTTGCATTGAACTGTTCACAGAGCTTGAAATACTTATCCTTTTCGGATTCATTCTTGTCTGATGTTTTGATCGCCTTTATCATTGTATTTTTAGGCGTTTCCTCAGGATCGATAAATTCAAGGCAAGTCACAGCATATCCGCACGCTTTAAGTCCCTGACAGCGGACAGCATCCGTTATAAGTGATGAAAGCTTTTGCTTTAAGATCGGGTAATCAGTTATAAATGACAGTTCATCTTTGTTTATTTTCGCCGCAAGCTCATGCTGGCAGCACGGAGTTGAAAGGATAACGGGGGCTTTTGTCAAAACCGCCTTGTTCAAAACAATGTCAGTGGCAATATCGCATGCATGAAGCGACATTACCATGTGAGGCTTTGCAGAAAGTGTAACTTCATTTATATCACCGTGCATAAAAGTAAGACCGTCAAATGAGAGCTTGCGTGCAACGGAAGAACAATACTCTATAACATCTTTTTTCAGATCAACACCGAATATTCTTATATTCTTATTAAGAATATTCTTAAAATAATAATAGACTGCAAAGGAAAGATAGCTTTTACCGCAGCAAAGATCCCATATAACAATATTGTCATCGGGAAGATATTTAAGCGTATCTTTAATTATTTCGAGAAATTTGTTTATCTGTCTGAACTTACTTTGTCTTTTATCGTGTATTCTTCCGTTTATGTCTTGTATTCCGAGTTCGACAAGAAAATCATACTTCACATTTGAAGAAAGAATATAATCCTTTTCTCTGTTTTGTGATGTGACTTCAACCGTGCTTTCTGATTTTTTTATCTTGTTGATAAATGCAAATTTACCGCCTTTGGAAAGCTTTCCTTCTGCAATTCCGCCGACATCAATAATATTTATCTGACCGTAACCCTTTTCAAATTCTCTGGATATGTATTCAGCGGCATTGACAAGCGGTGTGTTGGTGTGTTTAGCACCTCCGGTTACAAAAAGGACCTCAGTCTGAAGCATCGTTTCGTCTTTTATTTTCACAAGCTTTGCAACAGCCCTGTCAATGGATCTGTTTTCGGACTTTGAAAGCACGATTTTTTTAAGTGTTCCGTTTTCAATGCATTTCGCAACGGTTTCTGCAATTCTTACCATTTTTACCTCTTAAATATTTAAGGGAGCTGTATATTGAATTAACAACTCCCTTTCGTTGATTTTACATATTATCGGCACTTTCGAGCTCATCACTTCGTCTGAACAGAAGCGATATGCACCAAAGACCTGCCAAAGCAACTACGGCGAAAATAATGCGGCTTACAACTGCCGTTTGTCCGCCGAAGATCCAACCTACCACATCGAAATTGAATATGCCTATACTGCCCCAATTCAATGCGCCGATAATAACGAGAATAAGTGCTATTCTGTCTAACACGGTTAACAATCCTTGTTTTATCCAAAATCCCTTTCAGAAATAATGAACGGCAGCGGTATTCGTTGCCGCAACATTATTGTATGCGATAAAAGGTGAATTATTCAGCGGAAATTTTTTCCGCCGCTGTGATTTTAACATCGCCGTCAAAAGCACAGATATCTATCTTGTTTTGGAGATTGGGATTGTATGTTTTGTGAGGCATACTGTATTGAGTATCAAGCAACGATATTTTTCCAAGCGGTGCTTCAATGTCATAGTTATACTCTTCAAGGTTATATCCGACCGCAAGTGCAACATCTTTACCGGCTTCAACAAAAACTTCATTTGCCGATACCTCACCGTCAAATTTGCCTTCAGCAGCGTATGCGCTTACCGTTTTTGCAACTACTCCGTCAAGGTCTATATCTCCGCCCTTATTGATTTTAAGCGAAACAACTGAGCTTGTTTCTATATCAGAAAGCTTGATATTTCCCGACTCAACAGTTACATTGTAATCGGCATCACATGCTGAATTTACGATCTCGACATCGCCGTTGATGACATCAACATCAAAAACCTTGATATCAAACGTATCTGTAACATAAACCGTAACACTTTTTCTTCCGAGCGTTTTTCCGCTGAAGAAATCATTTACATAATATCTGAAGCCTTTGAATCTTATTTCACCCTGCGCAAGGTCTGTAAGCGAAAGAATATTCATTCCAGCTTCCATTACAAGCGCTTTGTTTTCTACCTGACAAACATATTTCGTGGAGGAAAAGTTTTTAATCTCTATTTTGTTGCTGTCAGCACCGCAGACGATCTTAACATCGGCATCGCCGGCATTGATCTCTATTTTTCCGATATCGTCCGAGGAAAAATCATATGTGTATACGATTTCGTCATCCTCATTCTTTGTATCGTAAAGCTGTATTCCCTGCGCTTTAGCCTGAACCATACCGACAGAGCATGTTATAAAGCCGACAATTATGAGGAATACCGAAATGATAATAAATACAATTGATACGGGTTTCATATGTTATTAAACGCTCCTTTCGCATATTCATACAAGCGTTTAAGCTGTGCAATAGCGAATTTAACAAGCACAACGAGCTTTTTGAAAAGAAACGGCGCAAGTCTTACAACAAAGTTATAAAGCAGAATACCGATAAGCATCGTCAAGCCGCCGCAAACGATACCGACACCTATTTCGTAAATTCCGGCAGGTGCCAATGTGCCGAGCTGTGTTATTCCGTATATTATTGCAACAAGTGCAAATGCAGTACCTGCCGCTGTTGTAAGTACAAGAAGTGCCGAGCAAAATGCAATCAGTCCTGCAACTGCAAGGAAAAGCGATGCAAGAAGACCTGCAATTATAAGCAAGAAAAATAAAATAACGGGAGAAAGAATGATAAGACCTATAGTAAACGGTGTTATTTCCTTTTTCTTATTTTCTTTTTTCGCAGGCTTCCTTGATGTGTTTTTCTTTGCAGGCTCTTTATTTTTTTCGGACGTCTTCGGCTTTGTCTGCGTTTTTTTGCTTACCGCACGCTTGACATCGCTGTCATCGTCTTCGTCAAGGAGCTTATTTATATCATTCTCTTTTTTAGCGGTGTTATCCGTTTTCACAGCTTCAGCTTTCGCTTCATTCTTTGCCTTTACATCAGTCTCTTTCCCTGATGAAGCGCGCCTGTAATCCTGCAAAAGCTTTTCCGCAAGCTTTTTATCCCCGCCAAGCTCCTGTATTTTTTTTGCACATTCTTCTTCCGAAAGGCTTGAAAGATGGCTGTCGAAATACCTTATTCTTCTGTCCACCTCATCCTTCGGCATATCACCTTCCGATAGATGTAATGAAAGTAAAGTTAAAAACAGATCTTTTTCCAACTTAAGACCTCCTTATGTCACAAATAAAATTTATGATTGATTTGTTCAAAATATTGTGTTATAATAACTTATACGATTATATCATTATTTTTCAGTTAAATAATATACAATTTTTAACTTTTTAAAAAATATTTAAACGAAATAGGACATATTTATGAGAGTAAGAAAGAAAAAACACGGGGCTGAGCGTCTTGCCGCTTGCGAAAACTACTTTTTCCCCGCTTGCGAAAGTATCAAAGATGTATTTGAAAACGATAATCCCGTTAACGTTGAGATCGGATGCGGTAAAGGAACATTTGTAAGGGATATGGCAAAGAAATATCCCGACATAAATTTTATTGCGGTTGAAAAAATAACGGATGTTATGGTGTGCTGTGCCGAAAAAATAAAATCCGAAGAACTTGAAAACGTGCGTGTGCTGTGTGCGGATGCCAAAACACTCGCAGAGGCAATCCCGAAAGGCTCAATTGACAGAATATATCTCAATTTTTCCGATCCGTGGCCTAAGGCAGGACACAAAAAGCGCAGGCTGACACACAAAATTTTCCTTGATGTTTACAAGCAGATCCTGAAGCCCTGCGGAAGTATTGCCCTTAAGACAGACAACGATTCCCTTTTTGAGTTTTCGCTTGAAGAATTCGCCAATAACGGTTTCACTGTTGATGAGGTTTCATACGATTTACATTCAAGCGACTTTGCAAAGGAAAACGTAATGACAGAGTATGAGGCAAATTTCTCAAAACAGGGTATACCGATAAAACGCTGTGTTGCAAAGCTTTGATCAAGATGGATAATATGAATAAAAAACAGCAGTTTATAGATTTTCTTTCGGAAAGATCCGATGTAGAGCTGAAGGAAATGACGGACAATATGAAAACACTTATGTCATATTTCCGTTGCGCTATGTTTGAAATAGAAACAAAGTTCCGTGTGCTTAATGAACAGTTTTCGATCGAGCACGAAAGAAACCCGATAGAAAGCATAAAAACACGGCTTAAAAGTCTTGAAAGCATACGTGAGAAAACAGAGCGCAAGGAAATTCCCTTCACCGTACAGTCAATAGAAGAAAATTTAAGTGATATTGCAGGTGTGCGTGTAATATGCAGTTTTATAGATGACATATATATGCTTGCCGAATGTCTTACATCGCAGGACGATGTTACGCTCATATGTAAAAAGGATTATATCAAAGATCCTAAGCCAAACGGATACAGAAGTCTGCACCTTATTGTCGAAATACCTATATTTTTAAAGAACGAAAAAAGGTTCGTAAAGGTTGAAGTACAGCTTCGCACGATTGCCATGGAAACATGGGCAAGGCTTGAACACAGAATGAGATATAAGAAAAATCTCACAGACGAGCTTTTAAAGCAAACAGAGGACGAACTGCTTGCTTGCGCAGAACTGAGTAACACGCTCGACCTTAAGATGCAGGATATACGAAACAAGATCGAAGGCGAATACATATAAAATAAACAAGGCCATTCAAACGAATGGCCTTGTTTTAATTTTATCAGTTTTTGTATTCAAAAACGTATTTGCCCGAAGTAACCACAAATCCCTTTGTACGTTTCGTGCATTTGCCCTCTGTAATAAGAGTTGTCTTTGAAGGATCAAGGGCTACATATGCCTTTGTATTTATGGGAACTGTTATTGTAAGCTCAAATCCGTCTTCCGTCTTCTTCCATGAGGATGTTATCTCACCGCTGATGCTGTCGTATTTTACATTTACAAAATCAAGCTTATCTGTAAAATAAGGTCTTACAAAAAATTCTTTGAAGCCGGGCTTTGCGGGTCTGATACCGCCCATGTAAGCATACATCCACTCAACAACAGAACCGAGCGAATAGTGGTTGAAGGAGTTCATACCAACATCACCGAAGCCGTTTTCTATCGTGTATGAATTCCATCTTTCCCAGATGGTCGTAGCACCGTTCTTTATAGAATAACCCCATGACGGATATGTATCATTGAGAAGTAGTCTGTATGCAATATCACTGTATCCGCAGTCACAGAGTACGGGAAGCAGATAAGAAACACCGACAAATCCTGTTGAAAGGTGGTAATTCTTTCTTTCGATAGTGCGCACAAGATGCTTTGCCGCGCGTGCTCTCTGTTCTTTGGGAAGGAGCTTCATTTTGAGTGCCAGAACATAACAGCACTGTGTATCACCCTTGATAATTCCGTTTTCGTCCATATAAGCGTTACGCCATGCCTCGCTTATCTTTTCGAACATATTTGCATAATATACTCTTTCATAATCCTTACCGAGTATATCGGAAATTTTATACATGAGGTATGCATCGTAAGCAAAATATGCTGTTGAAAGTACGTCCTTCGGTGTATCATCATTGATAGAAAGCCAGTCGCCGTAGCCGAAATCGGGACGGAGAAGGTCATTTGTTGTACCAAGCAAGCATTTGAAATAGCTTTCCATAGCATCATAATATTTCCAAAGGATATTTTCATCACCGTACATTGTGTAAACTGTGTACGGCATGATGAACATAACATCGCCCCAAGCCGCATTTGCGTTGCCTACAAGATCGTTACCGACGCCGTTACCCCATTTAACATGAGGTACAACGTCTGTTACAGCGCCGTTGGGCTTCTGTGATTCGATGATATCTTCACCGTATTTATCGTAAAATCCGTAACAGTCCATGTTATAGCATGCTGTACGGCAGAACACCTGCGCATCTCCCGTCCAACCCATACGCTCATCACGCTGAGGGCAGTCTGTAGGAACACCGACAAAATTACCCTTCTGACCCCAAAGAGCGTTGCTGAAGAGTTTATTTACCATCGCATTTGATGTTTCGATATATCCTGTGCGCTCACAAGCGGAGTAAAGCACACATCCCTTTATGTCTTCAATTGCGGGAACATAGTCAAGTCCTGAGATTTCAATATATCTAAAACCGTGGAACGTGAAATGAGGATGGAATATCTCACCGTTTTCGTTACCGTTCAAAATATATGTGTCTGTCTGGAGCGCAGAACGGAGATTTTCTGTATAAAGTGTACCGTCAACATTGAGCATTTCGCCGAATCTGAAAACTATTTTCTGACCTGATGCGCCCTTTATCTTGATTTCGGGAACGCCGACCATGTTCTGTCCCATATCAACGATTACATAACCGTTTTTATCTGTCGTAACATTAATAGGTGTTACGTATTCCATAACCTTGACCTGCGGACCGATGGATGCCTTGAGCTTTGCACCTGATGTTCTGGGAGGATATACACCGATAGGCTCGATCCAGTCCGTGTCATCAAAGCCGGGTGCACACCAGCCGTTCATTTCAAGTCTTGCATCGTAATATTCGCCCGTCTGGTTATCGGTGTAAACGATAGCACCTGTGTTTGCTCTCCAGTTGCCGTCTGTAACAATAACATCTTCTGTACCGTCATCGTATGTTATCGTAAGATTCATCATAAAGCCAAGAGGAGCATCACCGTACTGATTACGTCCGACAATAGCGATATTGCCGCTGAACCAACCGTCGCCTATAACAGCGCCTATGACGTTTTCGCCCTGCTTGATCTTGTCTGTAAGATCGTAATACTGATACTGCAGGCTCTGCGTATAATCTGTCCATTCGGGAGCGAGTACGTAGTTTTCGTCCTTTTTGCCGTTTACATAAAGCTCATACACGCCGTATGCCGTTGCATATGCCTTTGCCGAAACAACATTCTTGCTTACCTCAAAGCTGCGGCGGAGATAAGGCGAGGGCAAGCCGATCTTATCAGCTTCTTCGCACTCAAATTTAGGTGTCTTTTCTGTAGGTATGCCGATAAATCCGCACTTCCACTCGGAAGGAAGCAAAAGACCTGTTGTAAACATACCTATCTTGCTTGAAAGCTTCGTTTTACTGCAAAGCGCAAACAGTCTGAAATAATATGTGGTTTTTGACTGAAGCTCTTCTCCGTCATAAATAATGTCGTGGATATTATCACTGTAAACAAGTCCCGAATCCCAGATATCGCCTTCCTTTGCCTGTGCTTTTTCAAGTGTTGATGAAACAATAAGCTTCCAGCATCTTACTTTCGCATTGCGTTCATCTCCCTCAATTGCAAAGGAAAATATAGGAGTTTCGGTATCGATACACACGGGCGACTTCTTATACGAAGCCTCGTCGCAGAGCATATGCTCACACATTATCTTGCTTATTCTCATATCTACTCTCCAATTACTTATTAATAGTTTTATTTTGTTCCGAAAATTCTGTCACCCGCATCTCCGAGTCCGGGAACGATATAAGCATTTTCGTTCAATTTTTCATCAACATTACCGATGTAAATATCGATATCGGGGTGAGCCTCAGAAAGTGTTTTAACGCCTTCGGGTGCGGCGATCATACACAGGAATTTAATAGAAGTACAGCCCTTTTCTTTAACAAGACTTACCGCCTCAACAGCTGAACCGCCCGTTGCAAGCATAGGGTCAAGGATAAAAGCAGTTCTTTCCTCGATATTTTCGGGAAGCTTACAGTAATATCCGTGGGGCTTACGTGTTTCTTCATCTCTGTAAAGACCGATATGTCCGACCTTTGCGCCGGGAACAAGACTCAGAATACCGTCAACCATGCCGAGTCCTGCACGGAGTATCGGAACAACAGCTATCTTTTTACCTTCGATAACGGGAGCCATTGTTTCGCAAATAGGAGTCTTGACATGTTCAAGAACAAGCGGAAGCTCTCTGAACGCTTCGTATCCCATAAGCATTGCGATTTCTTTTGTTATGTTTCTGAAGTCCTTTGTACCCGTGTTTTCGTTACGGAGTATCGTTATTTTGTGTTTGATAAGCGGATGGTTACATTCAAAAATTTTTCCCATAAAGCATCACCTTTTCCATGATTATAAATTTGCATTTTATTATAACACATTTATTCCCTAATTTCAACAGTAATGAAGAAAAAAATGCTTTTTATGGCATAAGCTTTATGTAATGGGAAATAATTTACTCAAAGGAGTGAAAATATGACGGTATTATTCGCACGTTCATGTATCACCTATGTGGTACTTTTGCTTGTGTTAAGACTAATGGGAAAAAGGCAAATAGGCGAATTACAGCCGTCGGAGCTTGTAACCACCTTGCTTTTGTCGGAAGTGGCTTCACAACCCGTAACAGACGGAAGCATTCCGCTTGTTTACGGACTTGTACCCATGGCGGCAATACTTTCCTTTGAAGTTATTTTATCATTTGCCATCACGAAAAATAAGAAGATCAAAAAGATAATGACAGGTGATATAAGCGTTCTTATTGACAAAGGCCAGATAAACATGGATGAAATGAAAAAAAACAGGCTATCGCTTGAAGAGCTTGCCTCTGAGCTGCGTCAGAAAAATATCCCCGATATTTCCCGTGTGCAATATGCGATAATGGAGAAAAACGGAAAAATATCAGTAATTGAAAAATCAATGTACCAGCCGTGCACCGTTGAAGATATGAATTTACAAACTGAGGAAAAAGGGATAGCACACGCATTTATCGTTGACGGCGAGATATGCTACGAAAATTTAAAGACATCGGGCAAGAAAGAAGGATTTATTTTCAGTGAGCTTGAGAAAAGAAATATACCGTCATCCGAAAATGTACTGCTTTTCACATGCGACGATGCAAACAACATAAACATCGTAATGAAAGGAAAAGAATGAAATCTGTAATAATATCGGCAATTTTGCTTATTGCGGTAACAGCGGGAGTGACTTTGAATTCCATATATACACATAAAGCGGTAGATACTCTTACAGAGTATGCAGAAAAGCTAAGCACAGATGCCGAAATCCGAGAAACACAAAAAAGCATATTCGAGCATATGAATGCCGAATGGGAAGAAAAAAAGAATGTACTTATATATTTATATGATTACAGTGAAATAGAAAATATTGAAACAGCCTTTGTGCGCATAAAAAATGCAATTAATTCAGAAAACATGGCGGAAATTGCTATATATAAAGGAGAACTTCTGTATTTTCTTTCAAGACTCAAAGAACTGTCAACCCTTTCGTTTAAGAATATTCTGTAAACAGTATTTATATTTTTGTTAAATTGTGGCATTTAGGTATTGACTTTTGAAAACCTAAGTGCTATAATCGGCGCATCGATGTGAAAAATGAGCACACCGAATATTCTAATGTAGGAGGTTTTATCTGATGAAGAAGTTTATCGTTCTTGCACTCGCTGCTACACTTGCACTTTCTTTTGCTTCATGTACAGGCGATGCAAAGGATACATCCGCTGACACAGCTAAGGATACAGCTGTTGCTACAGGTGCTGCTACAGATGCTGCAACTGAAGCTGCTACAGAAGCTGCTACAGATGCTGTTACAGATGCTGCTACAGATGCTGCTACAGACGCTGCAACTGATGCTGCTACAGACGCTGAATAATTTAGTTCAGATACTTAAAAAAACTGCTCTTATGAGCAGTTTTTTTGTCTTATTTCAAAAACTCATCGACAGCACGGTTAAATTCTTCGTGATTTTCCGCCGCTATCAAATGACCGCCCTCTAAAAACACAAGCTCTGCATTCGGCAAAGAATTATAAATAAGTTCTGTGTGCTCCCTTTTGATAAGATCATACTTTCCCGCAATTACAAGTGTTTTTGCGGTGATCTTCGATAATTCTCCCGGTTTTATATTCGGCTCATTCACCATTATTGACAGCATTTCTTCAATTCGTTTTTCTTCACTCGTCTTATCAGCCTTCAGAACAAGCATTTTATATTCTTCTGTTATATCATTTTGTAACTCGTCCAGAACACCTTTGGGTGAAATGTTTCCGCCGTTAAGCACAAGTCTTTTGACACATTCGGGATATTTCAAGGCAAACAGCATTGCAATGTTGGCACCGTCTGAAAAGCCTATAATATTTGCTTTTTCTATATCCATATCTTTCATAAATACATATAGATCATCTGCAAATGTGGCAAGTGAAAACGGTTTTGTTCCTCTCGGTGTTTTCCCGTGCCCTCTTGTATCAAGTGCGATAACACGGTATTTTTCTGAAAAATATTCTGTTTGATGCGAAAAATAATTGCCGTCACCGTTATTGCCGTGCAGAAAAATTATAATATCCCCCTGCCCTTTTTCTATACAATAATTTTTAATATTCATTTGTATTACCTACGATATGTTTTTTTATAAATATAACACGGATATCTTTTTTTGTCAACAAACAATATTTTTCGCCTTTATTCACTATTAAGGTAACACGAAATTAAATATTTATTTATCAAAAACTATTGCATAAATTATTTTTTTATGATATCATAACAAAGAAAGTTGAGGTGGTTTTGGTATGCCGAAAAATAACGACGGTAAAAAAATAATTGCAACAAACAAAAAAGCATATCATGACTACTTTGTGCTTTCCACATATGAAGCAGGACTTCAGCTTTTCGGAACGGAAGTAAAGTCGATACGTGCCGGCACGGTCAATTTAAAGGATTCATTCTGTCACATAAAAGGCGGAGAAATATTTGCTCTCGGTGTGCATATAAGTCCTTACGAAAAAGGAAATATTTTCAACAGGGATCCTTTGCGTGAAAAAAAGCTCCTGATGCACAAAAAGGAAATAATGAAGCTTTTGGGACAAGTCGGTCAGGAAGGACTTTCAATAATTCCCCTTTCTCTTTATTTCAAAGATCAGTATGTAAAGCTTGAAATAGGGCTTTGTAAAGGTAAAAAGCTTTACGATAAGCGAGAAACTGATGCTAAAAAGCAAGCGGCACGCTCTATTGAAAGATACGAAAAATCAAACGGAAGATACGAATAACCGTATAACTTCCCATTATATGGGGGCGTAAAGGCTTCGACGGGGAGTTTGAGGTATGATAAGCGGGCAGAGGCGCATTACCTCTTTAAAAAGTGCAACTTTAAAATTAAACGCTAACGATAATAACGTAGCTCTCGCTGCCTAATCGGCGAGCGTCCGCCACAGAGGACCACGGCTGTGCTCGGATGTCATGCAGTGGTAAATGTGCGCCGCCATTTTGCTTTTGAAGCGGCCATACACTAAAAAGCTACCGAGACTTTATATCTGAGTATCGATAAGAAGCCTCGGGAATAAATAAAGATACTCTGCGCCCGGAGAAAGTTATATCAAGAGCTTTTCGGACAGGGGTTCAATTCCCCTCGCCTCCACCACTAAAGGTGGATAATCCTTGCTTATTCAGCGGATTATCCGCCTTTTTTTCTTTATATTTTTCGAGGGTGCTGTCAATTACAGCACCCTCTTTTCTTCCGCTTGATTCGATAGATTTTAACGTTTCAATTATCGCAGGATCGCACCTTGTCATATACTCGATCAGTGTTTCATCCTCTTTTATGCCGAGCGATCTGTCAAGCTCTCCTTTAAGTATATCCGCAGGAAGCGTGTTGAGATAAAATTCTACGTGGTCGTAATATACGATAACTTTTTCAACGTACAGGTTTATAAGCTGACGGTAAAGCTCCTTGTCACCTGAGCGATACATTCCTTTTGCGTATTCGTATGCAAGCTCGACCATAGCTTCGGTAACTGTCTGTGCTTTTGATTGCTTCTCCACTTCCGCTATCTGCATTTTTATTTTTTCTCGTTCATTTTCAAAATTCTGAAGCGATGACAGCAGTGCCGAGCTTCCCGTGTTTGCAACAGCGGCTACGATGTTATCTATCTTCTTGTTTAATATTTCAAGTGATCCGTTCAGCTGCTTCAGCGTATTTACACTTTCCTCATCAAAGCTCGTGCGGTACTTGTAATATTCTTCTACTACCTTTTCCGCATTCATCTCATCAAATATGATCTTTGAAATTTCTTGCATGATAAACGTTTCAAGATACTCACGTCTTATCTCTTTATTTCTGCAAGCACGTGATACGGTTCGCTTGCGGTTTGAGCATTGATAGCATACGTATTTGTTTTTGTTTCTTCCGTTGAAATGTCTTACGCCTGTAAATGAGTGTCCGCACTCACCGCATATGATCTTCCCTGTCAACAGATAAGTTTCTTTCGCTGTGTTGTTGCCTGTGCGATGCTTAGTTCGTGATCTAAGTATAGCCTGAACTCCTTCCCACACCTCATCCTCTATGATTCTCGGAACACCGCCTTCGATGCGTATCATATCTTCGGGTGATTTGTTTCTGTGGTTATTGCGTTTTCGGTTTACATCCTTTGAGTCGGCTCGGTTGAATATATACACTCCACGGTATTTTTCGTTTCGCAATATCTCGTGTAAGCTGTTCTTTCCAAAGGGTTTACCGCCTCGTGTAAGGTAGCCCATTGAGTTCAGCGAATTGATGATATCGCCGTAACCGACCCCTTCAAGGACTTTATCGAAGATCATTTTAACGGCATCGACCTCATTTTCTTCGATCTCATACCGTTTTGTTTCGGGATTTATCTTGTACCCAAACGGTGCGTATCCTCCGACTGAACGGCACTTCAAAGCCGACTCACGCATACCTTTCATAACCTCTCGTGCGAGGTTGCGTGAATAGTATTCGCTCATTCCCTCGAGTACAGATTCAAGAATAATACTCTCGGGTGA
>JBGVLZ010000047.1:0-25928 GCA_045124505.1 Eubacteriales bacterium
TTCGGTTATCATCGAATGTGTATTCCAGTCCAACTACAATGACGTTCACAACTATCTGCTTAACCCCTCAAAGGTTATCGATATGGGTACAGCTATTGCCAACGGTATCATGGATGCATACGGTATCGGCAAGGAAGAGCAGTACTTCAACAACGTTGATACTTCTCCCACAACATGTGTAAACGGCCCTGAAATGGTCGTTAAGCTCAGCAGAGCAGTTACATACGGTGTAGATACAGCGCTTAACGTTTCCGGTTGGAGCGTACACAAGGAAGGCGTTTCAAAGTATCAGTATCAGCTCAACGGCGGTTCTTGGACAGACCTTAACGGTTGGTTCCGTCAGGACGTTGCAAATGTTGCTATCGCATATACAAACTGTAACACCCTAAATGCTTTCCAGCAGAATATTGATATTTCATCTCTCGGTGTGGGCGCAGCTTCGCTTAAAATAAGAGGTGTAACAAAGAGCAACAATACATATAATATTGCAGAATATTTCCTCTTTGTTAATC
This sequence comes from Eubacteriales bacterium, assembly GCA_045124505.1. Taxonomy (GTDB): domain Bacteria; phylum Bacillota; class Clostridia; order Oscillospirales; family CAG-272; genus RGIG7213. The sequence continues at coordinate 513 of JBGVLZ010000047.1, forward strand.
CTACCCCGGGCACAACATTCATGAAGACAGATAAAGACAGGTATACACTTGATGAGCCTATCAAGATCACCGCAAAGGGTGTTATTGAAGGTGCTTGGGTAGGTCTGTTCGGTCCGGACGACGTTCCCGGAACAGTAAGCTCGTACTGCTGGTTTGAAATGCACAACGGCACAGTTACACTTAACGATTTCCTCAAGGAAGGTATCTATAACAGCCGTGGTGACGTAACTCCCGGTACATACAGAATTTTGACGTTTGTTGACTCAGGATATAACATTGACCCCAATGTTCCCGAAAAAACAATAACAATTCTTCCGAGAAAAGAATTTTCTGTTGATGCACCCGGTGCTGATGTAACTGATATGACGCTTGAAGCAGGTGACAGCATTCACTTGGCAGGCTGGTCAGTTCACCCCGAGGGTATCGCATCATTTGAGCTTGTTGTTGACGGCACATCAAGAACAAAGCTTGATAAGACAACACGAGGTGATATTTTTGCAGCCTTCCCGTCATATGAGTCATCGTGTGCTGATCTTTACGCGTTCTCACACGATTTCCCCACATATGCTTTGGCACTCGGTACACACACAGCTGAAATCGTTGTAACAGCAAAGACAGGCGAAACTTACGTTATCAAGACATTTAAGTTTACTGTTACTCCTCCTGCTTATGACGGTAAGTTAACACCTATCGAAAGCGGTATCACAGTTGACAGAACAGGCGACAAGGTTAAGGTAACAGGCGTTACAGAAATGCTTGATGCATCAACTGTTGCGGCTATGTTCGACGGTGACTGCAGAATTACAAAGGCTGACGGTTCAGCTCTTACAGATGGTTATGTAGGAAGCGGTTGTATCATAAATCTTTACTTCGGTGAAAAGATATACGACTCCGCAATAATCATTGTTAAGGCTGATATTGACGGCGACGGTATTGTAACAGGTAAAGATGTTATCCGTGCAAAGAAAGTTATGTCGGATATATCTGTTGACGGCTACAGCGAAGCAGGCGACATCAACGGCGACGGTGTAATCACAGATACAGATATTTCATTTATTGCAAGCTCTTGCATTAAATAATGTTTTAATCAAAATAATATAGGAGAGTTTAAATGATTAAAAAAATACTTGCATTTCTTTTGGTAACATCTGCAATATTTACTTGTATTCCGTTTATCGGTGCATCGGCTCTTGAGGATAACATAATCACTCTTGACCCCGGCCACGGTAACTACTCAGGTGCTGACGGTGCTACGGATTGGGGCGGTCTTCAGGAAGACTTCTATAACCTTACTATATCACAGCAGACTGAGAAGACATTGAAGGAAGTATATGGCGTTAAGGTCATAATGACAAGAACTTCAAACTACGTGTGCCCGTCGTATGATGCACGTGTCAACACAGCGCTTAACAATAATTCGGGTACATTCGTAAGTATCCATAATAACAGCTATGACAATCCTTCCGCACACGGTTGTCTTGCATTTATTCCTAGTCCGAACTACAGATATGATCATTATCTTCAGTCAAAGGATTTGGGTAATAAAATCGTTGAAAGACTTGAAAATGATGTAGGTATTCCGAGAAATACAGATCCTTATTATGTTTCCGGAAGCGGTTCATATCCGGACGGTTCCGCTAAAGACTACTATGCACTTCTTTGGAGAGCAAAGGAATGGGGACTTACAAGAGCATGTATTGTTGAGTGTTGTTTCCAGTCAAACTATGACGATGTTCACAATTATCTTTTGAACCCCGCAAAGCTCGTCGAAATGGGTACTGCAATTGCTAACGGTATTGCAGACCACCTCGGACTTCAGTCTGATAACGGCGAAAAAATAAACTGTATCGAGCCCGGAGCAGCAGTAACAAACGGTTCTGCGGCTGTTAACGGCGGTGACGTTACAAGAGGCGAAACATTCTCCTTCCAGGGTTGGAGCGTTCACGAGGACGGTATTGCAAATTATGAGTACAGCATAAACGGTTCCTCATGGAAATCCGTTGATACTGTATATTCACGCAGTGATGTTGTTGCAAATCTTGACACATCGATCTTCGGTGCTTGCACAACTAAAAACTCATTTAAGCACACATTAAACACAAGTGCGCTTTCGGTTGGTTCAAATACCATATCGCTGCGCGGTGTAACTGCAAGCGGTAAGAATTATGATATCGGTAAAATATCATTATTTGCTATGCCTGCGGCAGGTGAAACATTTACCACTATGGAAAAGCATCTGTTCTCTGTAGGTGAGGCTATTAATGTAACCGCTAAGGGTATGCTTGAAGGTGCATGGGTTGCAGTATTCAAGCAGGGTGAGGTTCCCGGAAACGTTAAATCATTCTGTTATTTCGAAATGCACGACAGCACCGCAACATTTGACCTTATAGCTGACGGTGTATTCAACTCCTCAAGAGGCGGATCACCTTTGGCAGAAGGTACATACGTTTTGTATACATTTGTTGATGAATCATACAAGGTAAATACAAGCGTTGAGCCGATAACATTCGTCATTAATAACGCACTGGCATCTGAAAATGTAATTACTCCCAAGGATGCAAACAGCGGAATAACGACAGGATTTGATATGGTATTCGGCGTTGATGATATGCTGAGTGCAGAAGAAGTAGCAGCACTTTTCAAGGGTAATTGTACAGTTACATCTCCTACAGGCGGTGAAGCTCCCAAATATATCGGAAGCGGTTGCAAGATCTACCTTACAGAAGGTGATAAGATTTACGATATCGCTACGATCATTGTAAGTGCCGACCTTACAGGCGACGGTATTGCAAACGGTAAGGACCTTATCCGTGCTAAAAAGATGATGGAAAATACAATGAGCGACGGTTGGCTCGAAGCAGGTGACTTTGACGGTGACTGTGCGATCTCTGCGGATGATCTTTCGCAAATTGTTGATCACATTTCAAATCACTGATCTAAAAATTTAACCTCGCAATATTCTTTATCTATCCCGACGGTAATAAATTTACCGTCGGGATATTTATATTTAAAATAATAAACACCGCAAAAGTCGTAATGTTTATTTAATGTATACTGCATAATATTATTTTCTGTAAGAAATTCTTCAGCTTTTTGTCTGCATACGTCCATGCTGTGTATATTTTTATATCCGTACAAAGCAGAGGAGCGTGATCTCAAATCGCCAAGTCCGTCAATAACAGCATATGTGTTGTAATTATACCCAAGCAGGTATTTGCCGTTTGCACCCTCGATGACTGTTTGATTTATAAACGGTGAAAGATGTGCATATAATTTCTTCAAATGTTCTTTTGCTTTTTTGGAGTCAAAATATACATAAGCTCTATTTTTCGAAGAAAACATCCCTGAAACGTCCATATCTTCAAAACCTGTAAATACATTCGCTTTGTTTTCAAATTCACCTATATCATCATTTTTAATTTCTGTAAATACTATATATGATATTTGAATTATTACTGTTAGCGACAAAATTATAATCAGTTTCCGCATTTATCCACCTGCCCGTTTATTCGATATATAGTTTTTCCAAAGTCAACTTATTTTACGTGTACTAAATTTTACTAAACATTTAATTATAAATTTGCTATTTTATGGCAGAAAAACCGTTTAATTTGATAAAAAATATTGAAATAAACAATAAATTTTCCAGTTTTCTATTGCATAATGAAAAAAAAGATGATATAATACGTGTACAAAAAATAATTTAGGAGAGTAAACACCAATGAACAAAACAGATCTCATTGCAGAAGTAGCTAACAAAGCAGGTCTTACAAAGGTGCAGGCTGAAGCAGCTGTAAATGCTGTTATTGATTCTATGACAGATGCACTTGCAAACGGCGATAAAATTCAGCTTTTCGGTTTCGGTACATTCGAAGTAAAGGAACTCAAGGCAAGAGTTGGTATCAACCCCAGAACAAAAGAAAAGATGGAGATCGAGGCTTCCAAGCGTACAGTTTTCTCTGCAGGCAAGAAGCTTAAGGATGCTGTAAACAAATAATGCGTCTTGACAAATTTTTGAAGGTTTCCCGTATAATAAAAAGACGTACAGTTGCAAACAACGCATGCGATACAGACCATGTTACTGTAAACGGCAGACCTGCAAAAGCATCTTACGATGTAAAGGAAAATGACATAATTCAAATTACTTTCGGTGATAAAGTTCTTAAAGTAAGGGTAAAAGATGTTAAAGAACATGTTTTGAAATCTGATGCGGCGGAGCTTTACGAAGTTGTTGAATAACATCGTGGAAAAATAAAATAGGGTGCAACCGAAAGGCTGCACCCATTTTCATTTTATCACTTATTTAATATAATCTTCAAAGCTGATGATTTCAGTGTTGGGGAAGTACTTAAGAAGTATTTCCTGATATGTATTACCGAGCTCTGCCAAGTCGCGGATGCCTATCTGTGACATACCGGCACCGTGACCGTAGCCTTTTCCGATGAAGATAAAATTGCCGTTTGCTCCGCTTTTTTCTGCATCTTTGTTCTTTTTTGCATCTTTGACGAAGTTTTCAGCTTCTTTAAGTACATCAAGACTTACAGCACCGTTTGACGTGTTTACAGCCAAAATATTGGGAAGAGCAGTAGTCTTTATTCCTGTAGCTGTCATAACATGTACCTGATCTTTGTTTTCGGGCGGAAGGAGCTGTAATCCGTCTGCTGTCATAACATATATTCCCGTGGATTTATCGGGAAGACCGTCTTCGATAACTCCGTTATGAGAAACTACGAAATTTGCGCTTTTAAGATATGCACTCAATGAATTTTTCACGTTTCTCGTTCTTATCATCGTTGCTTCATTTCCGTGAATATCGGTAACTGTCATGGAGTAAACGTATGATGAGTTTTCGCAAAGTCTGTTGAACTTTATATCTTTTATTTCATCTTTTAATTGCGTATAACCAAGACCGCGCATATACGAACAAAGCTCAGAAGGTGTTGCCTCATATTGCCATACACCGTATTTATGCGTTTCGTATTTTTCCCAAGGCGTAAACTGTCCGACAAGATATTTTTCAGCGGGCTGATTCCATACCTCGTGCGCCGCCGCAATAGATCCGCCTGTAACAGCGGAATAATAAGCCGTTGCGGGACGTCCTTCACACACCATCATCATGCCGCGCGTTTCGGAAACTGCATCTCTTACGTCCTTTGTGACATTCGAATGCCCCAGGGACTTCTGACAGTTTGCTTCACAGCAAACATCAAAGCCGAGAGATTCATGCCTGCCGAAGTTTGCATAGGCGTACGTACGTACACATATAGCAAACGCCTTGAGTGTTTCTTTGGGCCATGATGAAGAAATTTCCCACGGAACAACACTTTCAACGTATTCTTCCATTTCCGAAATCATGATAAGGGAAAGAAAATCGCCTGTTGAGTCCTTGTATCTCTTTGCTTCGAAAATTCCCGGCCAATAATATCCGGACTGGATTTTGATATAATTGTATTCGCCGTCTGTTTTTCTGGGATAGCATCCAAGCCCTATTTCATATGAATCGAGGAAGTAAAACAGCATGTCACCCGTATTATGGTCAAGTACTACAACTTCGTTTTCCTCAGAAGGTGATAATACGGCTGTATCTTCGGGAAGCCCTGTCATTTTGCTTAAAGCTTTATTAGCATCTGATTTGCTGAAATATGAGCCGATAAGCAGCTTCAGCTCACCGTTTATGCATGCGGGAATGATACGTTCTTCATAAGCTTCCGAAAGTTTTTCTATACCTTCATCGAGTTTCTTGGCATTTTCATAAACCTCCGGCAAAAGAATATGATAACCGCCTACAGTTGCCTTGCTTGTATCGCTCGTTGAACGGTATATCCATTTTGATTCGGATTCCTTGTATTTATACAGATTTCCGCCCTTTGCATAAAAAATATCGGATATATCCTCGATACTGTACAAATATGTAAATTTGTGATCCATTGTTGTTGAGTAAAGATCAAATCCGAGCTGTGCACCCGACGGTCTTAATCTGTAGCCCTCGCGTATATCGGGGGCATAGAATATTCCCACTCGTAAAAGAATATCGTCTTCTTTAAATACTGTAGGGGGAATAAACGGCTCCTCGTCTTCGGGAGGTGTTACAGGTTCATCGTTTGTGGTTTCGCCGCTTTCCGTTTCCGATGTTGTTTCATCGGGTGTATCTGTATCACTTTCAAAAGTGGTTTCATCAGCAAAAACCGCAGAACAAAGCAAAACGGAAGAAAGCAAAACAGCTATTATTTTTTTAAGGTATTTTGTCATTGAAAGTCCCTCTTAACCTATGATCTTATACTCACCCTTGATCATGATTTCTGTACCGCTTGAGGTACAAATGATACCTCTGCCGTCAGCTTTCGGCAAAACAATATAATGATTTTTGATTATATCGCCGTTATTGGGAATAGAATTTTCCGTAGTCTTATCTGTAAGTCTTTGTGTGTCGGTAGGGCATACTGCCTTGGCAGCTCCTGTAAGCAATATTACATCGCACGCACCGAGAGCAACTACCTTCTGACCTGCATTAAGCTTTTCTGTTGTGAATACAACCTGCTGAGAATCACCGCCGCCAACGGAATTTTTTGCAATTTCTTCTCTGACATAGGCTTCCATTTCAGCTTTAAGCTGTGTTTTAAGCTTTTGCATTTCGGCGTTTACATATGAAAGAGAAACAAGCGGGTCTTTTTCTGTCGTATATGTTTCACCTGCCGCAGTTGCAAATGCAGTGAACATCACACACAGAATGAGTATTGTAGAGGAACACTTTACAAGTGCTTTTCCACATGTCAAAACGATTTTTTTAAACATTTGATTAATCCTTTCTTATTCAATTCCGATTTGTCTTGCATCTATATCGTACTGCTCAAGCAATGTGCCTGTTGCAGGTACTTTTATTTTTTTGTATTTGCCTGTATTTGCAAACGGTGCGTCAGATTCCTTGAAAGCGGCAGCGATTTTCTGATTTTTCTTGATGTTGAAGAGTGTAACGCCGCCTGCTGTTCTTGTTGATTTTTCGGGGATAAGCTTTGTTGATATCATTATTGCTCGCCTGTTATCGGAAACAAGAATGAGATTGAACGGTTCATCTTCATAGAATATACCGACGATGGGAGATGATGAGCTGTATGCACCGGTAAGCTTACGTCTGTTGCTCTTTGTTTCGTAGTTCTTCATTGAAACCTTGACACCCTTGCCGTTTTCAAATATGAATATAAGGTTTTTGGGTTCAAAATTATCAGGAATAACTTTCATGAATATTGCTTTTTCGCCTGCATCAAATGAAAGCTTTGACGGTACATAGTCACCGAGGACTGAGGCTTTAAGACAGTCAAAATCAGAAAGCTTAGCTTTATATGCCTGTGCTTGGTCAGAGAAAAATACAATACTGTCACGGTTTTCCGCTTCTTCGGAAATAACTATTCTGTCGCCGTCTTTAAGCATCTGTTCGTCAGAGGCACGCAGAGAAACGAGAGTACACTTTTTGAAATATCCCTCTTTTGTAAATACAGTGCGTACATTGTAATTTTCAATGTTTTCGCTTTCCTTGTATATCTGTATATCATCAGAGGAGAGTATCAGCGACTTTCTCGGAATACCGTATTTTTCTTTAACGGATTTAAGCTGTTTTATGATAACATCTTTGATCTTTCTGTCGGAATTGACGGTTTCTTCAAGATCTGCGATCTCTTTTTGCAGACTCTCTATTTCATCGATACGGTTGATGATATATTCTTTGTTGAGGTTACGGAGCTTTATTTCCGCAACATATTCAGCCTGTCTGATCGTAAGGTCGAATGCATTTGCAAGATTGGGAACAACATCAGCATCGTTTGATGTTTCTCTGACGATCTTGATTGCTTTGTCGATGTCAAGAAGTATCTTACCAAGACCTCTCAAAAGCTCCAATTTGTCTTTCTTTGCATTCAGGTCAAATGTAAATTCACGTCTTAAACAGTTTATACGGAACGATATCCATTCTGAAAGTATGCCGATTATACCGAGGACCTTCGGTGTTCCGTTTATAAGAACATTGAAATTACAGCCCATATTATCTTCAAGCGGTGTAAGCTTAAATAACTTCAGCATGAGCGTATCCGGATCAACTCCGCGGCGAAGATCAAGCGTGAATCTGAAGCCCTCGATACCTATTTCATCACGGTAATCCGTTATTTCCTTGAGCTTGCCTTCTTTTATCAGATCGGCAATTTTCTTCATTATAAGCTCAATAGAAGTTGAAAAGGGAATTTCCGTTATGTTTATGCAGTTATTATCCTTGTCATATTCGTATTTTGCACGTATCTTTACAGTACCTCTGCCAGTTTCATAAAGCTCCTTCATTTTATCTCTGCTGTAGATAATAAATCCTCCGCCGGGAAAATCGGGGGCTTTTATAATGTCAAGCATTCTGTCTGTTGAAATGTGGCTGTTTTTCAACAGCTCTATCGTGCCGTCGCAGATTTCGGATAAATTAAACGAGCATATATTTGATGCCATACCTACGGCAATACCGAGGTTTGATGAAACAAGGATATTCGGAAAGGATACGGGCAAAAGTACAGGTTCCTTTTGTGTTGCATCGTAGTTATCGATAAGATCAACAGCGTTTTTATTTATGCCGCCGAATATTTCGGCACATATTTTTGCAAGCTTGACTTCCGTGTAACGGGAAGCCGCAACTTCCATGTTTGTCGAATGAAGTCCCCACGTACCCTTTGAGTCGATAAACGGATGCAAAAGTGCCGCATGGCCCGTTGTCATACGTACCATGGTTTCGTAAATTGAAGCATCGCCGTGCGGGTTAAGCGTCATCGTTGCACCGACGACATTTGTACTTTTCGTTCTCGGACCGTTCATCAGATTCATCTTGTACATCGTGTACAAAAGCTTTCTGTGCGACGGCTTAAATCCGTCAATTTCCGGTATTGCACGGGAAATAATTACGCTCATAACGTATGGCATATAGTTTTTTTCTATCGTTTCTGTTATGGGCTGTGTCGATATTTCCGCTAAAGGGAAGTTTTCCTCAGGCTCTGTTATCTTTTTCTTTTTTGCCATTTTGTCACCTTATATATCTGCATCTTTGATGTAAAGTGCGCCGTGAGATGATATAAATTCCTTTCTTGCTTCGATATTGTCGCCCAGAAGCGTATCAAATATTTTATATGTTTCCTCTTCATCCGTCGGGCATACCTGAATGAGTCTTCTTGTTTTCGGCGACATTGTAGAAATGTGCATCATATCCGCATCGTTTTCGCCAAGACCCTTAGAACGCTGTATCGTATATTTTTTATCACCGAGATCTTTGATTATTTCATCCTTCTGCGCATCGTTGTATGCAAATAAAATTTCATCCTTGCAAGTGATCTCGTAAAGAGGAGATTCCGCAATATACACCTTGCCTGCTTTTATAAGCGAAGGCAGAAGTCTGTAGAATATCGTAAGAATAAGTGTTCTTATCTGAAATCCGTCAACGTCGGCATCCGTACAGATTATGACCTTTGACCAGCGCAGATTTTCAAGATTGAATTCTGCGGTATCTGATTTGTGCTTTGATTTTATTTCAACACCGCAACCGAGTATTTTTAAAAGGTCCACGATTATCTGGCTTTCAAAAATCTTTTCATATGAGCTTTTAAGACAGTTCAGCGTCTTACCTCTTACAGGGATGATAGCCTGAAATTCAGGCAGTCTTGCAAGCTTACAGGAGGACAGAGCCGAATCACCCTCAACTATAAAAAGCTCACGCATGTTTTTGTCCTTTGAACGGCAGTCAACGAATTTTTCGATTTTGTTTGTTATATCGTTTGTCGTTGCAAGCTTCTTTTTGAGATTAAGACGTGTTGCCTCTGCCGATTCACGGCTTCTTTTGTTGACAAGTACCTGAGTTGCTATTTTTTCGGCATCGACAGGATTTTCCGCAAAGAATATTTCAAGGTTCTGCTTTATAAAATTCGTCATACACTCCTGAATGAAGCTGTTTGTTATAGACTTTTTCGTCTGGTTTTCGTAAGAGGTATATGTCGAAAAGCTGTTGGTAACTATAATAAGCGAATCCTTGATATCACCAAACTGTATCTTTGCTTCGTTTTTATTGTATTTGCCGATCGATTTTATATATTTGTCAATTGCCGATACAAATCCGTTTTTAACGGCATTATCGGGAGAACCACCATGCTCAAGATAACTTGAGTTATGATAATATTCCGTTACGTTTATTACGTTTGAAAATGTAAAAGCGATCTCAAATTTCAGTTTATAATCGTTTTTATCTGCTCTGTCACGTCCGACACCTTCGCCTGAAAGGCAAACTGTCTGACAAAGCGCCGTTGTGCCTGCAAGCGTTTCAACGTAATCGGAAATACCTTTTTCGTAAAGGTATTCACGTTCTTCGAATGTATTGTCATCTTTCTGAATTTTTAAAATGAATTTAAGTCCTGCATTAACGATAGCCTGCTTTTTTAAAACATCGTCATAATATTCAAGAGGAATATTTATATCAGTAAAAACGTCAAGGTCAGGCTTCCAATGGATTACCGTACCCGTTTTTTTCTCTTTTTTTGCGATTTCTCTTACTTCAAGCTCGGTTATCGGGAACCCTCTTTCAAAGGAAATCGAGCTGACGTATCCTTTTGAATATGATCTTACCGTCATAAACTGTGAAGCAAACTGCGTTGCACATGCACCCAGACCGTTAAGACCGAGCGAATACTCATATGCCGCATCTCCCGAATTATTGTCGTATTTACCGCCGGCGTAGAGCTCACAGAAAACAAGCTCCCAGTTATAACGCTGTTCTTTTTCGTTATATCCGAGGGGAACACCTCGTCCGAAATCTTCAATTTCTATTGATTTATCATTGTAAACTGTGACGTAAATAATATTACCGAAGCCTTCACGCGCTTCATCTATTGAGTTTGAAAGTATTTCAAATACAGAATGTTCACAACCCGAAAGTCCGTCAGAGCCGAATATAACACCCGGACGCAGACGCACCCTGTCGGGACCTTTAAGCATTTTTATATCTTGTTCCGCTGCTGCAGAATTCTTTTTTGCCATATATAGCTACTCCTTCGATTAATATTATAATAATAACATAAACAGAAAAAAACTTAATTAATATTGTGTAAATATTTTACTTTATTACGCACATTATATCTTATTGACACGGTGAAGAAAATGGTATATAATAGTCATATGGATAAAAGATTTATTTTACACTGCGACTTAAACGGCTTTTTTGCCTCTGTCGAATGTGTTTTAAAACCTGAACTTAAAAATGTTCCGATGGCTGTAGGCGGTGACAAGGAAACACGTCACGGTATAATTCTTGCCAAAAATGAGATCGCAAAAAAATACGGTGTAAAAACAGCCGAAACGCTTTCAAGCGCAAGAAAAAAGTGCCCCGATCTTGTAATCGTACCGCCTCACCACGGTGTATATCACAAATACAGCAAAACAGTAAACTTAATATATCTTCGTTATACCGATCTTGTAGAGCCGTTTGGAATTGATGAATCATGGCTTGATATCACGGGAAGTATGCACCTTTTTGGCAAAAAAGATTACGAAACCGCAAAAAAAATTGCCGATGAGATAAGAGATACCGTCAAAAAAGAAACGGGGCTTACGCTTTCTGTCGGTGTTTCGTATAATAAAGTTTTTGCAAAGCTCGGTTCCGATTATAAAAAGCCCGATGCCACGACGGTAATAACTGAGGATAATTTTAAAAATATCGTTCACCCTCTTCCTGTTGACACTTTGCTTATGGCGGGCAGGTCATCAAGCGAAAAGCTCAATTCGCTTAGGATAAAAACGATAGGTGACCTTGCAAAATATGACGTAACACTTCTTGAAAAAAAGCTTGGTGTATTGGGTGTTACGCTTTATAAATATGCAAACGGAGATGACCGTGATCCGGTATCGTCTTTTTACTCAAAACGGGAGGTGAAATCCGTAGGAAGGGGAATGACATTTACACACGATCTTGCAACAGTTTCCGAAATAGAAGCAGGGATATCCGCTTTAAGTAATGATGTATGTGCCAGCCTGCGGAAGATGGATTTAAAGTGCAAAACCGTGCAGCTTTCAATAAAGGATGTTAATCTGAAAACCGTACAAAGACGTGCACCGCTTGAAAATCCCACAAATTCAACAAGAAAAGTGTATGAATGTGCCGTGGAAATTTTCAAAAAATGCTGGAATATAAGAAATCCTGTCAGAGCGATGACGGTAACTGCAATTAATTTACAAAATTCAAGCGAAAAATGCGAACAGCTTTCTTTTTTTGATGATGAGGTCCATGATGAAAAAGATGAAAAGCTTGACACAACGCTCGACAAAATTAATAAAAAATACGGAAAAAATGCAATAAAGCCCGCAAGCTTTATAAAAAATGATATCGGTATAAAATAATGTTGAAAAAAGAAATCCTTGATATTTTAAATGACGAAAAAATTGAATATGCCGAGGCGCTTCCGTATGAGTTACTGAGGAAAAATCAGAATTGCAGAAAAGCTTTTCCTTTTGATATTTCATCTGTTATTGTTTTTCTTATCCCGTATTATAACGGCGGTGAAAAAGGGAATATATCCCTTTACGCAAGGGCGAATGATTACCATTTATACTGTAAGAAGCTTGAAGAGGCAATACTGCCGAAGCTTAAAAATATACTCGGTGATGCTGTCATTCTTGCAGATACATCGCCCATATATGAAACCGAGGCGGCAGCATTGGCAGGTCTTGGTGTTATAGGTGAACACGGGCTTCTTATAAACGAAAAATATTCAAGCTTTGTTTTTATAGGCGGTATTTTTACCTCTGTACCGTATGAAAAACTGACGGATAAAAGAAGTTTTGGTGTAAAGCACTGTGATTCGTGCGGAAAATGCAAAATCGCCTGTCCTGTTTCTCTTGACAAAAACAGGTGCTTATCGCAAATAACTCAGAAAAAAGGGGAATTGACAGCTGACGAAGCTGAACTTATAAGATGCCATTCAACCGTATGGGGGTGTGACATATGTCAGCTTTCGTGTCCTCATACAGATAAAATGATAAAGTGCGGATATGTCACGGAAATTGATTTTTTTAAAAACGATCTTGTGCATTTTATAACCCGTGAATACATAGAAAATGCAAGTAATGAAGAGTTAAAGAACAGGGCATTTTCATGGCGAGGCAAAAAGGTACTTTTAAGAAATATAGATCTATGCGAAAAAAAATAAAAAGTTTATACGTAAAATGGCTTGATTTTCGGATAATGTCGCATGAGCTCCGAATTATCAACACGGAGGAAAAACGGCTTAAGCTGATAATAAAAAAGGCATCTTTGACAAGCGGAGATGTGACGTCCGGAGTGTTTGCGAGTGCAAGACTCAGAGTATCAAAATACAGACAGCGCGAGCTTGAATCTGTAGAAGAAAAGGTAAACTACACGTATTCAAAAATCAAGTTTAATCCGATAACGGAATTTTTTAAAACTTTGTTTTCAATTTCAAGAAAATACCGCTTCATGACAGGCTTTTTGGGGTATTTATCTCTAATAATTTCGGCTTTGCAAACGGGTGCTGTATTTATTTTTTCATCTGCGTTTGCAATTTTGACATTGCCGTTTACAATACTCACATATATTCTTATTGCAACTCCGAGAAGAATCAGAACCGTAAGAATGTGTGAGGATTTTTTGAATTCGGGGAAAAGCATTTCACTTGTCATCGCAGACGGTGTTAAATATGAAAAAATCGAAGAAGGATATCCGAAACAGCTTTTTGATCATATTTCGGAAAATGGTATTTGTCTTGTAATAACTTCAGATGCAGGACACGGTTTTTCTTCTGTAAAAAAAATAAAAGATGATCTATATATCTGCACGCGCAGGTTTGCATCACAACTCGGTAAGCGTATGAAAGACAGAGAATTTTTGTTTCTCATAAAGATATGAAAGGAAATAAAATGGTTGAATTTTTAACTGCCCCGTCGGGGTTCGGTAAAACAACGTATATATACAATAATATCCGTGACGATCTGAAAAAAGGGCACCGTGTTATGCTCATAGTGCCCGATCAGGAAGCAGTCAGTGCTGAGGCAATGTGCGCCGATGTGACCGAAGGAATACCATCGCAGGAGCTTTACGTTTGCAGCTTTTCAAGACTTTGCAACGACGTTTTCCGTAAATACGGCGGCATTGTTTACAACTATGCCGATAAAACGACAGGCAGACTGCTTGTTTTCCTTGCTTTAAGAAGTGTGTCTGCCTATCTTAAGGAATACGAAAATATTTCATTTTCCGATACAGCTGTAATTTCCGGCATACATTCCACGATAAGCGAATTTAAAAGATGCGGTATAACGCCCGAAAAGCTTTATGAAGTATGCGAAGAATTGCCGAATGAAAAAAAACAGCTTAAAAACAAGCTTTCAGATATTGCACTTATTTACGATGCGTACAATTCAAACCTCGGCTCTTCCATATGCGATCCGGCAGATGACATGACAAAGCTTTGCGGTATTTTGGAAGAAAATGATTATTTTTCGCAGTTTGACAATGTTTATATAGACTCATTTTACTACTTTTCTTCATTACAGTACAAGGTCATTTATCATATATTCAAAAATTGCCCGCATACGTGTGTATCCGTTTGTATTCCAAGCGTTGAAAAGGATGAAATAAGCTTTACGCTTTCCGAAATTTACAATGTTTATTCAGAGCTTTATGAAATTGCAAACAAGTGCAACACGGAAATATCCGTTAAAAAGCTATCGGATGGCGTCAGATTTTTGAACGATGAAACAAAGTATCTTGAGTATGCCTTAAGATGCGAGGCAAAAGCCCCATTTGATACGGCGGAGCATATAAAATGTGCCGTTTGCAAAACCCCTTTTGAAGAGGCGGAATATGCCGCAAGTATCATAAACAAGAGGATAAAAGAGGGAAAGAGATTTAAAGATTTTGCGCTTGTCGTAAATTCAATTGACAGCTGGCACGGAATTATCGATGCAGTTTTTGAAAAATTCGACATTCCGTACTTTATGTCATCACGAACCGACATAATGCAAAAGCCTTTTGTTAAGCTTATTTTTGCCGCATTTAATATACATATGTCGGATTTTTACCGTGAGGATGTTATTTCCTACATAAAAACGGGACTTGTCGGACTTTCGTATGAGGATTGCGATCTTTTTGAAACTTATGTCAAAAAATGGGGAATAAACGGAAACAGATTTTATAAAAATGAGTGGGAAATGAATCCGTCGGGATATGGGGCAAAATTTTCCGAAGGAAGCTCCGAACAGCTTGAACGGATAAACAAGATAAAAGATTACATAATAACTCCGCTTTACGATTTTTCAAGGGCGTTATCAATTGACGGTCTGACTTGTGAAAAGATTCTTGACTGTATTTATGATCTGCTTATAAAAATAGATATCAAAAAACAGCTTGGGCAGCTTGTTTCTTCAAGTCAGGACAGTGCCGAAATATCCGAAATATATCAGATATGGAATCTGTTTTTTAAGGCGGCAGGCGATATTGCCGAAATTTGTAAGGATGTTACCGTTACCACGGAAGAATACCGTGCGCTTTTGTCAATGGTGCTGTCTGAGGTAGACATAGGAAAAATACCGACATCGCAGGATCAGGTCGTAATAGGTGAATCCGGTAAAATAAGGATAAATAATTCCGATGATATATTTATTCTGGGAGTTAATGAGGGTGATTTTCCGTCAAGTGCCAAAAACAATACGGTCTTTTCATTTGCTGATATACGTGCGCTTCAGAAGTGCGGAGTGTCGTTTACGGATGAAGAAACGCTTTTGCTCCGTGATACATTTGATTTTTATAAAACCGTTACATCCTGCAGGGAAAATGCATACATAACCTCAAGTGTAAAAGACTCGTCTATGTCATCAAACAAACCGTCTGTATTATTTTATAAGGTATCATCACTGTTTCCTGCAGGCACGTTTTTCTTTGACGGAATAACGGCAAACGATGTCACAACATACGCTGTAGGACTTGATTTTATCGGACGACACGGCAATAAAAAAGAGATAAATACTGTTAAAAAAATACTTGCGCAGGATCCGCATACATCATTCACAGCGGAAAAATATAATTCATCCTCCGTATTGTCAAAGCAAACAGCCGAAAAAATATACGAGGGGGATCTTCGCTTGTCGCAGTCAAGGATAGACAGCTTCCGAAAATGTAAATTCGGTTACTACTGTAATTATGTTTTGGGATTGCAAAACGATAAGCAGATAGATATCGAATCAAATGATCTGGGCACGTACGTACACTATCTTTTGCAGCGTCTGCTTGAAGAGTATATAAAAGGAAATGTCAAAGAGGGTATTCAACACGGTGAGCTGTGTGAGCTTATAGACACATTCACCTCTGAATTCACAGCACAGTATCTGCACATTTCACTGCAGGAGCAGGGATACGGAAAAATAAGATCTTTATTTGAGCGAATGAAGAAAAATACCGTTAAAGCGGCAGAAAATATACTTTGCGAGCTTTCTTCAAGTGATTTTAAGCCTGCAAAGCTGGAGCTTGCTATATCGGATAACGGCGAAATGCCTCCTGTACGCATAAGACTTTCTGATGGCTCGGATGCTGTTCTGGGCGGTATTGCTGACAGGGTGGATACATACACGGATGAAAGCGGCACGTATATAAAGCTTATAGATTACAAATCGGGTAAAAATTCATTTTCACTTGAAAATATAGAAAAATGCGACGGAATACAGCTGTTTGTATATATGATAAGCATTTGCGCAAAGGGCGGCGGCTTGTTTGGCGAAAACATCAAGCCTGCTGCGGCATTTTACGTTACGGTGTCCCCGGAGATAAAAGACAGTGATGTTCCGATCAATGACTCGGATGCAGAAAAATACGCACAAGACAGCATCGTGCGCAGAGGTGCTGTTTTGAATGACGAGGAAATTATGAAGGCTGTTTTCGGAAAAGACGGAAGCTTTATGCCGAAATACGCAAGCGACAAAAAGATCTCGTATATTGCCGATGAAGAATTTACCGAAACATTTGAAAAACTGAAATGTGCCGTCGGTGAATTGGCAGAAAATATGAAAAAAGGATATTCAGAGGCTTTGCCTGAAAAAATCGGCTCATATATGCCTTGTGAATTTTGCGATTATAAGATGGTTTGCAGATATGAAAGCAAAACGGTGAAAGATGATGAGTAAAAGAACTTGGACAGAAAGCCAGCTTAGTGCTATAACACACAGAAATTCGGATCTTCTCGTTGCGGCGGCGGCAGGTTCGGGTAAAACGGCAACTCTTACAGAAAGAGTAATAAGGCGTATTACCGAGGAAAATGCTGATTTATCACGAATGCTGATAGTTACATTTACCAAAGCGGCGGCGGAGGAATTGCGTATAAGAATAAGAGATGCACTGACAAAGAAAAGCGCAGAAGACCCCTCTGACCGTTCATTACGTGTAAAGCTTCTGATGCTCAATTCAGCGCAGATCAGTACGATACACGGATTTTGTTCATCTCTTATAAAAGAAAATTATTCCGCACTCAACCTTCCGTCCGGTATGCGTATTGCCGAAGAATCCGAAACGGTGCTTTTGAAAAAGCGTGTTATGGACAAGGTCATTGATATGTACTTTGAAAACGAACTGCCGGATGAATATAAAAGCGACGGTTTTTCTGTGCTTTTTGACAGTCTTATAAAAAGTAAGACTGCGGAAAAATTAACAGATGTGCTTATTTCGGTTTATGATACTGTCAGCAGTTCCGCAGACGGTGTGAAAATAATACACCGTACGGCGGAGAATTTCAAATCGGTTGAAGAGTCAGGCTTTTTTGAAAGTGTATATGCGGAAACTGCAAGGAAAAATCTTCTTCGGGTGTGCAAGCATTTTATAAAAGAATATAAAAATCTCATAAACAGCTTTTCGGACGATGAGATATTTACCTCTAAATATAAAACGATGCTTGATGATGAATCTGAAATGCTTTATAAAACGGAGCTCTGCTGTGAAGACGGGAACCTGAAGAAAGCATTTGATATATTTTCCGACTTTTCCTTTGCACGTGCGCCGAGTGTGCGAGGAGAATATGACTTCAAAGAGGTAGTAAAAAAAGTCCGTAATGACCTTAAGGAAGAACGAAAAAAATTACTTCCGTACAGCTCCTTTGCAAACGATGAGCTTAAATCGGTCGCTAAAGACGGAAAACTGCTTTTTGAGTGTATGCACAAGCTTATTTCGTTGTTTTACAAATTGTTTGAAGAAGAAAAGCGTACACGACGTTTTATGGATTACGGAGATCTGGAGCAGTTTGCGTACAGACTTTTCTATGACAAAGACGGCAATAAAACAAAAAAAGCATACGAAACAGCAGAGCTGTATGACGAAATATACATTGATGAATATCAGGACTGTAACAGCTTGCAGGATGCAATATTTTCCGCCATATCCAAAAATAACAGGTTTATGGTCGGAGATATAAAACAGTCGATATATTCATTCAGAGGTGCTGAACCGTATCTGTTTTCGGATTACCGCACGGAATTTGAAAACTCCGATTCGGGACGTGCTATTTTCTTATCTAATAATTTCCGCTGTTCTGAAAATATAATCAGATTTACAAATCTTGTCTTTGCACCTGTCTTTTCGCAAAACAGATATATTCCGTATAAAAAGGAAGACGAGCTTGTATTTTCAAAGCTTTCGGATACATCGGAACGTGTTACCGTATCGGTCATAGGAAAAAATGAGGACGAATCACCGAAAGAAACGGAAGCATCTTATATCGCTGATATGATCGCATATATGATAGAAAACGAAACAGGTGAAGACGGACGTCCGTATTCAGCGGGTGACTTTGCAATACTTTTAAGAAATGCAAAAAAATCAGCTTCTGTTTACGAACAGGCGCTTGTAAGCCGCCGTATACCTGTTTATAACGGTGTTGAAAAAAACTTTTTTGAGTCAAGTGAGGTATTACTTGCCCTTTGTCTTATATCCGCCATAGATAATCCGATGCGTGACGTACAGCTTGCAGGCCTTATGCAGAGCCCTTTGTTCCGCTTTACGCTTGATGAGCTTATCGAAATAAGAGGGAAGAACAAAGACGTTCATTTATATTCATCGTTGCTCGAATATACACAAAGAACAAATGATGAAAAATGTCTAAGATTTATAGAAAAACTGAATCTTTACCGCAAACGTGCGCAGGGAATGCAGACAGACAAGCTCATATGGTTTTTATACGGAGATACGGGAATATTTGCACTGCTTTGCTCGGATGGAGAAAAAAGCGAAATTGAGGCAAAAAGGGCAAATCTCATGATGCTTTACGAATATGCAAGAAAATTCGAGGCAGGCTCATTCAAAGGACTGTATAATTTTATCAGTTACATAAACGAAATAATTGAACGTAAGACGAAGCTTGAAGCTGTAAAAGCAGACAGTGACGAGAAAAACAGCGTGAAAATAATGACTGTGCACAAGTCAAAAGGACTTGAATTTCCGGTTTGTTTTCTTGCTGATTCTTGTTCGGATCTCGGTAAAAAAGGCGGCAGTTCGTATAAGTACGACAGACGGTGCGGCTTTGCGGTGAAGATACGTGACAATACAGGCTTTGTGTCTTATAAAACGCCTATGTATTGTGCCGTTTCGAGCGAGGAACACGATAGAGAGCAAGAGGAAGAAGCACGTATTTTATACGTTGCATTAACGAGAGCCAGAAACAAGCTTTTTGTTACCGGCGGTGTTGACGATGCTGAAAAATTTGTAAACGGTATACCGAATGGCGACATGACGGAATATTCGTTTTACAATTCACGCTCATATATGGAAATGATACTTGCATCGGTAAATGAAGACGAATCGTTTGAAAAAAACATACTTTTCGGTTACAGCGGCATTGATACAGTTAAGTCTGAAACGGAAGAAGTTGAAGACAGTACAGATGATGAGCTTTATTCGGAGGTCTTGAAAAATCTTTCATATAAATATCCTTATAAAATACAGACAACACTTCCCAAAAAGGTTTCTGTTTCAAGACTTTATCCCGATTTTCTCGATGATTCCGATGATAGTTCGGAGCTTGTAACAAACGAAATCCCGCTTGAATTCAAAGATCCGGATGCAATAAGATGCGAAAATAAGAGCACACAAAAGGGCATTGCAACGCACTTATTTATGCAGTTCTGTGATTTTGACAGCGTTATGCGTATAGGTACAAAGGAAGAAGCACAACGTCTTGCGCTGAACGGCTTTATGAAACAGAACGATATCGATGCAGTGGATTTCAAAAGCGTAGATGCGTTTTTCACGTCCGATATATTCACGAAAATAAAAGAAGCCTATGACTGTCAAAGGCTTGTTAAACGTGAATACAGATTCAATATAAATCTTTCGGCATCCTTATTTTCGAGCAAAATGTCAGATATGCTGGATGGAGAAAAAATATTGGTGCAAGGTGTTGTTGATATGATATTTGAAAATGCCGACGGCACATTAACCCTTCTTGATTATAAGACCGACAGAATAAACGATAACGAAAGGGAAATAGCATCATTTGTCGATAGACATAAAACGCAGCTTCAGTATTATAAAATCGCCGTTGAACGCATTACGGGTAAAAAAGTAACGGATACGGTCCTTTACTCGTTTGCACTCAGACGGGATATTAAGGTTGATATTTGAAAAACCGTTGACACGATTGTAAGGTTATGTTATAATTATTATGTAATTGGGCGATAAGCTCACCTCGTATAACGGTGTTTCATTTACCTACGATGCACAGGGAAATCCCCTTACGTATTACAACGGTGAAAATTACACCTTTACGTGGCAAAACGGCAGACAGCTTGCAAGTGCAACAAAAGGTACAACAAACGTAACTTACAAGTACAATTAGGGCGGTCATCCGTTACGAAAAAACGGTAAACGGAGTTGTTCATAAGTAAACCGCCACAGGTTGTAATAGATGCATTAAGAGAAATTGGTGTTACGGTAAATTGGTTTATAATAGGAGGAAACAATGTATTCAGATTTTGAACAACCAATTATAAAATGTTCAATCTTTTATTATGATACCGAGTATAATAAACATACTGCAGAGAGAGTACTAGATATTCTTGAAAAATACAATTTCTTCCCACCTGAAAAATTTTACGCAGAAGGATTGACTAAGAATCGGTTTATTCGAACGAGTGAACAAACAAAAGAAGTTATGATTCAAGCTTACAATGAAAAGGACGTATTTGGAGTGGACATGTCGAGTGGCGATTCCAGAAAAGTCATTGATTATTGGAGGGTGGAATGGAATTTTACATTTCATAAGAGTAAAAAAACTATAGATTCTACATTTAAACCTTGGAATATTCTTTCAATACATTCTACGCATGGGAGATTTAATGATCCGTTAATGTATGAAGTATATTTTGATTGTATTAAGGAATTGATAAAATTTCTCGATCCTTTTTATGCATCGGTAGATGATGTCGATAACAAGGTGAAATTGATGGACTTGACAGGAGAGACGCATTTTGTGCCAAAACGGATTCAACAAATATATTGGGGAAATTATTTTGGTGCCATACATTGTGAAAGTTTAGGATACGATAAAGTTTGTAATATTCCTGCAAAAAATGTCGAAAAGATAGGAGCTGGAGTTTTTTTTACCTTGACTGATCATGTCCTCGAGTATGATTCTATAAAATGTAAAAGAGAAAGAAAAAGAATAAAAAATTACTTAATGTACAAACAGCTAGAGTGCGACTGAAATATTATGTTACTTGAACTGTTATAGTGCATTGTTTATGGTTTGCATTTGCACTAATGCAAAGTTTGACGTAGAGAAAGATACTGTTCATGTTGAGAAAACGGTTTAGTTAATCGGTTTCCCTAACCGTTTTTTCACAAAAGGCATCGTTCAATATGGCTATGCGTTTATAGCACACTGTATTGCTTAAAATTTAGATCATCTTTCTTGTTTCTCGTATTGCCGACTGTCTTATTATACGGGATAGGCGGTCGGTAATACGGTCAAGAAAGTGTTTTTAACACAGTACAGCAAACGTAACTTACAAATACAATTAGGGCGGTCATCCGTTACGAAAAAACGGTAAACGTAGTTGTTCATAAGTACTACTTAAACGGCAGTACAATAACCGCCGAAACAATAGTAGATAACGGCAATGTTACGATTCAGGTCTTGTTGGATCTATGGCGTGTTTTGTAGCGGGTATTGATGGTTTAGCTGGTAAAAAAGTTTGCACAGTATGCGGAGAGGTAAAATATGGTTATTGATTGTGAAAAACTAAAATATATGCTCCATATTCAATATTTTGATATTGAACTATTGATAGAGAATGTTCTCGAAGATTCTGAAGAGGATCCTCATTATTCCGCAGTTACTGCAACAAATCTTGTGAAATGCTACATTGAAATGATGAAGTCATTAGGGGAAAATCTTCCTTATTCCGACATTGAAGGGTTTGTAAAAAACATGGGTTATTCTCATGAAGATTATTTGTTATTTGAAAAGAAAAGAAAAAAAGAGGCTGAATACTATCAAGGAATTCAATATTAATTCGAAGATTCAATCTTTGTTTTGAGGGCTTTGGATTATCGCACTATGACTAAGTCTGTGTGGCAAATATAATGCTTGATATAGCGGTAATGTTCATTAGCAGGACTTAAATAAAAGAGGTGAATATGGAACAAAGAAAAGCACTGCAATATCACGAAATTCGTGTTATAAAAATCGATAGAGAAGCAATTCTCAATTTGATATGGGAAATTTTTGCTAAAATCAGTGGCGATAAAATGCATCTTCCCTGTAATGTATACGATGGCGAAAAAGTGTGTCTTGATATGTACTTTGATGAGCAACAATGTGAGATTATCCTATCAGCATACAGAAAAGGACATAGCTTAAATAAAGAAGCTTTTATTGCATATGTCAATAACAGTGCATTTCAAGCGGTCGATTCTCTTTTCTTAAAGCCTAAAAACAAGCAGTATTATCATTCCATTCAAGATAGTTATTTGTTTTGTGATGCTTCAAATTGTAAACGAAGTGCATTGAGAATAATGCTCAAAAAATTAGGTGTTAGGTTTCGTTCACTAGGCGACGATGAGGTTCGTTTTATCCGATTATCACAGAAAGCGATCTACGAACTTTTATGGGAACATTTCATGGAGACTGGCGATAATGTGATGGATATACCGGTAGATACGGATGATGTTGTTTATCATATGTACACAGAAGGCGCATTGCAGCAGTTGACATTATTTGTGATGAATCTCAATGAAGTTTCTGATAAAGCGTTTGCCGATAATCGCGCATATTGTGATCAAAATATCCCTATCACTACTGATTTATATTCTGAAAGATGTAAAAAAAGTAGACGGTATGTATCGGTAGTGCTACCTAAATTGTTATAATTATAGAACATAAAACCTTTCATCTGTACAGAATTCGCCCAAGTATCGCATTTTGGGGACAAAAAGCGGTTTGGTGGGATAGTCCCAAGCTATTAAAGGCATCAGGAATATTTCTGATAAGTCTGCGTTTGGGTGACTAAATGTATAGTTGACTGTAGGATTTTTACGAAAGTTGAATCTAATGATTGCAAAATTGCCTTTAAGTGCGAAAACGGTTTAGTTTAATGGTTTCGCCTAACCGTTTTCTCACAAAAGGAATCGTGAAGTTCAATATGGCTAAGCTGTTAACACCAAGGCGCCCTCCGGGAGGGAGCTGGATTTTGCGAAGCAAAAGACTGAGGGAGAGCGCGTAACAATAAAATTTATCGTAATTCAACCGTTACATAGGCTCACAAAAGGAGGATATTTATGGAGATATATGAGGATTTAGCTGCTATCAGCGAATGTATCCATTGGGAATATAAGAAATATCGCAGAGACGGCTGTTCTCGTGATGAGGCAATCGCAAAGATCCGTGAAGATTACGCCGAGGAGTTATGCGATGAGGATGACAGGATCGGAGTTCTTGCGGGCTTGGTATTTATTCTATGCAGAAAAAAAAGAGTTGTTCAATGCGATAGCCGACGAGATGAGAGCGGAAATTGAGCGTTTTAAGGAATATTCCGACCATAGCAAACACGCTCTTGCCTATTGTGCAAAAATCGAGAAAAAGCTCAACGATCCCGAGCTTTACGGAGATGAAGCCGTATATAAGCCGATTTCTTCTTATAAACCGGATTGGAAAATAGGAGATACATTTTATCACACTTTGACGTATCCGACATCAGAAAAATTGGGTATTATGGGCTGGTCTATTATTTTTTATAAAGTCAGTGAATATGTCGGTATAGACGGAGTGACGAATCAGGCGGTGTGCGTCTCCCTTTGTCCTCCGGGCGAATTACCATCAAGCTATGAAGACCTTAAAAAAATAGGTTTTTTGCCATTGATGCAGGGTAACAGACCTTACTTTCTTGCGCAAATTGAAACAAAAAGCAAAAAAGCTGAAGAAGGATATGAACTTACTAAAATAGGATGCTTTCCGTGTACAGATGACTTTGTGTCTGATGTACTCAAAAACGAAAGACCGGTGGTTTCAATGCCGTTGTTCAAACGTTTGCGAAAAACTGATATTTGGCCCCATTATGAAAAGTTGATTTGTATTCAATTAAGCCATTTAAGAAAAGATGAGTGTCATTGGCCTGATTATGAAGATCGTATTTGTATGGCATTCAAGAATTTGATAAAATAATAGCTCGGATGATTTGTGTATTAGCCTTGGTAAACTTTTTTATGCTACTTATTTCTATTTCCCGACGTCGCACTTATTCAGTCTTAATGGGTGCAGATTTCCTATGAAACTGTTTTTATGACATCACAGATATCAATTTGTGATGTCTTTTTATTACGTTTAAAATCATATTTCTTGTGTTTAAAATAGCATGTAATGGTAAAAAATCAAACGGTAAATAAAAATTTAACAAATTATAACATTTAAAGACATTTACATATACCGTGAAATATGGTATATTATTCACAATATAAATAATATTTTTGGAGGATAACTATGGCAAGAAAAATGAAAACCATGGACGGTAACAATGCCGCCGCCCATGTCTCCTATGCCTTCACGGAAGTTGCGTGTATCTACCCGATCACACCTTCATCTGTAATGGCTGAAGTTACTGACCAGTGGAGTGCCAAGGGTCAGAAAAACATTTTCGGACAGCAGGTAAAGGTTGTCGAAATGCAGAGTGAAGCAGGTGCGGCAGGTGCTGTTCACGGTTCACTTCAGGCAGGTGCTCTTACAACAACGTATACAGCATCTCAGGGTCTTCTTCTTATGATACCCAACATGTATAAGATCGCAGGTGAACTTCTTCCCTCAGTTTTCCACGTATCAGCTCGTTGCGTAGCATCACATGCTCTCAACATCTTCGGCGATCACTCAGACGTATATG
>JBGVLZ010000048.1:0-49418 GCA_045124505.1 Eubacteriales bacterium
GTTACAAGGAATAACCGAAAAACTGAATCAGGCACTTAAAGCAAAGAATCCTGATTTGAAAACCGCAGGCGGTAAAGGTAGTACAGGTGGTAAGAGAAGCAGTGCTGGCGGTGGCGGCCATAAGGACGAGTTTAAAATTGATTGGCTGAACATGGTTGGCTTAGGTGGTAATATCTATGATAGCTATCACCCGTCAAAAGTTTTAAAGACTTTTGAAGAAGCTGTTCCCGGTGGTAATCGTAACCTTATCGGTGTGGATCGTGACGCTGAAAAGTGGTACGAGGAAGTCGCAAAGATTAAAGAACAGGCACTTGAAAAAGGCGTAAAACTCACAGAACAGGATTATGCCGAACTCAAAGCCCTGTGGGAACAGCGTCAGCAGATGGAAAAGATCCTTGCCGTAAAACAGCAGATCACCGATGAAGTTCAGAAACCAATGGAGGAATACAACAATCAGAAACAGGCTTTGGAAGAACTGATTCAACAGCATGAAGCCCTGAATATGGACGCAAGTATTTACAAGAAAAAACTTGAAGAACTCAAAACTCCGATGGAAGAACTTGCCGATGCGTTCCAGAAAGGACTGAAAAAGAATCTGCTTTCCGACTTTGGAAACAATGTGCTTGACAGGTTTGAGGAACTTAAAAAAGCGTTTGAAGAAGAAAAACTGAGAGCCGCAACCGGAGCAGAACTTGACAAACTGATGAAAACCGCAAGGGAACAGGAATGGCAGGATCAGGTTACAAAGAAATACGGGCAGATTGCATGGGGCGAAGGCGGTCGTTTATGGGCGGCTGATAACAGTATCCGTGCTGAAAATGTCGCAACCCTGGGAGCATACCGGAACGGTATGATGTCTAAGGGTGCGTACATGAGTTCTTTCCGTGATCAACTTGCAAAATACAATGCCTATTCCGGCGGGTTCGGCAGAACCTCCGAGGGTGAGGGTATGCTTGTCAGTATGGGACTTGATCCGAACGTGTGGGATGATTGGTCTTTGAGAGGTCTTGAAGCAATCGGCAAACTTACGGACGGCTTTAACAGTCTCGGTGAAAGTATTACCGAAACGCTTGGTGGTGCTTTGACATCTTTCGCTGACGGATTTGCAGACGGTATTGCCGGTGCGATTGTAAAGGGCGAAGATCTCAGAGAAACCATGAACAACGTTGCTCAGAGTATCCTGACGAACGTTATCAGCGCAATCGTGAAGATGGGTATTCAGTGGGCGGCAACTCAGCTTATGATGTCTATAATCGGAGATTCGGCAAAGGAAAAGGAAGTTGCAACCAACGCCGCAACAGCCTCCGCAATCGCCGCAGAATGGGCAACTGCCGCAACCTTTGTGGCAACTGCAACTATGGGGGCCGCCGCTGAAATGGGTGAAGCCGCAATCCTCGCCTCATGGGGAACGAACAAGGCATTAGCCGCTATGTCCGGTTCCTATGCAGAAGGTGGTTATACCGGAAACGGCGGAAAATACGATCCCGCAGGTGTAGTTCATAAGGGTGAGTATGTATTCTCTCAGGACGATGTGAGGCGTATCGGACTAAACAACCTTGAAATGATGCACAGAGGAGCAGAAGGACTGACTGCGGGTAGCGGTAGCGGTTCCGGGGGTTCTCAGACAAGTTCTCAGGGCAATTCCGTGAGCATTGTGAACATGGTAGATCCTGATATGCTGAAAGCGTACCTGAATACTCCGGATGGACAAAGGGCGATTCTCAATACGATTCGGCATAATCCGAAAACCGTGAAACAGATTGTAACAACAGCGTGATCACATGAGTGCATGAAAGGTTGATATGAGGGCGGAAAACCGCCCTTTTTTTATTTCTGCAAAACAGGTATAATTATAAGGCTTATTCATGTGATAGTATATACAGGGCAATCAAACAATCGGGGAATGTCATGACTGATTTTTATCTGATAAAAAGACCGGTACTGAACGCAAGTACAACCTATGAATACAAAACTGACGTGCTTGCAAGTTACGGAAACAAAGAGGACAGGATCGCTCAGAGGGATATTCCCCGCATGTCGTTCGGGTACAGTTTTCTTGTATCCGATCTGAAAGAAGCACTGAACCTTAACAACCAAATCCATAAGGCGGGCAATGTGGGATCTGTATGGGTTCCCGACTGGTCAGCCGGTCATGCGCTGAACACAATAGTCAGTGGGGATAACGAATTTCCGGTAACAATGACAAACTTTGCGGAAACTCAATACGGCGTTCTGTATGTATCCGATGCGGTATGGACAGTTGTTGAAGTAACCGTCAGAAACGGGAATCTGATATTTGAAAGCACAGTAGAATATGATTCGGCGGTTCTTATGCCGTTGTTTCCGTGTGAGGTTGTGGGCGAACCCGAAATAACACAGGCTAACAGTTTGTGCTATGCGGTCAATCTCACACTCAGAGCAAAGAGACCGGTATTTTCTGCCGTGTCCGACTGGAACACAAAATATCTCGGACATGATGTATGGTGCGGATTCAGTGTGACTTCTGACAGCTCCGAAGTAACCGTAAAGGCGGGACAGACAGTTCAGGAGAATGATTACGAAATAGGTGTAAGTGATCGGTTTACCTTTTTTGACCGTATGTATAACTCTTTCGGGGTAACGGTATTCTGCAAGGAAAACGAACTTCCGGAGTTCAGAAACTTTATCAAAAGGCGGTGGGGCATGACTTATTCATGCTTTATGCCGTCCGGTCAGGCTGATTTTCAGAAAGCGGGAAACGCAAGTGATATAGTTGGCTCATATTTGCGCATACGCAACAATAAACACGACTTTACAGCAAGGCCGTATGTTTCCATTCAGACCGATGAAACTGCTAACTATGCTCATGTAATCGCATTGCAGGACGATAATAGCGATCCGGTTGAATCTGATTATTCCGGCGAGTTTATCACTCTTGTTCTTGAAGAATCTTTTTCCTTTAAATACAAGGATATTGACAGTGTGCAGATCCTTTACTTTGTCCGGCTTGCCGATGATTCCGTCACTTTCGGCTCTGCCGGGGTGTCAGCCGATAATGAAACCGTGTGGAACTGCGATGTCAGTTTTATTGAAACCGACTTTTATGATTCTGCCCTGATAAACTATGATGATACATGGGGAAGGGTAAGAGATGTTAATACGGTTTATTTGTTTAAGGTTACGGAAAACGGGTACGTTTTTGAAAATACCAACGCTCCGGGGTATCAGATTGTAAACAATAATTCTGACTGGCAAAGTTTTATCGTTCCCGGAAAATATGACGGAACCTATGCCATTAAAGATGTAAACAGCTCAAACTCATGGATTCTTAAACCCGCATGGGGAAAATCCCTGATCGGTGATGATGATGATTTTGTTTTTCAGGTGGAAGGCAAGTTTGATGAATACGAAGGAAATGCCGAAAGGTCTTTGTTAAGCGGTAATACGCCGTCTTACTGTATTCATCTTTTCAGAAAAAACGGGTATTACTGGATTTGTCTCGGAGCGGAAAAGCGTCCCGGTGGTAATACAAGATATATTAACATCAGCATGAAAATGAATCGGTGGCTCGGAGACGAGTGGGGCTGGCACGAATGGGCGGTGCAAAGGCATAACGGCAAATTGTATTTCCTGTGTGACGGTCTTTTATGCGGAACTTCACGGGATTTGTTCAAGCAAGGGTTTGCCGGAACCACCGATTATGACGGCGCAATAAACTATCCGCAATATCAGATTGCAAGAGGCGGTACGGTTCAGCAGTTCAGACTTGCAAAAGGTTTAAATGTCTATACCGGTGAAATGTCGGTAATGAACCGTGAATACAAACTCAATGATTATTCCCTGACAAAGTTGCGTGAATTTGACAATGCAACAGTATGCATTGTGGATTTCAAAAATTACAATGATCAAATGGGACAAACTTTGCTTAACGGTGTTTCCGGATTAACTTATGATACATATTCCGTTATTCAGTTTTTAACCGGAAATTCGCCCCGTGTCAGACGGGCTGTGGAAATCACAGCAGATCAGCCGGTGCTTTCCGGAAATAACACCAGTCCCGAATACACCAAAAATACTACCGGACTCGCAATCACAAACAGCACACACTGGTGTTTACACCCGAATATCCGGTTTGAAATGCAAATGTTCCATGACTTCTGGTTTGAGTTCACAATGGTTCTCAGTGATGATCAGTCGTGGACAAAACAATGTATGTTCCCGTTGCGGGGGATTATGGTAAACATTCTGATTTCAGGCGGACAGTACACGGTTGAGGCATGTAACATGGGGAGCGGTGTTTATGTCAATATCGGCGAACCTTTAACTTTTGCTTTAGGTGTAAGCAGTCAGGATAACAAAATTGTAACATACGTTAATGGTGTCAGATCCGCCATGACTCCGCTTGATACCTACATGGCGGGGAATGAAACGGGTGAAATCAGCGTGTACCCCTTGGCTTTAAGAAAAGGCACTAATCTTCCTTCCCGTACATATTACCTTCACAGACTTAGACTTATTGAACTTTGTCTTACTACTGAAGAAACCTATACTGTAGAAAGCGAATGGACTTTAGGCGATTATCATACCGTTCATTTCACGATGGAATACGGTACGCATAATCTGAGCAATACAAAAATACTGT
Source organism: Eubacteriales bacterium (assembly GCA_045124505.1). Taxonomy (GTDB): domain Bacteria; phylum Bacillota; class Clostridia; order Oscillospirales; family CAG-272; genus RGIG7213. The sequence continues at coordinate 4,622 of JBGVLZ010000048.1, forward strand.
CCCTGAAAAACATTGAAAGCGTTCACCCGTTTGCGCCGTATTTCATCGGACTCAAACAATGTACCGAGGTGGATATCTGCAACAAAACATGGTCTGACGGGAGCAAGAAAACCGAGATTCAGTATCCCGTGGAAAACACCTTATATACCGTTACCCTTACCGATCCTAAAACCGGAGTCTCCGGGCACGGGTGGTTTTATGTTTATCCTAACCGTACAGGTGTGCTTTTTGAAAGCCGGATCGGGAGCCATCAGGAATATAATGCCGGAACACAGACTTATGATGTGGTAAACGATATAGGCGCAATCCGGTACAGTGTATCTGACGGGAATTACAAGCCCTATGATGTTACCATATTAAGAGCCGGAAATATTGCAGTTGTGCCTTCCAATAACAACCTTGATTATCTCAGAACGGGAAATTCGCTTTATTTCAGAGGACATGCTTATTACACCAATTATCAGTTCAGCATAGACTTTTTGGGCGATTCGGGAAAAACCGAAGTTCCGGGAGATCTACGGGTTCCCAAAAACATGACACGCTGGCTTAACGAACACCATATCAAACAGGTGGAATTTGTGGTAAACCCGCCTGTAAACTTCTGTTTTGCGGAATATGACCGTTCTGCTTACAGAGATACATGTCAGTATGACTCACGGCACATGCAGATGTGGAGCATGAAAATCGGAGGGTTGCAAAATTATGATCTGTATTCCGATTATCAAGTGTCTGCAAATTCGGAATATACAAGTTATTCCGACATTTTTGGGCTTGTTGTCAGATCAGGATGTGATTACTGGTCTCAGTGGAATCAGAGAATAAATCAGAACAATTATGTACTGGGTTATCGTAATGGCGTCATACCCGAACCCGGTGGCATTGATCCGTATCAGATACACCTCACCCCGCAAAGATCCGACATGTCTCCAAATGTGAATCCGGTTCATGTGGTGGTACAGTTTTCTATGACAAATATTTTTAACAGTGGCGGGTATTACGCCTATTCAAGTATTCAGCAGATCGAAAAGGTGTGGATAAACGGTAAGGAATATCAGACCGTTGAACAATGGTGGAATCAGTACAAATCAAAATTTGCATACAACCGCAAAAACGTTACCGCTGACGGACTTTCGGGGAATGTCAGCGGAATTGCAAGTCTGTTTAAGGGTTATGTTGAGTATTACTGCAAGCATTTTATGGAACAGGCGGGAACCGGACAGGGGGCAATATGGGGGACTTTGTATGATGGCGGTAGCAGACAGGCTAACGGTTGGTCAAGATACATTTCCTGTATAAAAGCGTATGAAAATGAACATTATCAGGGAGATTTTGACGCCGAGGCGGTCATGACAAAATTGCAGAATGAAAGACTTCCGGCGGTTCAGATAACAGAATAATAAGGACGGGTTATGTTTGCAAGAGTGGTTTTTCTTTATGCCGTTGACAACGGGGAACAAAAATATTTTTACACCAATGCCAATCGGGATCTTCTGTACGATGATAATCTTTACAGTGCGGTTCCGGTGTCTCATGACGCTTTGGAGCATGATTCTGACGAGGTTACAAAAAGTAAATGCTCGGTCAAAATATCCGTTCAGACCGATTACATTCAGAGTATCCTGAAACAGTATGACGCTTATCTGACAACCCTGAAAATTCTGCGGTATTATGTGGCAACCGGAGATGTGGAAACCGAGTTTGTCGGAACGTTAAGCACAATAGAGTTTTCGGTGAAGGAGGCTACCCTGTCATTCACAAATGTGCTGTATGACACACAAAGGGGGGCAATGCGACTTGTTTATCAGAGGCAATGCCCGTTCGCCCTGTACGGTGAACAATGCAAGGTAAACAAGGAAGATCACGCTCATATAAGCTATGTTTCCAATTGGACAAGACTTGATGATTATCGTTTGAAAAGCACCGCAAGTTTACCCGATAACATTGATGGTGGTATAATTTCTATGCCTAACAAGGCTTTATTTTTTATTCGTATGGTTGATTACGAAAACAACATAATCACTGTTTCACGTCCTGTTTATGCAAGTTATCTGCAACCCGTTGACGGATATGCCACCGTTATGGTCTATCAGGGGTGCGACAGAACCATTGAGACTTGCAGAAACAGATTTAACAACGATGATAATTACGGCGGGTTTACGCTTTTGCCTTTGGAAAACCCGACTGAAAGAAACCCGCTGGCTCAGACAAACCTTAAAGACAACGCTCAGTTAATGCGGGATTATGTGAACGAACAGAAGAACGGGTGATAAAATGGGAACAGCGGGGATAATTGCGGTAATTGCTTTGGTTGTGGCACTTGTGGCGATCTGTCTTGTCATGAAAACTCCGAAAACAAGCAATAACAATGCTGATGTGGATACACCCACTTCGGAAGAAGGACGCAAGATTGCAGTTGTCCGGGGAACGGCATGGGTTACAAGTTCTCAGATTACGGCGTGGGTTGATTCCTACACTACCGGAGGTTGAATATGCTGATTACGGTTGAGTCCTGCCGGAAAGCCGGATACTGTCTTAAAGGCGTAAAGGAATGGTGCAAAAGAAACGGCGTGGATTACAAAAGTTTTGTGAGGCACGGAGTAGATTCTGATACCTTACCGAATGATTATTATGTTAATCAGCTTATCAGGGTGGATACCCTTGATGATTTTGCCACCGATGCGGATAACCTTGCAGATACAATGAGTGCGGATATTTCCGAAGAATGAGGGATATATGGGAAGCAAAAAGAATAAGGGAAGTACCCCCGTCAAATATTACGCAACCTTTGAACAGGCGATCTGCATGGCTCCTGTGGACGCTATTGTCAGTATCAAAATAAATGACGAACTCGCCTATAACGAACCTATAACTCAAAGCAAAATTTTCAGTATAGACGCTCCGAACCTTTTCGGCGGGGACAAATCCGAAGGCGGTGTTTCCGGCTCCTGTGAGGCAAGATTCGGTTATCTTCTCCAGGAAAAATCTCAATACCTTGCGGATAAAACAAAAGAACTTGTTTCTGCATGTCGGGGTATTCTCAGCATAGTGGCTAAAGATTTCTACATCGGGCAGTCTCCCTATGCAAAACCGTGGCATTTCAGAATTAAAAGTACACTGTGCAATTACGATTATTCCGAAAGCTGGTATCGGGAAAAAGCCACCATTGCTCACGATAGCAGTTCTGACGGCTCCCGTTTACAGGCAAAGAAAAACACGGGGCAATACTGGCGTGTATCCAGTAATCTCGGAACCGATGAACTTTACGGGTATGCTGTGGGTACTCACGATACCTACACCACCCTTGAAAAAGGGCAATCCGCTACCGTGGATACGTTCAGCGCAAAGGATCTTTCGGTTGTTTCCGGAAAGGGGCAGACTTATACACACAACCGGTATTCACTCACTCAGGAAGGCTGGGGAGGTGTGGTTTATACAGAAGTTCTGACTCCGGTTAAAATTCTGCTTCCGGTGTACGGGCAGACTTATTATGACAAGGATACCTACTTCACCAACTCCCCTTACACCAACGAACCGATCAAAGGCGATCTCACAGATTTTCCGAGAACAATAAACGCAAGATCGGATATAAGCTACAACAACGGCTACTGGATATTCAAAAGACCGACAAACAACAGCACCGGAACACAGTTAAACTGGGCGCTGGGTGTTGAAGAAGCAAGAGAAACCGGACATTTCGGACGGGAGACTGTTTACAATGTGGTGAGCGGTAATTTCGGAAACACCACCTCTGCATCATCTTACATTGTATTTACGGACGGTCGTGCCTGTTATTGCGGAAACAAATCAGGAGATAATTATACGGTTCAAGGTGTAAAACCGGTAAACAATACCGCAAATACCGGATACGGCATGACGTTTTACGCAAGTCAGGGAACGTTTGATTCAGGCGATACAGTTCTGGCGTTCGGTATTGATACCGACAAGGGTATTGCCTATCTTATGGTTCATAACGGCGATAATGTCATTGTCAGAATCAATAATACCACCTCTCAGAAAAACCTTGAAAATGTTGTGATCGGAACGTATGAAAGTCTGTTACCGTATGCAGAAGATACGGAATGTTGTTTTGCCATGACAAGATCCTACATGATCGGGTTCTGCGGAACTTATGTGATCCGCTTTGTCAGAAGTTTTGAACTTGCCGATTATGACGGTTCACAGCTTGATTACAATCCCGCTCATGCCATAAGAGAAGCCATTACCAGCAAGGTATGGGGACTCGGCAAGGACGCAAGTGTAATTGACGATGCGAATTTTCGGGCGGCGGCTGATACCCTTTATGCCGAACAGTTAGGTATCAGTTTTGTGTTTGAATCCGATGATAAAGTCTCCGATTTTATTTCCGATGTGCTGAGGATTATCGGCGGCGTGTTAAGAGTTGACAGATCCACCGGTCTTGTGCAATTAAAACTTTTCAGGGACGATTACGACACCGATGATCTTCTGACGTTTAATTCGGACAATGTTCTTGAAATCAAAGACGTGAAAAGAACCGCATTAAGTGAATGTGTAAATCAGGTAACAATCAAATACAAAAACTGGGAAACGGGTGAGGACGCAAGCCTTGTTTATCAGGATCTTGCCCTTCTTCAACAGCAAGGTGAACCGATAAATGCAGATTTTAACTATCCGTATGTGTACTGGAAGGATACCGCCGTAAAACTTGCTCAGAGGGATCTTTATGAAAACGCAAGTCAGTTTTTAACATGTTCGCTTACCGTGGGTTTACAGGGCAGAACGCTTAATCTCGGCGATTGTATTATACTTGATTTCCCGCATCTCGGAATTGAAAACTCCGTATTTAGAATCCTGAAAATCAATTACGGCGGTTCTTCAAGCAATAATGTGCAAATGGAACTTGTTCAGGACAAATTCTTTATGCCGGATTCTGCCGGTTATACTGCGGGCGGAACTCCGGTGATTACCGTTCCCGCAATCACCACAAACTTTGATTATGTAAAAGCAACAGAGCTTCCGTATTACGTTCTTTACAAACTTGAACAGGATCCGGACAGTATGCTGAATGATGATGAAACCGCCGGAAAACTAGGGGTGTTTGTGTCTGCATACAACACCGTCAAGGTTGATTCTGCCGAAGAATACCTTACCTCAAACGGCACGTCTTTTAATTATATCGGATCAGTAAACAAAGAAGATTTTGTTCCGTCATGTGTGCTTGTGAATGAGATCTCCCAGCTTACAACGTCCATGAGATATGAAAACGGCAGTAATTTGAGTTCTGTTTCGGTGGCAGATGGGTGTGTCGGATTTATTGATGATGAAATTGTCGGAATCGGGGAGATTGATCCGTATTACAAAACCGTTCAGATAAGCCGTGGTTTGTTTGATACCGTTCCCGCAATACATAAGCCCGGCGCGGTATTGTTTATTGCAAATCTGAATAACAGTTCAATCTGCAATGATGATGAGTTTACCGGCGGTGAAAACTACATGATCAAAGTTGCTGTCATGTCAGGAAACACACTTGCCGATCTGACGGCTACCAATACTCAGAATGTGGTGTTTGACGCACGTTGTTACCGTCCTTATCCTCCGGCATGTGTGAAGATCGGCGGAGTGTTTTTCCCGCAAATGGGAGCAGTTGACTGGTATTATCGGGGCAATATGACGTGGAAAAACCGGAACCGTCTCACTCAGATCGCTGATGATTACATGCTGTGGATTGACACTGACGGGGTTGCAGTTGAAACGGGTACGGTTTACAAAGTCGGCATCAGCAACCATTCCGGCAGTATTTATTCCGTGTCTGACGTGTCTCCGAATACAAGCAGTTACGATATCATTGTACCGTGCGATATTGAGGATTATGCTAAAATTGAAGTGTGGTCTGAAAGAGACAGTGTGGCCAGCATACAAAAAGTGGTGTTTGAGGGTGAATTACCGGATCTTGTGATGGAGTTTGGAATGAACCTGACAACCGGACAGCTTACTGTGACAATGAACACAAGAAATCCGACAACCTTTGCCATTGTAAACGGCGAACTTGAAGTAACAACCCCGTCCGACTATCACACGGTTTACTCTGCCGGAACCGGAGAAGATGCGGGTTATCTCATAAGAACATACGAGGTGTAGCATGACAACGGCGAGCAAAAAGGTTAATCCGCAACTGACGTTTAAAGGCGAATATAACGCAACTGTAACATACAAACCTCTTGACGTGGTAACATGGCATAACTCTCTTTATATCTGCGGGGTATCCGTAACCGGTATTGCCCCTGATAAATATTCCGGTTCCAGTAGCAGTCAATACGGTTCCTCTTACTGGTATCAGGCATTACCGGCGTTTTATCCTTACGATTATTCAGACTCGACAAACGGTTATTCAGAACTTAAAACCATGATCGTTGCCGGACATGTGAAATACATTCACACCCGACAGACCACACCTACACAGCCCGCAATATGGGAATATTGTAATGACATGTACTGAGGTTCTATGCGTTTTCTGATATACGTTTTCAGGTGGATTGTCAGCGGGTTTGTTATGTTACCGTTTATGCTGATAATGAAACATTATGACGTGCCGTTCACTTTGAACGTGATACTGGGACAGATAATCGGCGCGTTTATTTTTTATAAGATTGACGGCATGATCTTTAAGATCAAAGACCGGAAAGACAAAGGGGATTTACAATGACCAGCACAAGAACTGTAAACGCCGGAAAGATCGGTTTTACATGGAAAGGAACTTACGCCGTGAATACGGCTTATACTGTATGGGACACTTTTCTTTACAACAACAGTGTTTATCTTTGCACAGCAGATGCAACGGCGGGAACAGATCCTGAAAACACAACTTATTTCACCTGTCTGAGTCGGGGTTTTGTGTTCCGTGGATCGTATGACGATACGGCTACTTATTATCGCAATAATTTTGTGGAAAGTAATAACCTTGTATGGTGCTGTATTGAGGACGGTGTTACCGGAACTTTTGATTCTTCAAAGTGGAAAACATTCCCGTCATACCGCCGGAATATCAGTTTTAGTATCGGAAATAATTACGCATGTACCGAAGAAACGGACACGAACCTTGTAGCATTGTGGAATCTGATAGACGGGAGTTCAATGAGTGTGAACGGGTCTCAGACTGCATACGGAATGACACTTAACTCAGCGGGAACTCCGATTGTAATGCTGTCTCCGGAGGCTCCGGTAATTGACGCTTTTGCGACTTATCAGAAAGACACGACAACACCTTTTACAAGATTTCCGCAAGCTACAATACCGGATTTAGCTTTGTCTGACGGAGATGCAATCACCGTATCAATCTTGCGGTGGGCAGGAACCAGTGCGGGCAACAGTGGTATTCAATATCTTTCATACGGTATCAGCGGAGACACCTCGCTTTCTGCCGGTGAATACGGTTTGTGCATTGAGGACACGGGCAATCGCATTTATGTAAAACTAAAATACATATCGTCAGGTACAAATGTGACTCAGGCATCATTGATTGCAAGCGATTCAAACAATAACATGTTCATTACAAACGCCCTGAACGATATCACCGTAACTATTCAGCGTTCGGGAACAAACTATGTATGCAACCTGTTTGTGAACGGTACTCTTATCAAAACTCAGACAACCGCAAATGCAAATGATGTAAACTTTACAAAAGCATGGATCGGGGCTGTTACAAGCGATAACCAATGGACGGTATCTTATGACCGTGGTATTGCTCAGATAGCGGTTTATTCAGGTGTTAAATACACGGCAAATTACACACCTACTTACGCCTTGCTCAAAAAGACTGTGTAACTCATTTCTTCATAAAACATGGCAGAATTTTATTCAACTGAAGTTCTGCCTTTTCTAAATACCATTCATAGTCAATATCTTCTTTAATATCGCTTTCCTGTGCAAATTCAGATATGGTCACACAATGATCGGTTGACGGGATCTTGCGTCCGGCTTTGTTTCTGATACAATCATCAGAAGAAATGGAACGGTAAAACCGGAAAAGTTCGTTGGTAGAATTCGAACAGGCAACGTCAATAAAATCTGATATGGGTATTTTTGATATATGTGTCACCGGATTAGTTCCGTCTAAAGATAAACGTATCAGGTTGTTTACAGCAAGATTATTACAATTTCTATTTATATTTCTGTCAAAATTAAATATACCCTTGCCTTTAATGTGAACTTCGTTATCATCAGATTCTTTTATCGCAAAGTAATTGTTTACATCACGGGCAAAATAATGCGTAAATACAGTATCTTCAAAGTTTAATCCGGTGAGTTCGGTCATTTTATCAAAGAAAGGCTTGCTGATATGGTTTTCATTATCCAGTAATGTAATACCGTCAGTATTCAGCGAATAGAATGGAATACCCTTGTCGTAACAGATATTCGCAACCATGAGCAAATAAAGCTGTCCTGTGAGGGTGATTTGAATGTAGGCTTGCGGATTATACAGGCGGCTCTTTTTATCGTTTAATCTTCCGGTTGCTGAATTAAGCACAAGTTTTAAACCGTTAGCCAGTATCGGATCTGTTTTCTTAACTGAAATGCGTTTTCTGCGAATATTGTCATATTCAGTAACAAAATCCACGCCTAAAATACTTTTCAGAACAGGATCAAAGCAGATTAGACTGGGGTAATAACTCGAAACGTCCCAGTCAATCAAAGTCTTTTCTTTTGTGGATTTACGGTTTATTTCAAGCGAAAACCCATGAATACCTCCCACGCCTACAGTTATTTCAGTGTTATTTATGGTAAAAGTTTGCGGCAGTTTTGCATGAGTTATCTTGCCGTTTATCACCTTAAATGGTTCAGAAAGAATGTCTGATAAAAGCTGGTTAAGAAACGGCATGGTAAAGCTAAGATTCTGCGGAGGCTGATAATAAAATTCAAGTGTAGGGCGGTTATATGCGGGTTTAAGACTGGTTAGCTTTTCAATAACTTCCGAAGTTGTTGTCTGTAAAAAGTTCTTATGATACTCACGGCTTAACGATATGAGCATTTTACATTCATTCTTCAGAAACTTTTTATACAGCGTGAGAAGGTTCATCGCTGTTAAAGCGAGTTCGTTATCAGGGTGAGGTGTATGCAGTCTTACAATTCCGGCTCTTATACAGGCAAGATCATAGGGAATATTTCTTACCAGTCCCGCCATGCGAATAAAGGTAATAGCAAGAGACAATGAAAACTTTTGTCTGATATACCTGATAACGTCAGTGTCCCATGTGATGAAGATATTGTGAGCGTTCTGAAAGCCGATTAGGGTTTGCAGATCTTCAGCGGAACGAATACAGAAATACTGATCACGCTCATTTCGGGCAAAAAGCATATTTGAGTTTGTTGCCACCGCCCATGTTTCACCTTCGATGAACCTGTTATCAAATTTGTATATCATTTACTGTACCTATACCGCAAGAACTGATAATGCCAGTCAATATAATCAAGAAACATATTGTACGTGATACAGGTGTAGTTTGGATAGTAGTTTTTATAGAAAATGAGTTCCCATTCCTCAAAAGTGGCCAAAATTTTCTTTTCAGGAATATTGTTGTCGGTAGTAACAAAATAATCTGAAACGGGGGACAGTTCGCAATCTGTTTCCGTATCTGAAACTGTGAATGAAATCATGTGAGTATTTTATCACATTAGGGAATTAAGAAACGAAAACGAAACGATAGAAAAATGAAAGGGTATCCATGCAGTTAGATACCCTTTTTGCAGATAGCTTTTCTCGAAGATTGTCCTTAACCATGTAACAAAGTGTAAAAATTTTCTCGGTTATAAGAAAAATAATATCGCCTTGTTACTGGAGGACGGTGTAATGATAACATAAATTCTCCTTAGTGCAAGCGAATTTTTACAAAAAATCGCATAAGGTTAAAACTATGTGAAGTATATCACAATTTTTCAGGCGAGTCTATTGTTCGTGTAGTTTTTAATCTGTTCTCTTGCAGTTTTTCTTTGAATTTGTTGCAACGTGTTGTAATGTCTTTGATTGCCACAATGTCCTCGGCAATAAATACTGACCATACATCAAAAATATGCTCATACTTTCGGGCAATACGGGCAAGCACCACATCTGCTAAATCATCGTGTTCGTACATGCTTTTCTGATAAAGTTCCACAATATCCTCAAATGCTGAGTTAATTGCGTTAATATGAGTGTTAATCTTATCCAGTTTTGCAGATATTTGACGGGTTTTGAGGGTACTTTGTTTTCGCATCCAGTCTGCCTCGTTGTAAATTTCATCAGGATCTACTTTCAAAATCATATCCACCTCTGCTTATTTTTGTAGTGATAGAGTATAATTTAAAAAACATTTTCTTTGTAGAGGTTGTTCACATAAAAACAAATATTTTTTATTACCGATCACAAAAATATGTATAAAGTAGGTATCATAGACAGAAAAACTTTAAATTTACTGTAAAATCTTTGCATTGAACTTTGTTTTGCTACAAATATCTTTGGTTTGAATTAAAGGCTTTTAAGCATGAAGAATTACGTTATTGTTACTGGTTCGTGTGGCTATATCGGAAAGCATATTGCTATTTCACTGATTGCACAGGGATATAACCTAATTGCCGTGGATTACGATGTTACTGACAAATCAACAAAAGTTCTGAATGAATTTAAAAAGGCTTATAACTCACCATCTGATATTGTTGCAATTCCCTGTAAACTGTATAGCAGAAGTAACACCCTGAAATGTATTAAGCAGATACAGGACATGAAGTGCCGTATTGTGGCTATCTGTCATTGTGCCGGACATTTTGACAAAATCGGAGGAACTTTTTACGAACCTTTGCGGGATATGTTTAGCGGAAATATTATCAGTCTTGAACACGCTTTACTTATGGCGGCTAAACTAAGACCTGATAAGTTTATATTCCCTAATGACTTGTGTTCTTTAGACGTGGAAAACTGGTCATATTACGGATTATCAAAGCGTATCTGCAAAAACATGATGAACAATGAAAGTCTGTTTAACAACGAAACAAAGTTCATAAACATTTATTTTGGCATGATGATAGGTTTTCTGCCGTTTGTAACAAAGTATGACGCTCTTGACTTTAACCGTGAACTAAGACGGGTGCAAAAGCTGACTGAGAAAAACATGCCTGTTATTCAAACATACACAAACAAGGCTATGCGAGACTGGGTTTATCCGGTATCACCCTTTGATGTGATTGGAGCGTTCATGTACGCAATTACTTTTGACTGCCGCAACGATATTGACATCTGTATCGGAGTGATGAATGAGGAAAATCAGCTAGAGCCTTTTAACATTTACCGCCTTGCGGGAAAGATACTTGCTGATTGTCCGGTGCGTGATGTAGTGTACGTTTACCGTCCGTGGTATGAACGGGCTGAAAAGTGTGATCATGACGAAGAAATCGGTCAACGTGCTATGGAAAAACTTTGTTATCTTATTCAGCAGGATTTTGCAAAACCTAAATTCAAATTTACAGCTTTTGAAGATCTGTCAGAAATAACTATTTCATGTGTGCCGCCAAAACTTTTAAAACTACCGGAGAACACTGAACTATCTGAAGAAAGCAAAGCAAAACTGCAAGATTTTTACAATCGTATTGAAGAACTTCTGAAGAACAGAACTGATACTCATGGTATGTTAAACCTTCTGAAAGAACTTTATACAATACACCCATTAACAGAAAAGAATTGTTTTTGTGATACTGTTCACAGATAACGAAAAAGAAAGCAAAAAGATATTGAACGGGCAAACGAGGTTTAGGATAATGACCTCATGAGCCGCAAACAAAAAGTCAAATTACTATGAAAGTGAGGTTATATGTTTGAGGGCGGTAAATTTAATAAACTGGCAAGTCTTGTTGACAGTCTGAATACCGAAACTGAGGATCGGGCAAGAAAACTGGCATGGCTTGCTATTGAACTGGAATTTGAAAATCCGGTAGTTCGTAATCAGTGTATCATTGTATGCTACTGTGATTCTGAAGATGGATTTTCACCGCCTTATTACTGGTTGGCTGAATTGAAGTATATGTCAGAAAATGATCAGCAAAAGCTGTTCGAGCCTGACTATACTGTATGGGCTTATTCTACTGAACATTGTGGAATGATCATGTTAAGCAGAAAAAATATTGTGAAGTTGCTAGAGGCGGTACATGAGCGAATTTAGATTAAACAAAATTGCAAAACATAAAAAACGTAGAAAAACACGAAGTTACAGGAACGAACGTGATAAGTATAAAATTGACAATCGTGTTTATACAAACATGAATAAACTCACTGTTGATTATCATACGAACTCATATTTTGTGAGATCCCGTATGGAAAACGGTATGAGCGTGGAACAAGCGGCCAAAACACCTATTAACAAAAATCGGGAGGTGTTTGACCATGAAGGAAATCTGTTTGAAACTATTGAGGAAATGTGTGATTTTTACAATATTTCAATCGCAACCTTCCGCAATAGAAGGAATATTTACGGGTGGACTTTGAAAGCGGCTCTGACCACACCGCCTAAAAAGACAGGCAGACCTAGAAAGAAAAAGGTAGCATGATGGAAGTACAGGATCATACAGGCTGTGTTTATGCGAGTTTGAAAAGCATGTGCCTTGACTGGGGAATAACAGTGGATATTTACTATTACCGCAGAAAAAAGGCGGGCTGGTCTTTAAAGCAAACACTGGAAACACCTGTAAGAAAACAAAAGTTTTTTGATGATTACAAGATAACCGATCCTAAAACCGGAATTGAATACACTTCGGTTCCTGATTTTTGCAGACATACCGGAGCCAAAAGGACTAAAATTGAATATCGCATTAAACAGGGAATGAGTCCTGAACTTGTTACGTGTGATTTAAACCTGAGAAATGTAGCTTCAAAGGATCATTTGGGTAATGAGTTTGCGACAAGAGCAGAAATGTGTAGGTATTGGGGAATAAGCTATTTTGCGTTTGTGTTCCGTATGATAAACGGGTGGGAACTTGAAAAGGCTTTGACTACACCTGTAAAGAACAACAATCTCAAAGGAACTAAACGGAAGAAAAAAGAATACAGCAAAAGATTAACATAACATTAACAAACAAAATAAGGAAACTAAAATGAGTATCGTAACAAGAATTAGCAATACTGGTATGCGTCCCTTCACCGAAAAAGAGTTTTTTGACCGTTTTGAAATCGGCAAAGTTTACACCCTGAAAGACCATATCGCATACAATGACTGTGAGTGCATTACCGAATGGAAAACAATGTTCACTGGTTATCGCAGATATTCAGGAGGTGAGCTGTTTTTGGTATTCAGTGATCGGGCATTTACTTTGCAGACTTTGTTCACAGAATACGCTTATAAAAATGACAATGGCGAATGGGTTGCTTTTGGGGTTTTGGAAAATGAATAAACATGAGTGTTATGATCATTTAGGCAATAAATTCCCGTCAGTAGCGGCCATGTGTAAACATTACAATATCGCAAGACCGAGTTTTGACACTCGTATTAAAAATCACTGGCCGTTAGAGAAGGCTCTTACTGCTCCGGTAAAACACGTTACAGTTATTGATCCTGAAAACGGGTTAGAGATACCTTTGTATGAACTTTATCTAAGTAGAAACATAAAATACGCTACTTATTACAGACGTAAACAAAGAGGAATGAGTGAAGATTATGTTTTGTTTGAAGGAAAGTTGAATAGTGTTCCTTGTGGCAACGACAAACGACAATACAAAAGCATTTTACAAGCCGCAAAGGAGATGGGTGTTAATTACAATAGCTTGCATAAAAGAATTTCAAAAGGCTATGATTTTGATGTTGCCGTACATATAAACCCAAAATGTCCAACGTATCTCCGTGTAAAAGATCATACTGGAGAAGTGTTTGATTCGATTGCGGATATGTGTAAGAAGTGGGGCATAGTACCCGCAAGACTTAGAAAAAGAATACTATGCGGGTGGAAACTGGAATACGCATTGACTGTTCCTATGCTAAAAAGCCGGAAGGGTGGTGAACAATACCGTGATCACAAATTGAAAGAAATCAGGAGTAAAGGTAACTGGTATGATTGCCTTGTTGTGTAAAATAGTTATTACCTTTACAATATTTGCTGTTATTGTAATTAAAAGCTATGCAAGCATATTTAACGAGGATTAGTTAATGGACATTGAAACAATAGTGTTACTTATTGGTGGGATTCTGCTTGCAACATGGCTGACTATCATCATTGTGATGATATGGATAGCGTTAGGAACCGATTACGGACAGGACGATTATCTAGGAAAAGATTGATATGAAAGAATGTATTGGCCATGAAGTAGCGAGATTACTATGTACTCATGAAACACTTCACGTTATGATTTTATCTGCTGAAAAATGTCTATACAACAATTTTTTACGTGTTGGCGAAGTGCTTAATGATACAGCTTTTGAAAAAGTGTATTCTGAGTATTACTTCAGAAATGATGATTATCCGGTAGTGATATTCAAAGTGGTAGAACAACAGGAGCAGACAAGTGTCGGACAAGGTTTTTAAATTACTGGGTGCTCACAGCACAACCGAACGGGCAAAAGATGATTTTTATCAGTCAAGCATCGAGATTGCAAACGCATTATTTGAGTGCGTGAAAGCAGGGATCAAAAGAAACGAATTGTATGCAGAAGGACTTGAAGAAACAGTGATCATTGACAGTTCAGTAGGAACCGGAACGCTGTTGGAACCTTTTAGATACAAGTGTTGGAGCCTGATTGGTTATGACATTGCTGACCGAGGATATAAATTCGTCAGTGTTCAGGACTGGCTTACGGTAAAAGAAATTCCTAATCCTAGAAACAAGCCTAAAGTTATTGTGCAGAACCCGCCTTTTAAACTGGCCTTAGAATTTGTTCAGCATAGCTTAGAACTTTTAAACAATGGTGAGTTGCTCTTTAGTCTGCATAGAATACAATTCTTAGAAGGTTTAGAACGTTTTGAAAGCCTTTATAAGAACAAATATAAAAGACCTAAATACGTATTCATATTTACAAAAAGAGTATCTTGCATTACACCTGATATAGAAAACAAGGGTAAAAATGCTGTATGCTTTGCATGGTTTATGTGGCAGAAAGGCTTCCGAGGAAACACGCAAATTAAGTGGATTATTGACGGAAAAATAGCATGAGCGAAACAGTAAGAGATTTTATTGAAAAGACGCAGCGGAATTTATATTCAGATCAGACCTGCCGGATCAGAATAAGCGATTTGGACGGATATGAACACCTGAGTTTTACGCTGAGAAAAGACACGGATTTTGACAAGTTTAATAACGTGTTTGACCAAGATCTACTGGATGCTAACATGCATGGTATGTGGGATTACACTGATGAAGAAGGTTACACAATATTTATTACGGCTGACATTGAGCTTTAGGAGACAATATGACTGGAAAAAGAAAACGTATAAAAAGACCTCTGACGGTTTTTGACAAGGTAACGGCAAAAATGTTTGACGGACAGATGTGTTATTTTTCAAATGTTTCAGAAGATTTTAACGATCCGGACGAACGCTGTGTCAAAGGCGTATTGCGTCTTACTTTCGGGGAATTGCCTTATCGCTACGAAAAAGAGGACGGAGAAGAAAGCACTAGCGGCGTTTTGTATTGTCTGCCGGAGGCGTGGACTGCTACAGAAACAAAACAGATCAACCCGGAATTTATGGCAGATGTATTTATAAATCAGATTGAGCATTTTGTTTGCGGCGAAGATAATCTCATGGGCGGTTATGAATTTGAACGCTATGCAAATGAAGTAATTGAGCATATGAAAAGGAAAGTAAAGGAGATTGCAGAATGAAACTAGATCCGAGAATATACAAAGACGGAAAACCGCTAAATTGTTTTGATATACACAAAGCTAAAAAATTTCTTGGTGCTAAAGGGTATTTTTCCTCACGGATTGATTATTTTAGCGATTTGAATCTCACTCATTACGGAACGTTGCGTGATATTGATGATAAGAGTACCACACCTTACGGTATTGACGATGATGAGTATTATGCGTTTTTTCTTCCTAAAACGTGGGTAAGAAACACAGAAGAACAACAGCAGTTTGCCGAGGATAGTTTAAAGCTTTCTATGATTATTCATTCGTTGTTTCGTCATTCGCACCCGGCTGAAATTATAAAACGGCACGATCATGAGCGAGAACAGTTTTTAGAAGATGTGTTTAAAAGAGCATTATCAGGAGATCCGTGGAATGAAGTTAGATAAAAGAATTTTTCCGGCAAAAAGACCGCTGACATGTTTTGACGCAGAATATGCTAAACAGTTGATCGGCAAGAAAGGGTTTGTTACAGACGAATTAAAACAATTTTGTGACTTAAACAAGACACTCGAAACTGAATTGAAGAATGTTTGTCCAAATGAAACTTATTATTTTGTTGCTTCTGTAACAGCATATAAATATTTTTTACCTTCCGAATGGGTGAATGCGGTAAAACCTGAAAAGAAATGGCGGCCTTTTTCCCTGACCGAATGGCGGCATATTTACGCTATTGGTGATGAAATTGTATTTAGAATAAAGGATAGTGATACAGTTAGAGCATTTATGTTTTGTGGCCTTTTTTCAGACCATGATGATGATTTACCGGGGAAAGGGGTAATCAATTTAGGTGGGGAGTTGTTTGTTCTTCAAAATTTGTTTGATCAGTTTGAATTGCGTAGAAATGACGAATGGCAACCGTTTGGTTTTGAAGTCGAGGAGCAAGAATAATGAAATTAGATTCGAGAATTATTAAAGGTAAAAGACCTTTAGACTGCTTCGATGTTGATATAGCTAGACAGTTTATAGGAAAGAAAGGATATTTCGGTCTACATACATCACAATTTATGGATTTGGATCTCTACCCAAAATGTGTTGTGGACGAATTGCAAAAGATTGACGAATATGATAATGCCCCTTTTATATCAGCGGGTGGTTGTTGCTATAGCTATTTCTTACCTGTTGAATGGGTGAAGCCTGAAAAGAAATTCAGACCGTTTACTAATGAAGAATTTTTAAACTTATTTGACTCAGGAAAATTACATTCAATCAGACGGAAAAATGAAAAAGGTAGGTATATCATAACTGATGTTTACTTTAATGATGAATGGGAAAAAGGAACTATTTTTGTAAAGCTGAATAGTGGAGGTATTGGGTTAGCCATGAGACATTTGGCCAACAACGGTTACGAGTATTTTGATGGTAAAGACTGGCAACCTTTTGGAATTGAAATTGAGGAGTGAGTTATGGGTGAATCGTTGCTTGACTGGGTTTTGAATACCGCTGAATACAGAAAGGAACATCATATACCGTGGGTTGCTAAAAACAGCGATGGTGAAACCCTTTGTGAATCTTATGATCTTAACACTCTTGATAAATGGCTTAAAAATCCGGCATTGAACATGAGAGTAGTTGACGTACCAAAAGAACAAGAGGGTGTGTATATTGTAATGCTTGAAAACTGGGAGAATGAAATATGACAAAAGGATTTGATAGCAGAATTAAAAGCATTAAGGATATTCAAACTGTGATAACAGCAGACCAGTCTTTAGTAGGGCAGGCTGGCTATTTTGAAAATTCAGTAAGTTGTTTTTCAGATCTGAAAAATTGTCGTTATGGCAAACTTACTCAATTACTCGAATATAGCGACTGTATTGATGAATACTGCTTTGAATGTGACGATTCCGATAGTGTGTATGAGTTTTTCATTCCTGAATCGGTTCTTAAAACAGAAGAAAAGAAATATTTTCCTTTTTCACTTGCTGAATGGACTGACAGATTTGCAATAGGCGATACCATTATCATGCGTCAATCAAACTGCACTTCTTCAGGGCAACCTTACACAACTTATCATTATATGTATGAGGGTTTTTGTTATGACAGTGACGAGACATGGGGCGATCCTAACACTGGGTATATCATGCTAGGTGGTATAAGATGGGCTTTTGACGAACTGTTTCAGGACTATGAGTTTTTGTGGCGTGGTACATGGCAACCTTTTGGAATGGTGAAGGAGAAATGATTATGACTGATAACTTTGTGGCTCCGGTTTTTAGACAGTTAGGAACTCACAGTAAAGACGAAAGGCAGAATGAAGATTTTTATTCTACTGATCCGCAAGCTGTAAAAGACCTCATTAGAATGTTGCATGAATACGGAATAGAAATTCCTTATGAGATTGTGGAGACTTCAGTAGGGGCAGGGCATATTGCTAGAGAATTTGAAAAGATAGGCTGTCATGTTACTGGTTATGATATTGTTGACCGTGGTTATCCTAACACAATAGTACAGGATTATCTTACGGTAGATAAACTTCCTGATAATTGCATGATTGTGGAAAACACACCGTTTAAACTTACTTTAGAATTTGTAAAGCATAGTTTAAGTTTGTTGTGTAGGGGGGGGTAATATGTACCCTACAAAAAATCCAGTTCTTAGAAGGACAAGCGAGAAAACAATTTTTTGAGAAAAACCCTCCGGAATACGTATTTGTATTCAGCAAACGAACTAACACATACCGGAACGGGGATATGGAAAAATATAAAAGTTCTGCTATGTGTTTTTGTTGGTTTATCTTCAGGAAAGGTTATCAGGGCGATACAAAGGTTAAGTGGATTTAAAGGAGTGATTATGACCGTTGAAGAACTTAGAGACTATCTGAATGACCTGATAGAATCAGGTCAAAAAGATAAAGAGGTTGTTATCAAGTATTTTGATAGCGAGTATGACGTTGATCGTTACGAACACATAAAACAGATAAACACCGAAAAAACTGACTATGAAGAATTAGACGCAGTTGCTTTAGAAGGCGGTATGCTTGCTTAGAAATAAACAATAAATCTTAACCAATAAAAAACCCGCTGAAACTAGGAGAATCAGCGGGAATGTTTAAGGTAAATCAATCATGAAAAACAAGTTCAGTATATCTTCCGTTTTTCATCTTGTCAATACTTTTAGCAAATATTGTGATTAGGTTCATGTTTTACCCGTCTGTTAAACTCGTCAACCTTTCCGTTGTTCACACCACGAGAATTTATTTCACCTAAATACCCGCATATACGTCTGATACAATGCAGTTTTTCAGGATCAGTAGTTCCGCATTTAGGACAGGTGAATTTTCCGTCTTTAAACACGCTTTCACCATGAAAACCACATGAACAAGTGTCAATCGGAGCGTTGATAGCAAAATACGGTACATTGTCATAAGCAAAGTTCCATAATTCCTCCAATGCGGGGAGATTATCTTCTAGGTTACGTGTTTCTACATAACTGATATGACCACCGGATGCCCACTTCGGATATACACTTTCAAATTTAATCTTAGTGAAAGGATCGGTCTTTACCCTCACGTCAAGATGGAAACTGTTTGTGTAATATTCTTTGTCAGTAACGTTTCTTACAACACCAAATTCCTTGCGGTCTTTAGTCTCAAAAACATGAGCAAGGCTTTCTGCCGGAGTGGAATACAAAGAATAACCAAAATGCTCTTGTTCTTTCCATTCCTTACATTTATCGCTCAAAAACTTGACAATATCTTCAGCCACTTTTTTCATTTCTTTATTATCCAGTAGCGTATCATCGGATAAGAATATTTGATGTACTGCTTCATTCACACCTACATATCCTAACGAGATTGACGCTCTACCGTTCTTGCATGACGGAAGAATGTAATCATCAGCTTTCAGTCTGGTTAAAGCACCATATTGCCAGCAGATTGGAGCCTGTTTCGCTTTTACCGTGGAAAGTCTTTTCAGTCTCATTTGCAAGGCTTTATGAGCCATTTCGCAGACCTTATCTAATTCAAGAAAATATTCTGCAATACGTTCTTCAGTAGTTTTAGACTGTAATTTCAATCCGATACGTGGTAGATTTACACTTACAACACCACAATTCCCATAATGTTAGCTATATGTTACCATATAGATCAGACTATCTCTTCATGTTTAAAACATGCGATGCACTTCGAATAGCGACAAACTCTATTCTACATGGCTACACTCATCACCATTAGTCGTTACACTTCCTAACTGAATTATCTTAAAACGCTCCGAAAACCATTTGCGTTTTCTGCTTTTTTCAAATTGACTGATACAGTTATTTGAAGCTGTATGTCCTGTTTCTTTTTTAAGATAATTCAAAGCATCCGTGACGGTTTTAAAGGTTATGTTCTGATTGTATTTTTTATCATGCAAAACAACTTGCTTTTTTAACACTTCTATACAAGGTTCTCTATGACCATTTCTAATACAATCTGCAATATTTTCCTTTTGAGTTCCAACGTATAAATTGCTTACATTGTTGTTTATTTTATTGTCGTCTTTATGATTTACTTGCATATCAGCCGGAATTTTACCAACCCACACTTCGTAAACCATTCGATGAATAAATACATGTTTTTGAACATGATTTAAATAAACATCAACATAATAATAAAAATGTCTATCGTTTATCCATCTTTTTAAAAGTTTTAATTTTCTTTTTGAAAAGCTGGAATACACTTCACCATCGTTAGATACAAAATATCCTGTATCTCTAAAACGTTTTAACTCTTTACCATCTACAAATATGCTATCCATGATATATCCCTTTTATAAAACATACATGGATTTAGTTTAGCACGGTATTGTCCTAACCCCTAGGATTTTCACCGTTAGCAAGTTCATTTTGTGAACCCACACCGTTTTGTCATACGTTCACATCGTTTAAGGTCACCTGAATTAATGTGTTAAGCGACCGGAATACTGTTTTTCTCCTTTTTCGTTAGTCCATTCAGATAAGAAACTTCTGCACATTTATGTTCAGCATGGATCGCAAGTTCATACCCGTTCTCTTATGAACTGCTGTATGTCACCATACAGATCAGACTATATCTTCGCTTATCTTATGATAAGTGCCTATCATTTCAGATACCATTTGCTTGTACCTTACACCGCTACATTCATCACGGTTAGTCGTTTGACATACGTTTGAATATTTTATCGGACAACGGATCGACACCATTGTAATAACGTAAAATATGACAAATTCTTTTATCAGTCATTTTTAACGCTCTTGCACAGTCGCAAATACTGTTATATATCTGCATTGTCCCATCAGAAAAAGAAACTGATATTGGCTGTTTTTTACCACCACGTTGTTGTTCACAATGTTGATGATAATGCTTATTGTTATCGGATTGAGTTACCCATTCTAAATTGCTTGCTTTATTGTTTTGTTTATTACCATCAATATGATTAACTACATTACATAACGAATTGGGACATGCTACAAACAATTTTGCAACCAATCTATGAACAAATACCCGCTCCCTTTTAACGCCATTATAAAACACAACCCTGAAATAACCGTTGGTATTAGGATCTAATGCTTTTCTTTTTTTGGTTATTTTATTTCTTACATAACCAAAATTAGAAACCTCATAATACTCTTCCCAGTTAGGAACATTTTTCCAAATTTCTTTTTCTGTCATATTCAATACACCCCAAAATTCAGAGTTCTACGCTTCGTAAAGGATTGTCTTTATTTCAAAAGATATTCCCTTTTTAGATAGGTTTTACATGGGCAGTCTTGAAAGTTCGCCCATCGGGTTCTTAAAACCGCCAGTTACCTCCACAACTTTATCATAACTCAAAATATCAGGATACATTCTCCTTGCCGAACACTTTAATGCAAGCTGTTTTATATCGTAATTCGGATCTTCAGGATTGAGGTTTAATCCCCGTTTCAAAGCGAATACCAACTTAGGAAATATCGCTGTTTTTCGTTCTTTTCCTAATCCCTTTAATCTGGTATTCAATATCCACTTCTGTATCATTCTCGCCCATTTACTAGCACCTAGGCCAAAACCTAACGTAACAAACGGCACTTGCGCATGAGAATTATGGGAACAATTTATAGAATACTCAAGCTGTTGAAAGCTATCCTCACATTCTTTATCAGTCCTTTGTTCAGCAAGTTCGGTAATAGCAGACTCAGGAATATTAACACCTAACTTTTCGCAATCATTACGAATATTTTTAATATGTGTCTGGTAAGATTTTTCAACGTAAGGCTCTAACACTTCATCAATGCGATCCACAGTTGTTCCACCGTAATTTTGCGATGATACAGCCGTGATAATCTGACCGACTACATTTGTTGCTACACGTATGGAACGTGGTTCTGAAATGTTAGCGGTTCCCATTGTAAAGCCGTTTTCTAACATATCTTTAATATTAACAAGACAACAATTTATGTAACCACCAGCGGGAGAGAAACCTAAGTCATGAATATAAATATCACCACGAACATGAGCGTCAGCAATATCTTTTGGCAGAAATTGAATTAAAGCCCAGTTCTTGCATACTTCGCTTGCGATAAAGTCTCTTTGAGCACAGTTTGTATTACCGTCAATATTACCGTTCTCATTCAGAATAGTAGCGTTATGCTTCTGATAAATCTCGCTGATAATGTTACGCAACGAACGCACTTTTGTACGTTCAGCCCGATAATGAGCAAAATTGCGTAATGTTTCGATATTGCCATTAGCACCTAGTTCCTGTTCGACAATATCCTGAATTGTTTCCACGTCAATCCGGTTTGTAAAAGAACATTCAATACGTTTTACAGTATTATCAATAGCCTTATCAACGTGTTCGTTATTAGCAACTGCTCTATTAACAGCACTTGCTATTTTAGACGGATTCCACCATTCTGTAGAACCATCTCGTTTTACTACATCAATCATTTTTACCACCTGTATAAAAACATTATCCGCTTTTTGCACAGCGGGTAATTGCAGATGTTATCACAACGGTCTAGTGGCAACAATCCGAAACAAGTGTTTTTTATAGAGGTGAGGAACAAAATTTCAATTTTGTGATAGTAGGCTAAAAACCGCTATTCTTTTTTATAGCTACTCATGGTAAACTAAAGAAAAATGTTTAACAGTTATGAGAGGTATATCATGCAAGATACAAACAATGATCTTTTCCTGTTTTCACGGGAAACCCTGAATAGGGTAATTGCTCTTTCTGAAATGAAAAAGAAAGACTTTTATTCAGGAGTGATAAACCCTAGTTCGCTGACTTTTATTGCAAATGGTCAGCAGGAATGGACGTACGTACAGGTAAAGAAACTGGCGAGCCGTTTGAAAAAAGTCAGACAAACTGTGAGTGACAATGTTGAATATTGCAAGGCAATCTGCCGCAACGACTGGCTACACCTGAAAAATATGAAAGCATGGGATCATAAGATTGTGGTTAAGGAAGTGCAAAAGCCTTCTCGTTACATTTATCTGCCGGAACTGCTTTCATTAAAACTGAACAATCCTGAAAAGTTTGAACTGATTATGCCGTATGTACTTGAAGAAGCAAGACTTTATCAGTCAATCAAAATTGATGAAATAGTCAAAACAGTTTGCGAGTATCAAAAAAAGTTTGAAAAAGATCTCAAAAATTAAGAAAAAGATATACACTTTTGAAAAGCTAGTGTATTATTTCCTCAATAGCAAATTGCTAGATAAAACTAGGAGAAATAATGAAAACAGATCCGAGATCGTATGCATGGGCGTTGACACCCGAACTTGCGGATATGGCAAGTAAGCAAGGGTTGCCGTTTCATGATATTTATTTAATGGTGTGTAACACCCTGAAGGCAAAAGGGGATTATGTGGATAGTGACGATGAAACACAGTCTGATTTTGTTGAGTTTGTTGATCCCGCCTATATCACCACATGGATCAAAAACAACGTAAGATACAAACTCATGCCTACAAAGAATGTTTGTGCGTATTCCCACTTGCGTTATCATGGTAAAGAAGTTACTGCCGGAGAGCTGAGTAAACTTACTGGTTTGCGTAAGAATACCATTTACATCTATTGGGCGAAAAGCAACAAAGATCCCACGGCTTTTGATCTGAAGATTGACCGGAGAATACAGCGGTATCGGGATTCAGGAACTATACCTGAAGAAGATTATTCCGGTTGGGAGGTGTCAATATGATAACTTATGAAAATGCTCTCGTTATGTCTCTAACTGTTACAAGAGCCAGTTATCAGCGTACTATTAGAATAGCACAGGTTCACCTGAACGATGATACTGACGGACAGTATTTCATAGCCGGAGACAAGGAACAGGACGTATTCAGACCGTGTACTCAGATAAACATTCTGCAAACGTTGCAAAACAAGCCTGATCTGATTAACAAAAAGGGAGTAATGTCACGCATACCTGTTGAAATGTATTCAGAACTGGCACAGGCCACGGCAAATAACAGGTTATACTGTTTTTTAGGAAGGCAGAACATTCTGTTACGCAACATGGAATTTTGCGATGTGCTTGTTGACAAATACGATCTTGACCGTAACGGATTAAACGCTGTTGACGTGATTGACGAAATCATACAAAGCGAGGAGATGCCGAAGGAACTGTTTTCGCTCATTAGCCGTATTCAGGCAAATACTTTCCTCACGTTAAAAGCGATAAACATTTTCAGGGCAATATTGAGTTACCGGAGTAAATACATTCCCCGTGGTGTGCTAAAGAGCATTGAAAAGATCAGGGAATATTATCCGGTGGAAACGGAAAGAGAATTAGTATTCTATGCACTGGCATGTATGAACTGTGAACAGCTTAAAAAGAGAATACTGGATCTCAAAAGAATGGTGTTCAAAAGGTTTGTTGCCGATACAAAAGACGATAAAACTTTTGACGGTTGGGAAATTGATGTAATCAATAACGAGGAAAACTAAATCATGGCAAAACAAAACGAACTTGCACAGCCCACGTTAATAGATCAGTCTATTGACGAAGTTAAGGAGTTTAAGTCTAAACTTAAATTCATGTTTGAAAACGGAGTTCTGCCTAAGTCTTATCTTGACGTAAAAGCTGATGAAAAGGACAAGGACTGCACTCTTATTTCCGAACAGGGGCTTAACAAGGCGATGGCGGTAATCAGCTATGGAAAAGCGTTAGGTCTTTCACCTGAAATGAGTCTCACACACTGTATGAATGTGAACGGACACATGAGTATATACGGTGACGCAATCAATGCAATCATTTACAGTAGCGGCCTTCTGAAGAAGAAAGTCGAATACTTTGACGAAGAAACCATGACAGCGGTGTGTACCATTGAACGTAAGGATATTGCCGGAGAGGAAACAAGAACCTTTAGTTTTGAGGACGCAAAGGTTGCGGGATTATGGGGCAAGGGTGTATGGAAACAATATCCTAAACGCATGGCACAAATGAGAGCAAGGGGGTTTGCTTATCGTGATGTGTTCCCTGACTTGTTACATGGCCTTATCACTACTGAAGAAGCAAGAGATATGGAACTCTCGCAATCAGGAGGCTATTCTGATGTAATTGCCACGGCAAAGGTAAAGAAAGTTGTGCCGCAAAGCAATACGCCTTTACAGATTGCCAAGCCTGAAAACACAATAACGGTTGAGGATATTTGCGGAGGGTTGCAAAAGATAAATTCCGCAGACGAACTGGGTAAGTATTACATGTCAATCAAAAACCGGATAGATCCGGAAAAAACACGAGATGTGGTACAATTATTTGCTGACAGAAAAGCAGAAATTATTGCAAACGAGACACCTGCCGAAACGGAAAATGTTTCCATTGAAGCAGAAAGTGTAACTATAACTGAATGAGGGTAACTTATGAATCTCGAACTTGATCTTGACAATGACAGTGAGTTTGAACAGTCTCTTGAAAAGGGTACTGGTGGCGGCTTTACCAAGACTGACGATCTTGAATGGGTTGAATCCGGTCTTTACAAGTGCTTTATTGCCAGTGCAATTCTTGTTCACCGGAGTAACGGTGACGCAATTTCCTGTACCTTTGTAGCACTGGATAATGAAGGCGTAGAACCTGTAGGCAAGTTTACTACATCTTATTCCGTTGAACCCAGTGACAAGTTTTTCGGCAAGACAAAGGAACTTTGTTTCCTGACTGGTAATGGTAACGGTCTGATTGAAACTGAAATTAAGAACAAAGACGGTGAAACTGTCTGTGACTCACAGGGTAATCCGATGTATAAATATGACGGGTTATGTGCAAATGAATTTCAGCTTATCGCCACGGTACTAAGAAAGGCCGGAGACTATGAAGCACCGAACGGAAAAGTATATGCGAACTATACAGTATTTAATCTGTTTGACGCTGAAAAGCGTTCCGCAAGGGAAAAATGGCTGATTGAAAAGAAAGGAGCTGATCCGGCTACCGTACCTCCAAAAGACATTGGCAAGGCATACGCATATCTGAAACAGCGAATTGCAAAGGAACAGGAATCAGCAGACGCACTAAATGCAATGGCCACAAAAGCGGCAAAACCAGTGCAGAAGGCGGTGACACCTAAACCTCCGGTAGCGAAACCGGCTCCGAAACCCGCACCCAGACCAGTTGCTAAACCAGTAGCAAGACCAGTTCAGGAAGAGCCGGAGATGGTTGCGGAAGATGATTTGCCGTTCTGAGAATAATGCTGTATAATAAACACGCATGAGAAAGCAGGGCATTGTTTACATGGACGTGGACAGTGCCTTTTTTATTACCTAATGAGGAAACAATCTAATGAAATTTAGCGGTTTGTTTGACACTGTGGCTGAAAAAACGCTGAAGGCTATTGATGATAGTATTAAGGCTGACAATGGGAAAACATTCAAAGAACAGGAACAGTTCTATTTTTCTTTTGCTGATTTAGACGCATGGAAAGCTGATACCGGAGAATTACGGGATCATTTAGGAGCCAGTCAGATTGGCGGTGAGTGTATCAGAAAAGTGTGGCTGAATTTTCGCTGTGCTGAAGGTAAAAATGATCCGAGGTTAATACGGTTGTGGAATCGGGGACATTTAGAAGAAATGCGGTTTTTAGCTTTGCTGAAACAGGCAGAAATTGATGTATATTTCAAAGATGGTTTTAGAAAAGGGAAACAGTTCGGCTATACAAACGGTATTTTTGCGGGAAGTATAGACGGACTGGCCTACGGTGTTCCTGACTGTGAAAACGAAATTGTCATGCTTGAATTTAAAACAATGAGCGACAAAAACTTCACCGCCTTTCAGAGTAAAGGGCTGAGTGAATTTCAGCAATATGAAAGACAGTGTTACGTGAATATGTACTGCATGAACAAATTCGCTGATTGTGAAAAGATATTCAAATTCCTGATAGGAGATAAGGTAACAACGTTAAAATCGCAAAGAATCGAGCATACGTTGTTTCTAGCGGTAAATAAAAACACTGACGAGATCCATGCGGTGTTACTGAAACGAAACGATCAGATAGCAGAACAAATGCTAGACAGAATTGCTGAAATTTGCAACAACAAAGAACTTCCGGAAAAACTGTCTGACAAGTCTAATTTTTATATTTGCCGTATGTGTAACTATCATGACTTCTGTTTTGGTGAAAAAGAACTTAGCGAAAACTGCCGCACCTGTTTCTTACAAAACTTTGATCCTAAAACCAACGAACTAAAATGTTCACTGGATATAAATAAGTTTTCAAAGGATTGTTATACAGGCATTGATTTTGAGGTGCGTTAATGGCGGCTATTACACTAAGACCTTATCAGCTAGAAGCGGTGGAAAGTATTTTCAAATACTGGCACAAAACTGAAAACAAAGGGAATCCGGTTGTGGTTATGCCTGTAGGTTCAGGCAAAACTCTTACAATGTCTTATCTTGTAAGAACCTGTTTTGACAGATACGGCAATTACATGAGCAAGGTGCTTGTAGTAACACACGTAAAAGAGCTGATTGAACAGGATTATGAGGGAATTATTGATTACTGGCCGGGTGCTCCTGTAGGGATATATTCAGCAAGTCTAAACAAAAAGCAGACTGACAACCGGATAATCTGCTGTGGTGTTCAGAGTATTGCAAAACCGGAGACTTACAAAAAATTCGGCAAGGTAAACTGTATCATCATAGACGAATGTCATTTAGTTCCCGCAAAGGCTGAAACTACATACCGGAGACTGATTTCCGGATTAAAGGAAATAAACCCGAAATTAAAAGTGATTGGCTTTACCGGAACACCTTTCAGACTTGACTGCGGGTGGATTACTGAAAACGGAATTTTTGATGATATTGTTTACAACATGTGTACTGTAGAAGCTTTTGACTGGCTGATACAGAATAACTTTATGTGTGACGCAATACCGAGAAGGCCGGAATTTCAGATTGATGTAAGTAATGTAAAAATACGTGGTGGTGAATTTGTCGAAAAGGACTTGCAACAAGCGGTTGATACTGACGCTGTAACAAGGGCGGCTTTAAACGAGACTATTCAGCTTGCAAAAGACCGTAAACACTGGCTTATATTCTGCACCGGAGTTGAACACGCAAAACACGTTGTAGAATACCTGTGTAAAGCGGGGATAAATTCCACTGTAATCAGCGGTGATCTTGACATGACCACAAGAAAAGAAAGAATTGAAGGATTTAAAAACGGAATTTATCGGGCGGTGGCAAATGTCAATGTACTAAGCACCGGATTTAATTATCCTGATATTGACTGTCTCGTTATGCTCAGACCTACTCAGAGCGTGAGTTTGTATATTCAAGCTTGCGGGAGAGGGATAAGATACTCACCGAACAAGGAAAACTGTCTTATTCTTGATTTTGCGGGTAATGTGGCAAGACTAGGGTGTATAAACGATCCGTTACAGCCGAAAAAGAAAACCGGAAAAGGCAAGCATGAAGGCGAGGGGACTGCTCCGGTTAAAGTCTGCCCGAAATGTAACTGCTATGCTCCGGCAAGTGCTAAATTCTGTCCGTCATGTAACTATGAATTTCCGACTGAAACAAAACTTACAGCTCACGCAAGTTTGGACGAGATCATAACACGGAAACAAAAACAGGAAACAGAAAAAACAGTTGAAATAACTCGTGTAAAATACGCAAAAGTAAACACAAAAAACGGTATTCAGCTACTTGTTACTTATCATGCTGGCATACAGACTGCGGCAAAAGACTGGATAAACATAGAAAGCGAAAAGTCGTTTGTTTCTACTGCCGCTAAAGAATGGATTAAGATCCGGAACAAGACTGACTACACACCGCAAAACACACAGGAATTGCTTGTAATGTGTCTGCAAGGGAAAATGAGAGAACCTACGGCAATCACCGTAAAAACCGTAAACGGGTATAATAGAATTGTTTCGTACGTTTTCGATGAACGTAATAATTAAGGAATTATATGATTGAGAACATTAAGGATTTAGAGCAGATTGCTCAATGGTGTTTGTGTTTTGGCAAAACCGGAGAAAAAATTCCGGTAGTTGTTTCAAAGAAATGGATCGAAAAAGTAAAGGCTGTTTACCCTGATTATTTTGAGCCTGATAACGAGGATTACATTCAGAACAGCGACAACTTATGGTTGCAATACACTAGCACTGTAAACGAGAAGGGGAACAAAGTCTATTCAGGTGATCTTGCAAATACAGCGGCAACCGAAAACTTCCGGTCAACATGGCTTACGTATTCTGCGGCTGACAAAATATGCCGTAACAGTATCATGCTATTCCCGATTAAGCGAGATGTGCAATTCTGCATGGGTTTTGTATTCACAAAGAATTTAGGCTTAACGATTATTGACTTTGACAGAAAAGACGGTATCACACAACAAGAAGTAGCCTATCAGGACGAGTGGATAAGGAGATTACAGTCGTACATGGAACGAAGTGTGTCCGGATTAGGCTACCATGTAATTATAAACGGAATTATTGATCCGGTCAAATATCCTAATTCATCAAAAACAGGTTCCTCCGGTATTCGTTCGGGAAAACAGCATAAAGAAAAAGGTATTGTCGGTTTTGAACTTTATTCTCAGGACAGATTTGCCGTAATGACCGGAGATAAAGTCGAGGGCAACGATGGCAATATCTATAACAGACAGGACGTGCTAGACGAGCTTTGTGAAGTTCTGAAGAAACCTATATCAAATGACACGGTTGATACTGACATGAGTATCAAAGTGGAAAACAACGAGGATTTAGGAAGTCTGATAAACTGGACTGTTTGTGAGATTATGAACAGCCCTGACTGCGAGATGTTCCTTGACTTGTTTAACAACCGTTGCAATTATGATTACACCGATCCTGAAAAGATGGTCTGTAATCCTGACTATCATTTAACATTCCCTTCACGTTCAGAAGCAGATTTTGCTTTATTTGCTATTATTGTACGTTATTGCAACCATGCTGACGTGATGAAGGGTATATTTGCTCAGAGCGAACTGGCGAAACGGGCAAAGGCCACAAGAATAGATTATGTAAACAGAATTATTGATCGGGTTCGGGCTGATGAGAGTGTAGAGTACAGTCTGCCTTTTGATGATAAAACAGAAACGGAAATTTTGAACAATATAGATGTTTACGAAAATTCCGACACCGATGAAATAGAAAAAGAAGCAGAAAAGAAAGCACTTGTTGATGAACTCATAAACAAGAAATATCTTAACATTGATCCTGAAACGGTTCTTGTAAATTCAAAATGGCAGAACGAAAAGACCGATCCTGAATACACTTTAGAACAGTTGTTTGCAGATACGCTTATTGCCTGTGGAATTGTTACTCAGCTTAAACGGATAAATGTGATACCCAGTGCAGAATATATACCTTTTTATTCTGATGAAGAAACGTCATATAAAAGACTTTTGGACAAAGGATATATTTGCACAAAGGGATTTAATATTACAGAAAACAACGCCCTGATAGTTCCTCCTGTAAGCTCAGGACTGGTGTATGAGCTGACAAAATGGAGTTATGCAAGCCGGATAAAGCCTGTACTGGAAGTGAGCCTTGCTAGTGTAATCGGAATAATCAGCGGAATTGCGGGAAAGATGTGGCAGTTACCAACCGGAACAGGGCTAAACAATTATGTTATATTATGTGCGAGATCCGGTATCGGTAAAGAAGGACTTCATACCACAAAAAACGATCTTGTTTATCAGATGAAACAAAGATACCCCACTTGCAGATTAAAGCGTCATATTATTGATGATGATTTTGTTTCAGCTCAGGCACTTGTAAAAAGGTGTGCTCAGGAGGCGGGGGCAGTTACCGGACAGAAACAGAATAACATGGGTATTCCGATTGACGTATATGCGAGTTTTGTAAACTTTCAGAAAGAGTTCGGAAAAGTGTTAGGCAACATGGCTGACAATACAAGAGACAGTCAGGCGCAAGGCTTGCGGGGGCAATACCTGAAACTATACACTGCTTCTGCAAAAGGCGATGTATTGAGTGGTATGAGTTATTCAAGTTCTGAAAACAACGTATCTGAAGTAAATGCTCCGGCCTTTAGTCTTGTAGGTGAAACCACAATCAGCGGCCTTGCTGACGCATTAACACCCACAATGGCGGCAGACGGATTTTTAAGCAGATTTTTAACAATAACCTACAAAGGAAAAAGTGTATTCTCAAATTATACCGGACTGGACATGCCGATACCGGATTATATTCTGGAGGAAATACATAATCTTTGCGTTGATGAAGATAGCCTTTCAGGGCAAAATGCGGGTGATAGCAGATTTGTTACAATAAAGCTAAACAGTCAGGCCGAAGAATTTAATGACAGACTTGAAAGATGGTGTTTAGAAATGCTTGATCAGGCGGGGGACGCAGAACATTACCGCCAGTCATGGAACCGTTGCAGATTAAAGATATTACGTCTTGCGGGGATATGTGCTGTATCTCAGAATCATACTAATCCGGTAATAAATATTCAGCACATGGCATGGGCTATGCGAGTTGTGATGCTAGATATTGCTAATATGTATAGCATGATAATCTCAGGTGAAACTAATCTCACAGCAAATAATGAACAGACAATGGCGGGAGCTGTTTTAGAGGCTTGCAGAAGCTTTATCAGGGATAAGGGAATTGTGGCTTTGTGCAGTGCTACAAATTTAAGCGGTGATGTAATTAAGAAAATGAAAGACGCTAAAGTAGTTCCGTTAAAATACTTGCACTTTACACTCAGTAAACAGAAAGTATTTTCAAAGTACCGTTTTGGTTACACAAAGGCTATCAATAGTACCTTAGAGAGATTATGTGCAGATGGCTCATTAGAACAGGTTAGTAAAGCACTTGCTTTTAACGTGTATAAAACAAAAGGTGCTTGTTACAAATTACTGGATCAGAGAGGTTGTTAACTAGAACGGATTTTTACCAATCAAAAAACCTATGAAAAGCTAAAGGAGACATGGCTTATATGAAAGATCGTATGCGTTTTCCGTCTTATGACTGGGACGATGGCTTTAGATGTGCCGTGGATAGTTATACGGAATTACTGGATTGCCTACTAAAGGATCTAACAAGAACCAGACGCAAACTCAAACCGTCTGTATTAAAAAGATTTCAAGAACTTATACATCAGAATCGTATGGAAATATACGATGAATATTATTGTGGAAACGGATTTTCTGATTTTAACTCACCGTTTATCAGAGTGGACACGGTACTTTCTGACAAAAAGAACACCGTGATAGAATGGTACGATCCTAAAAGGAATGAAAAATGAAGCAGTATTTAGATTTAATCCGAGACATTATGGCTCATGGAACGGAACGCAAGGACAGAACCGGAGTCGGGACTATTTCAGTATTCGGGCGGCAGATCCGGTTTGACATGAGAAACGGATTTCCGGCAATTACTACAAAGGCTTTAGCATGGAAAGCTGTGGTGAGCGAGTTGCTGTGGTTTTTAGAAGGATCTGCAAATGAGCACCGTTTAGCAGAAATTAAGAATGACAACAAGCCTTATGCAGAACTGACTGAAAAGGAAAGACGGACAATCTGGACTGCCAATTATGAGAAACAGGGAAAGGATCTCGGATTTAAAAACGGATTTTTGGGGCGTGTGTATGGGGTACAATGGAGGGGTTTTAACGGAATTATTTATACCGATGAAGAAAACGGATTATTCGCCAGTAATGAAGTCAAATGGGCTAAAGAAAAGCGGATTACAGTTGATCAGATAACAGAAGTCATAAACGGAATTAAAAATGATCCGTGGTCAAGACGGTTGCTTGTCTCAGCGTGGAATCCGGCAGAACTGGAATACATGGCTTTAATGCCCTGTCATTACTCATTTCAGTTTTACGTGAGTGGTGAACGTGGAGAGTATTTGAGCCTGATGTGGAATCAAAGGTCAGCAGATGTGTGTTTGGGGATCCCTTTCAATATTGCAAGTTACGCATTACTATTACACATTATCGCTAAAATGACAAACAAAAAACCGTTAGAGCTGATCGGAAGTTTAGGTGATTGTCATATATACCTGAATCATCTTGACGGTGCTCTGGAGCAGTTGAAACGTGAACCGAAAAAACTTCCTGAATTAGAGTTGCCGGAAAATGCAGACTATTCGAATATTGACAGCTTTTTAAAGTCAGTTAAAACAAGTGATTTTAAGCTGAAGAACTATGAACACGCTCCGGCAATCAAATTTGATATGGCGGTTTGAACTGAAAACGGATTTTATTTTCAAAAACGGATTTTTTTATGTATTTTGATGAAGAAACCCAGTGTTTTGTAGTTGAGAGTCCTGTAAGTGTGCTAGTAGGAAAGAAAAAGTTCATGCTGAATCTTAATCCATACCGGAACGCTCATTTTCAGGTACTTAACAGGGCAAAAGACGAATATAAACGGATTATGCACAATGAGATTATCGGACTTCCTCACATGATGAAACGGATCTCAGTAGATTATGAAATAATCTTTGGTGATAAACGTGTTCATGACGGAATGAACATTATTGCTGTATTGAGCAAGTTCTTCTTAGACGCTCTTGTTGCTTATGGCAAAATCAAAGACGATAACAAGAATATTGTTATTCACGAAGAATGGAACGATGGTGGTTTTGACAAGAATAACGCAAAGGTTTTAATTTACATAAAGGTGTTATGAGATGATAAACATGATTATCAAATTTGCGAGGAATCGCAAAGGCTTTATCGGCAAAGACGGAAAACTGCCGTGGAAATGTCGTGAGGATCTTGCTGATTTTAAGAAAGCAACCGAGGGGAATGTTGTAATTATGGGACGCACAACATGGGACAGCATAGGCAAGCCTCTCCCTAACCGTGATAACATTGTGGTCAGCAACAACCGGAAATATATTGACCAGATGAACGAACGATACAAAGAACAGAATAATCTGATATTTGTTCGTGGCCTGTTAGACGCAATCAGAACAGCAAAAATGATGGCAAGCAAATACGATAATGATATGTGCAAAGTGTATGTTATCGGAGGTGCAAAGCTGATTGAAAGTGTGTTGCGGCAATTTGGTGTGTTTGTAGATAAAATCGAGATCAGCGAGATTAACGATGAAACTACTGGAGACTGTCAGATAAACGATGTGTTACTGGCAAAGTTTAAAGGAATAACAGAAACGAAAGATTATGAGGTTGACCATGATTAAGATAAAACCGTTAGTACCGAACTTTTTAGCACCGGAACGGAAACAAAATTCTGCCGGATATGACCTGAAGTTACAGGAAGATGTTGTGCTGAATAGCAGAATTGACAACGTTATTAAACTGGGTTTTGCAACGGAAATACCGGAAGGATATTGCGGCCTTCTTCTTATGAGATCCAGTGCAGGGCTAAAGGGAATTAAACTGCTGAATACCGTGGGCGTAATTGATAGTGATTACCGTGGTGAATGGATAGCACATTTAGATGTAGAGACTAGCGGTGATGTATATCGAGAATTTGCGTATAAACGTGGGGACAGAATACTGCAAGCGGTATTTGTACCTGTATTGCAAGACAAAATCGAACTTGTATCAGAACTAAGCGAGACTGCAAGAGGTTCAGGTGGTTTTGGCAGTACAGGTAAAAGTTAATTTGTGAGGTTTGTCACAAAATAGATAAAAGACTTTTGCACAAACAAAAGAATTTTGAGAAAATAGAATCATCAGCAAGGGACACCTACTGATGATTTTTTTAACAAGTTGCAAAACAGGGAGTGAAACAATGGATTTTGAGAGAATGATGAACGACACGGATCGTTTACAGGTGATGAACCGACTTTTTACCAGTTTTGAAATTTACAAGTTCTCGAATAAAATGAAGGCCGCTGACAGTGTAGCCGTATATGATGAACTAAAAAGGATTTTCAGGATCTTAATTGGAAATGACGGGGAAAAGAAACTGTTTTGCAATAAAATTTATTGTGAACTTTATGCAACTTGCAAGGAAACAAAGAGACAAGTGGTAAAAAACGCTCTCAGGGCATTAATGAAGGATTTTGCTGAGGCTTACGAGTTGAGCTATGCAGAACTGACTTCTGAAGGAGAAACAGAAACCGAATTTTTTCATAAAGTAGAAAATTAAACAAATTTGTGAAGTATATCACAAAGATACAAAAAGAGTTTGAAAAACTAAAAAGAATTTGCGATAATGAAAATGTTCCGAACGGGAACGAAACAACAAGTAAGGAAAAAACAAAATGTGTACTTTAAATGAAATTTGCATTGAACAGATCAAGGGTCTTGTAAATGAGGGTAATGTTCTCACCGCATGGAGACAGGCACAGGAGGTTCTCGATACCGTCAAAAAGATGGAAATGGAACTTCGTAAGAGACTGGTATCTGAAAACTTTGCGGAAAGTAAGGCAGGTGCTAACAAGGCAGATGTAAACGGTGGCCAGCTTGTATATACAAAGAAATATACAACTACCGTGGACGAGGAGTTGTTTGACAAGGTTGCTCAGGAGGCTGATATTGCCGGAGTTGACGTTGGATTGTTGTTTAAGGTTAAGCATAATCTTGACAATAAAAGATACAAGGCTTTAAGCGATGACCAGAAAGCTATTGTAGATCAGATGTTAGTAACAAAAGAATCTGCTCCGGTGCTTGAATTTAGAGCAAAGGTTATTGATTAAAAACGGATTTGCGGGGAGCGATCCCCGCTTTAAAAGAAACATACAGGGAGAAAAAGAAAATGTTTACCGAAATGAAGAATACTAGGGCGATGATTAACTGTGTGACCTTCACTTATCTCAATAACAAGGATCGTTGGAGCCTTGATGAAGAAAAGAGACTCGTAAAGACGAGCAAGGCAAACAAGTACAGGGAGAAACTTGCGGCATTTGCCAAAAAGCACCATTTACATATTTATAACGTAAATGGGAAACCCGCATTTTACCAAGACGAATGGGGCGAAAACGATGGATATTACGAATATTTTAAATACCAACCGATAACAAAAAAGATTTATCGAGAGGCGTTAGAAAACATTGACAACCCTTTCTTTGATTTTCCGTATTGGGGTTATGGCCGCAGATTGGCTGTATAGGAGGTGGTTATGGATTACGAGGAACTTTTTAAAAATGACTGGGAGAGTATTGAATACTCAAACAGCCTTGAATTAAAACTTGAAATTATCAACCGGAAAATACGAGAGTTTTTTAAAAACCTGAAATTGTGTTACAACAGAAACACAAAGGAATTGCAGATCACGGGGTATGATACTCAGCCGTATGATAGAGTCGAAAGAAGATGGAAGGTAAAATCGGAGGCTAACTTGCATTATCAGCTAGGCATATTTAAAAATTGTCTGCCGAGTCTACAACGGAACATGATGGACAAACCGTTGATTGGTCAGATAATGTTATTGTTAGACGGGATCATGGACACCGAAGCAAATAAACCTAGATATACCTTTTACGGTGTTGCGGTAGAAAAAGGAAAAGGTTATAGAGCACGACAGGCTATGGAAATAAAAGCAACAAGTTTGGCCAGTGCTCAGAAAGTTGTGGCGAGACATAATCTCATTCTAAGTGCTGATATGTATATATCAATGGAGGTTGACGAAAACGGATTTATGAAAGATCCGCTGACGATGTACGTAAACGGAAAATGGGAAAAGTTTTCCGAAAGCTGATTTTGATATAATCTGCATAAACAGGGGGCGGGATTGTCTCGCTCCTGATGGTGATACAGGAAAACGGATTTTTATGCAGAGCAAGATAACAATCAAATTATCAGAATGTGAGTTAATAACTCATGACGAATACGACAATCCCAAGAGTGAAAACGGAATTGAAGTGCAATTCTGCATAGATAACAACGTGATATACACAGATTATCTCGATAGCATGAGTAGATATTGCCAGTATGACAGATGTAAAACTATTGCAGGGTTTGCAGAGCAATACGCTGAATACGTTGTAAGAAGCATACAAAAACTGGATAACGTGAGACTGTGGTCAGTAGTATTGCAAGTATCAGCGGCATTTGAAAACATTCTTAATGAATTTTTAACATTATCTGAAAATAATGTTGTATCAACAGATTTTTTGGTGTAAAATTAAACAAAATTCGTTCATTGATAAACTCCTTGTATATTTTATCCCGCTTCTGCGGGATTTTTTTTATGTGATGAAAAACAGATTTTTCTGTTTATTTTTTAAACGGGGCGGCAATCTCAGGTGATGATGTGATAAGATCACAAACGGATTTTTCAGAAAACGGGAGGAAAGCGCAGAATGAATTTTCTGAAAATTGAAGATTGCGAAAGTAATAACGGATATGGCTTCGGAACTACTTTGTATGTATCAGGTTGTCCGAGAAGGTGTGCAGGGTGTTTTAATCGGGCAGGGTGGAGCAGAAAAGCCGGAAAAATATTTACAGAAACGGATTTTTTGAAACTAGAAAAATGCTTAGAGCAGAATTACATTCAGCGGTTGAGTTTTTCCGGTGGTGATCCTTTAGCACCGTGGAATAGGGCAGAAGTGCTAGAGATATGTGCAAGGGTTAAGGAAAAATACGGAAAACGGATTATTACATGGATCTACACAGGTTATCAGCTAGACGATTTTAGAACAGGTGCAGAAGGTTTTTTGCAGTGCAGGGGGCTGACATCTTATGACGGGTCAGCGGAACTGGAAAACGGATTTTTGCAAACAAAAACGGATTTTTCCGAAAAGAAAATTAAAAAAGTTCCTGAAGGGGGCGGTGAGTTCAGGGTGAGAAACTGGAAAACGGAAAACGGATTTTTTGATTTAATGGGAAGATATATAGATTTTGTTGTCGATGGAGAATATCGAGAAAACGATTCTCATGTAAAACCGTTCCGAGGTTCCGATAATCAGATTTTATGGCGCAATAGAAATGGGAGCTGGTGGAGGGTAGAATGATAACGCAAGAGCAGTTAGAGAGAATTGTAAAAGAACCGGAAAAGTTTAAGCTGTTAGAAAAAGTTCCTTTTGATGATGTTGTTCCCGTTTCAGCGGCAGGGCAGAAGTTTGAGCGAATAGTCTTGAATGATACAGAAGTCAGCGAAAACAGGCTAAGAAAGCTAGTGATACTGGATACTGAAACTACTGGGATAGATAATGCCGCAGAATTGATAGAACTTGCTTTTTGTGTATGTACGTACGATGTGAGAACAAGAACGGTATTGAGTATTGACTGCTGTTTTGACGCTTTCAGTAAACCGGAAAAGGAACTGTCTCAGGAAGTCTCAGAACTTACTCACATTACAAACGATATGCTTCCGAAACAGAAATTATCTTATGATGATTTTAAGGAATATTTACCGGAGAAATGTCTAGTTGTGGCCCATAACGCCAGTTTTGACCGGAGGATATTGGAAAGGACTTATCCTTATGTGTTAGCGGATCTTCACTGGGCTGACAGTATGACGGAAATAGACTGGAGAAAAAAAGGTTTTAACGGAAAAGGTCTGGAATTGCTGTTGACTCAGGCAGGGTATTGGTATGACGCTCACAGGGCGATAAATGATGTGCTTGCACTACTTTGGCTGATAATCAGCACCGGAACACTGGCAGAACTGTGCAATAATGCAAGCAAGGTGAGTCTGGAGGTGCGGTTAAGCGTAAGTTATGCAGAGAAGGATCAGGTAAAGGAATTAGGGTTCCGGTGGCATGGTGAAGATAAGACTTGGAGCCGGAATTTTGAGAGCATGGCCTTGTGGCAGGAAACGCAAAAAAATCTGCCGAAGTCAGCAAAAACTATGCTGGTTCAGGTATTAAACAGTCAGACGAGGTTTAAATAATATTCTAACAAGGTTCTAACAAGATCTAACAAGGTTCCAACAAGACAGGTTTATTTTTATATGAGCAAAAACAAGTTATTGACTTAAAACGGATAATTTTTAGGCATAATCTGGGAAGGCTTGTAACATAACGGTTGCAAGTCTTTTTTATGTTATTTTGTATTATTTTTGTGAACTATCTCACAAAACGGATAAAAGAGTTTTGCGTCATCCGGGAATAAGCGTAAAATGGGAATCATGAAGCAACGGCAAGGAGCCGGAGCAAAAACAAAAGGAAACAAGAAAATGATTATAGATTTAATTTTAGATAGAAAAGACGGTGATCCATATAATCCTAAAACTTTTTATAATAATATCATGGAATATAACAAAGTTTTTAATAATAGTTTTGAATACATATCAAAAGCTATGAACGAAGGCACAGATTATGACGTAAAAAAGGCATTATGCAAGTACATATTAGATAATGATTATAATATTGAAATTATGAAATTTGTTTTAAAATCAAAGTGGATTTAATAAAAAACAGATTTTAATTACTAAAGGGGGCAGCAATGCCCTATAACCTAAAAACAGAACTACAAACGGAATTTTTAATACAAACGGAGTTTAAAAAATGAAAGCAAACATCAGCGAAATTGATTTTGAAAAAATTGTAAAAGATATTAAAAACTTTTCAATTATTAAAGGTAAAAGAACTAAAGATAACGATAAAATGTATTTTATCTTTAATAGCGGCAATGTTAGAGTGCAGATTATTAGAGTTTATAATGCCGGATATTCTGATAATATTTATCAGTCATGGAACGTTGGTTATTTATTTCCTAAACCTGAAGATACAAATAATTGTATCTGCTTTAATACGTGCGAAATTATAAACTTTTTAAAAGCTCATTCAGGAGATGATTATAATAATTTGTTAAATATTATTAGCGATCATAACAAGATCACTATTGCAAGGAATAATATTGAAAATTCAATAGAAGGTTTTATTTCTGATATGCCGGAAATACCTTCTGAAAAGGTCAAAACCAGCTTTACTATTGACACTGATATGTTAGAAGCTGTTATTGGTACAGTATCAGTAAATGAGAGTTATAGGTACTTTTTAAGGGGCGTACATATTATCACCAAAGATGATAAATTTATTTGTGAAAGCTCCGATGCCCATAGAGCAAGTATAAAAGAAATTGAACTTGAAAAAATTGAAATATCCGGAGACAGAAATATAAATGTAATAATACCGGGAGTAGTAATAAATGCAATTCTAGCAACGTCCCGTCATAACTGTAAAATTGAAATTACAAAAAATCATGCTATATGCAACGGAATTATCACGCCGCTGATTATTGCTGACTATCCTAATTTGCAGATGATTATTCCAAATCATACGGAGGAAAAATTAGAAATACAGTTATCAGAACTGGAAAAGGCATTAAAAGCGTTAAAAGGCAAGACTAACACATTAAACGACTGCATAGAAGTAACAGACAGTGTATTTAATGCGAAATATACCAGTCTGCCGGTCAGGGCTGAAGGGTACAACTGGAGTCCTGTACACCTGAAGCGGGGATTTTTAGCTGATATTGTTAAATACCTTAAAAAAGCGGATCGCTATTGTTCCGTAATATTTGATAAAAACTCAGGGCGGGGAAATTGTATAAAAGTAACAGCCAAAGGAAATAAAAATTATACCGGAGTAGTGTGCAGAATTGTAGTATAAGATTAAATTTTATGCGTAATGTGCTTTTTACTCAAAATGTGATAACTATCACAAAAACGATAAAAAGCACTTTCAGAAAATCGGAGTCCGTGAGAAAATTATAAACGTAAACCGGAGCGGCAAAGAGCCGCAACAAACAACAACATATAAGGAATTAAAAAAATGAAAGTTTATTCTGATATTGATCTTTCTAGTTTTGAGTTTTGGTGTGGTGCTAAAAATAACGCTGAAATGTTAACCAGTTCTGAACTTGACCAGATCGGGGATATTTTAGCGGATACTTATCCGGAGGGCATGAGCGAGACCGAAATAAATGATCTTTTTTGGTTTGATTTTGCTTACGTTTGTGAGATGATCGGCCTCCAGTATGATGAAGAAAAAGACGAAATTATCAGAGATGAAGAAGAAGTCGCCTAAAATTTAAAATTAACTTGTTTAATACTCCGGTAAAATGCCGGAGTTCTGGAGCTATAAAAACGGATTTTTTTTACAAACAAAAAAGGAAATTAAAATCATGATAAAAAAAGAACTTATAAATAACGCTTTAGAAAGAATC
Source organism: Eubacteriales bacterium (assembly GCA_045124505.1). Classification (GTDB taxonomy): domain Bacteria; phylum Bacillota; class Clostridia; order Oscillospirales; family CAG-272; genus RGIG7213. The sequence continues at coordinate 45,913 of JBGVLZ010000048.1, forward strand.
AATTCTTTGTTATCCGATATAGATTATGAAGTACAGTTTGACGGAAAAGCAAGAGTTATTTTATTTGATAAATTCAACAAACACGAAGTAAATCATTTTTTCGCAAGCACAACAAAATTCAAATATGACAGCTTATGCAGATTTTTAAATATTCTGAGAGTGTTAAAAGATGATTTTGCGAACATTGCCGGAGTGAAATATACAGTTAGCAGGTTGTTTGATATATCAGGCAGTGAGAATTATTAATATATTATTACAGGGAGTTAAAATCATGAAAATCAAAAAATATACAATTACCGGAAAAGATACCAATTTAATACTTGTAACAGTTTTCGGATCTGAAAACTTGAAAACTGTTTCAGGTGTAGTTAGAAAAGCTGAAAAGTTTATTTGTTCAATTTGTAAAGATTTTGATCTTTATGCTTTATATCTTAAAAATGTTTATTATGTTACGATACAAGATAATGTTAAAAATGATGTAATTTATAAAAATAAGTTATCGGATATTATAGACAGTTCAAACGGAAGTATTTTATTAGAAAAGTCTTTAATGAATAAGTTTAAATTCATTCAAGAAGATCCACATTATTACGTGCATATACCGGAGATAATAAATAAGAAATGTTTTCTTGAATTGAGAAGTTATTCAATCTCATTAAATGAAATTTGTTTAAAAATTGAGAAAACTATAAATGATTATATTTTAAACAATAGTGAAAGGGCGGCATAATATAATATGATTATTGTTGCAATTATTGCCTTGCTAGTTCTTTTTAGATAAATAAAATCAATTCTTAAATATACCGGAGCTGAAGAGTTCCGGTTTTTTGTTTTCTTGTTTTCTTGTAAGGAATTGCCAAAGTTTAACAAATTTTTAACACCCAGGAATTTTAATATTTTTATACGCATTACCAAAAAAGCTTGGTCTGATATATCTAAAAATTATACGGGAAACCTGGCTTTGGCAGCTCAAAATAATTTTAAAAATCAGGATAAAAACTATCAGAAAGTGAATAAATATTTTGAGAATACAATAAAAGCTGGAGCAGATACAATTAAAAAATAACCTGATTTTACCATAACTGACTTTGAATTAAATTTGTGATATTTATCACAAAATAGTTAAAAAAGAATTTACCAAAAACCGGAGTTATGAGATCATATAATCATGAACAGCGGGAAACGGTTTCCCACAAAAAATAAAGGAGTATATATTATGCTTTATGAGTCTTTTATTAAAACACCAACAGAAGTCAAAGCGCCAGTAGTGCGTTATGTAGAGTTCACCGCACGCAACAAAAAAAACGATATTATTTACGAGTTTCAGGTATCGCAGGATAACACCGGAAAAGTGGAGGCCGCACGGTATAGCAAGGTCAGAAAAAACAACAAATATGTGTATATCAGTATGCCGCAAATGTATTACTGTAATGACTTTTTTGGTTGTTTAGCTGACTTCAGAAAAAAGACCGATCCGCTTTAATATGTGATAAAGTTCGCAAAATCGTTAAAATAAGTTTTGAGAATTTTTTAAAAAAGCGTAAAATATAACTAATGAAACGGCGCATGAGCCGCATTACATAAAGGAGTTTAAACATCATGAATAATCAGAAATACATTCTTATTCACGTTATGCCGGAGAATGATTCTCAGGTTCTAGAAGTGTTCTACTCTGATAATTCCGGTTTGTGGCATAAGTTCCCCGTGTTTAATTTTCAGCGTTACAACATCGGGAAAATGCGCAATAGCACATCATCATATAGCAGTTATCATTTCTGTTTTTCCCCGTTTCATTACATGAACAACCGGAGACTTAAAAAGCACTTTAAGCGTTTTAACGGCAATTCAAAGATAGTGTTCATTGATCGTACTGTTAAAAGTATGAATGAATCTATCTTGAATAAAGAACAAGTTCTTGACTGTTTATGGCAAGACACAAAGGGCGATCTTTGGGCTAATTTTAAAGATTAAAATATAAGCAGAGCGGCGGCTATAATGGCCGCTATTCAGGGATATTATAACCGGAGGATCTTACACTATGAAAAGTACGATTGATGAACTTGCTATGCAGGCGCTTGATAGCTTTGAAAAGAATTGCGGCATTAAACTTGCTCAAGATGACAATATCTATATTTGGGTTTACGTCAACAATGCCGGAGAAGTTGACAGTGTAGAATTAAACACGTTAAATCACTCTCCGGAGGGCGTTTTCTGCACAGTTAGAGACCTGTATTTCATAGAGTCATGGTGGGATCATAGCTGGAGTTATCTAGCAGAAGAATAACATCATAACAGACCACAACATCACATTACTACATCACATCATACATAGGCCGCCATTATAGCGGCTTTCTTTTTTCCCTTTAGCACGTATTAGGAATCACGGCCTGAAACAAGTTTCCCGGAGCTTGTTTCACGTTGTCTCACTTGCTCCAGAAGTCCACATATACATCTTTTTAACAAGTCTTTTACATAGCTTTAATATCCAGCTTTCACAATCATTACGCTACATTATACGCAATAACTCACAATGTTATTCAAACTTAAAATCGGGAAAAAGTTCTGAAAACTTTGTTTTTCTTCAATTAATGATTTGATACTTTGTTATTACTTTCTTGTATATGATAGTTTATTTGAATTTTACTTTTTTACCTTCAAACTTATCTTAGTAATATAGGGCATTTTGAGCAAATCCTATACGGCATGAAAAAAAACGTACTGTTATTGTTTTTTAAAAAATCAAACATCGTATACCCCATGTGCAAACATACTACTAATTTAGTTTGATTTTTTTTCAAGAAAAATCTCAATTAATATACGATTATTTTTCAAAAATCGAAGTTTCATTACAAAGTTAGAGAATTATAGTTTTTTGCCTTTCAGCCCTTACGTTATAAGCCTTTGCACGTACATTTATTTTTGGATGTACTTTTTTCAATTAATGACCCCCCTATATAAGCGGAAAAATAGGGGAAAAACAGAAAAAAAACTATAATTTTTTAGAAAAAATAGTAGTAGATCCCTAATTGACAGAGAGAGAAAAGGAAAGGAAATAAAATAATAATAATAAATAATAATAAATAATAATAATAATAATAATTTACTCTATAATTAAATAATAAAAAATTTTGATACTTAATCATAGAATCAAACTTTTTAAAAACTATGATATGCTATTGATTTTTAAGTTCATACAGGGAAAAATCTATGCAGAATTTAGCTATGCACTATTTGCGAGTGTATGTATATATATTACGTACGTATGTGTACGTATAAAGGAATTGAAAAGATAACGAGAAATAGCGTTAGATTAAACAGAAATAGGCTAAAATTGAAAGATAATAAAAAGCTGGTGTATCTACTAGGGGATAAGTGAAAAAATGCAATAATAAGCGTTTATGTGCAAAATAGGCTTTCAGGCAGCTTTTTAGGGTGCGTATAAAAAATTTAAGATCCAGGCGATCTATTTTTCCCTTTAATCTGCTTTTTGGTGCTTGCTTTTGTGC
>JBGVLZ010000049.1:0-3590 GCA_045124505.1 Eubacteriales bacterium
TGCACAAAAGTTTGAGACATATATAAACAATTTAATTTCGCATGTCAGAACATCTGGTAGCAATGATATAAAAACTTGTTTTTATGCATCAAGAAATGATTATAACAATAATAATTATAAGATTAATATTGTTGGTCACAGTATGGGCGGTCTAGTTGCAAGATACTATATAGAAAATTTGTATCACGATTATAGTGTAAGTAAACTGGTAACTATCTGTACACCTCACTGGGGTAGTGGATATGCTTATTTATCTAATACAACAGGTGCCAAGCATGTCCTTTGCGACCACGATTTAGATTTTGATAGTGCGATGTTTGGCGGTTCAAACTCTACAACAGTAAATTGCGATAAGGGAACTTGTCCCGAAAGTAATTATATCGTTACATCAGCATTACAATATCAACGCCAAAGGTCAACAAAATATTACGCTATTGCCGGTATTGACTATGATGCTGCTTATGTAAATCTTGACGACCATACATTCGAAATGCCAACAAATTTTACAACTTATCAGGAAATTTCTGATTATTTAGTGAGTAAGAATGTTTATAAGTTGACCGGAAAAGATATGCAAATCATCTACAAACCCGATCCAAAAAATATTGGCGATAACATGGTTGGATTTATGAGTCAAATCGGTTGGACGGAAGATAACTCAAGCACTCCAAACAAAAAAATATCTATGGAAAAAATCTTTGTTGACGTTGATACAAATGGTGGCAATGGTGGAGAAACTTTTGTTTGGGAAGCTATTATGGAATGGTTATTCGGTGATGCTCTTTTGCATTCAAAAATCCCGCACAGAACTCGAGTTGTAGAAAAAACAGTCGAATTTTTAGGAGAGTAGCGTGAAAAATAGGTTTTTTGCTTTTTTGAAAAGGTATTACATTTTAATGATTTTGGGCTTAGTGCATCCTTTGGCAATGGCAACCACGCAATACTGGGGAAAGGTAATCATTTCGCGAGATGCTTTAGGTCCTTTTCGCACATATGATTTTTATCTCATTTGTTTTCTGCCAATTTTTAATTTTATATATGGTTGCACAATGTATATAATTGCAAAAAAAGTATTCATCTCAAACGCTATACTGACAATAATTTATTTTATATGTTTTGGCGTTTTTTATTTGAAATACCTTGTTTTTTCAATAGATTATTTTCATTCAATTTTATTTTTTACATTATTCCCGATTGTTTTTTCAATGATAGGAGCAGGAGTAACAGCTTTTATTTGTTACCTGATAAGATCAATAAAGGAATAACATAATTAAGTATCATAAACCTGTTTGTAATAGCAAGAATGCTTAAGAACAATATACTACAATTGTGCACCGATTTATAATCAACGCTTTTTATAACAACATCCCGAGGCGCTTAATGCGCCTCGGGATGTTGTTATCTATATTTACTTATTTCAATACAGGCTTTTTTGGGTCGGATACGTCCCATATGTTTGTATCAAAGCCGTGGTTATCGGGGAGAGAATCGCATCCTTTGCAGTTTGTTTCGGTGTAGGTTTCTTCTCCATCAGTAGTGTACAACGTATAATAGGCTTCGCTGAAGCCGGCTTTTTCGCCTTTTGGCTGAACATGACCGAAAACGTTGATGAATTCATATCGGCCGTCCGATTTGCCGTGTACGCCGGCAGAACCTATAGCAGCGTTGATATAGCAATATCTGTCGGATAGATTACCGTTGTTTGAGCCTTTTGATCTTACGTTTGAGCGGACGGACGAGAAAGCGTTTTCGAGCTTCGTTTGTGCATTAGCGTATGTTATGCACGTGCCTATAATGCCGCCTGCCTCGTCACGCTGTATGCTGTCTTTTTCTATTGAAACATAGCAAGCGGTATTTTTGCAAGTCAGCACGCTTTTGTTGTTTACTCGACCGACAACGGCACCGATATTATTATAACCGAGGGAGTTGGACATTTTGATATCAATATCGCTTTCGAGTGTGCTCATCGTATATTTTGCAGACTCAAATATTTTTGCGTTGCCTATTATACCGCCGATGTCGAGAGAAGAGCGTGGATTAGGGTCTTTTGTGTTGCCCGAGAATTTGGTTGTGCATTTATTGATCTTTACGTTTGAGATATAACTGTCAGAGTTGATATTTATACATCCGACAAGAGCGGCTACGTTTAACATTTGATAAGCATTGATGTTATCTATTGATACGCACACCTTATCCAGAACTATATTGGAAAAGCTCGCATCAAGACAAGAACCGAATAATCCTGCATCACCGCTTTTCATCACGGCGTTACCTTCTTTTGTAACGTAGTCGTGGATGATGCTGATATTTACGTTTTTGATTCTGAATCCCCGACCGTCAAAGCTGCCGCTAAAGGGATGATCGGATGTTCCTATCGGAGTCCACGGACGGTCGGCAAGCTCAATGTCCGACGTGAGCGCGAAGTGCTTGCCCGTGTAGCTTTTTCCGCTGTTTATCTCGGAAGCGAGAAAAGCAAGTTGCTCGGCGACAGCGATCCTGTATGGGTCGGTCTCGCTTCCGTCACCGCCGTCAAATGAAGAGGCAACCGAGCCGTCCCACGCATCTGGCCCATAGGCTTGTATACCGTTTTGAGTGTCTTCGGTGTCGGGTGCGGTGTCGTTTGGGTTCGAGCCGCACCCGGCGAGAGTTGACAGCAAAAGCAGTGCCGCCAATGCAAAGGATATAAATTTTTTCATGCGTTACCTCCGTGAGAATGTTCTGCAGGGTTATTTTACCATATTCGGGAGCGTGTTTCAAGTGCTCGTCAAGAAAAAAGTGGAACTATCCTCCCCGCGGCTACCGTTCTCCAGCTCGTAGCTTACTACGTTGCTACCGAGCGCGGATGCGACGTCGACAAGCCGAGAAACCTCGCAAAGTCGGTCACCGTTGAGTAATACGCCGAGAGAACAATACTTTATAATAAAACACAGGGAACGATTGGAGTAAATCCAACCGTTCTTTTGTATCTTGCAAATTCTACCAAAATGTGCTATACTTATGATGATCTCAGCAGAGTAACTGCGAGAACTGTCAAGAAGCTCAGCGACAACTTGGTTGTATCTACCGAGACCTTCAACTACGATGCAGCGGGCAACGTAACCTCTGCTCCCGACAGCAGCTTCCAGTATGACACAAACAACCGTCTGATTTCGTTCAACCGTAATGCGGTAAGCTACGACCTTGACGGTAACTTATCGAGCATAGGCTTTAAATTCTGTTTTTAATTATTCACAACAGAGTCGTTGATTTGCCTAATACTTGGTGTGTCGATATCGTTTATAAAGAGTTATGTTTTATCTTGCCTAACATAAGAAAAAGTAGTTAAAAACGATATTTCCAAGTGCCTAAATTTAACATACATTTCAAACATAAAAATCTCCGAGGCTTTACACCTTGGAGATTTTTAGGTTTATGAGAAGATAAGTATTCTGTTTTGTACAACATTTTTCAACCCTGACATCTATTGTCAGGGTTCTCTTTTATACTTAATCTGCAGCTGCAAATAAAAATATTAAACAAAAAAGAAAGGAATTTAAAAAATGAATAAAGAATTATTTAACGAAGATGTTGCGAGAAACATCAGCGAGGAA
>JBGVLZ010000050.1:0-2024 GCA_045124505.1 Eubacteriales bacterium
TTGAAATAGCGTATTTTATGATACTGTTTGATATAACGTTCGTGCCGTCTTCCCCAGAGCCCTATTTCAACCTTCGGCTGTTCGGGTAATATCAAGTCAGGTAAAAGAAAGTCTCCTTGTTGTGTGTAAGTGATTTCGTTGTAACTATTCAGAACAACAAAAAAATTGTATACCTGCACAAAAGAAATTTTGAAATATCGAATAGCAGGCATGCAGATGAAAGAAGTACAAATTAGTCATACGCTATGCTCTCCAGAGACACTAAAATCGTCTCTTAAAAAACAGGTTCGTCAAAATGCACAACCGTCAGTAGGGCGCGGTATAGCCAAATTTCGTTAATTATGGTATAATATCGGTAATGAAAGGCGGTGGAGCAAATGCCGGTTACACAAGAATTTATCGAATCGTTGATGAAGCAGAATCAAATGCAGTTAGAGCAAATTGAAAAGCTTAATCAAACCATAGACGAACTCAATGCGACAATCAAAGAATTGCGTGAGCAGCTTAACAAAAATTCAGGCAACAGCTCCAAGCCGCCATCAACAGACGGTTTCAAGAAAGTCAACAAGAGTCTACGTGAAAAAAGCGGTAAGAAACGCGGCGGACAGAAAGGACATCAAGGAACCCATCTTGCTGTTCTTGCAGAGCCTGACAAAATCCATCGGCATATGCACGCCGATTGTTCCGCATGTCCTTACAGGGATAAGTGCGCTTCAAAGGCTTGCGTTAAGGAGACGCGGAACGTCATCGACGCGGTAGTTGAGGTAAATATCACCGCTCACGAAAAACTCTGTGTCGAAGTGTGCCCTCTTTGCGGTGAAACCAAAACAGGAGCATTTCCCAAAGACGTTAAAGCAAACGTACAATACGGCAAGAATCTGCAAGCTCTGGTTGTCGCTTTTAATACCGTAGGTGCGGTCAGCGTCAACAGGATCCACGAAATATTAGGCGGCGTATTCAATATACCTCTTTCAACCGGTACGATTAAGAATATCGTAAGCCGTTGTGCAAAGAAAGTAAAGCCGGCGCTTGAGCTAATACGTCAAAAGCTTTCTGAAACTCCGTTGGTTCATTGCGATGAAACGGGAACCAACATAGACGGCAAGCTGCATTGGGTTCACAATGTTTCAAACGGAAGCTACACATATATGACCGTCAGCAAAAAGCGTGGTTACGAAGGCATAAAATCCGCCGGAATTCTTCCTGAATATCGCGGTATCATCGTCCACGATTGCTGGACTTCCTATTGGAAGTTTAATGATGTGACGCATTCTGTATGCTGCGCTCATCTTCTGAGAGAGCTGAACGGAATTGCAGAAAATCACCCGGAGCAAGCATGGGCGAAAGAATTCAAGGAACATCTTTTGCGTATGAAAAGAGCAAAAGACAAGGCGATCGCGGCAGGAAAAGATTATCTCAACGTGTTTACAATTCAAAAATATAAACGCGAATACGACGTCATAATAAAAGAGGCATACGCGCAGAATCCTATTGCGGAACCTGTCAGAAAAAAACGCGGCAGAGTAAAACGCGGTAAAATTCTCGCGCTCATCGACAGGCTCAAAAAACACAAGGGAGCAGTCTGCCTGTTTTTAGAAAAGCTCGGTGTTCCGTTCGACAACAATCAAGCCGAGCGCGATATCCGCAACATCAAAACAAAGACCAAGGTTTGCGGCTGCTTCAGAAGCAGAACCGGCGCAGAAGAATACATGGGTTTAATGTCATTCATCAGCACCGCCCGCAAAAACGGGTTTGATTCTTATCACGCAGTTAAGATGGTTTTATCAGGTCAGATCAATCAGGTTTTTGGGATAGGGTGCTGAATAGTTACAATTATTGATAAAAATATGGTTAGCTCAACACCATTGGCGAGTATTGAACTAACCGTTTACGCAAGCGGGAAAACCGCTGTTACTATCATTTCATTGTCCTTGATTTCAGCGAATATGTCGCCGTTCATTTTCCGCATAAGCTGACGGCAGATGTATAGTCCCAAGCCGCTGCCGCTGTTGCTGCCGACGTTT
>JBGVLZ010000051.1:0-24380 GCA_045124505.1 Eubacteriales bacterium
AATTTGTGTTTTTCGGCTTTATTGTTATGCCTTTTTATTTGCCGTATTTTTTTCAAAAAGGCCTTGACAAACAGAAACAGGTTTGTCGAACAGAATAAAGTAACCCCTGACAGACCTTTCAAAATCTGTCGGGGGTTACTATTTGTTTACAGCGCGGCAAATTCTGTACCTTACGAGTAAACTTCCTTATGAGAACCAGCCTTTGTGCGGATTTTTTTCATTATTTATATTCAAGCTCTGTAAAGTCTTTTATGCAAAGCATCGCATCGGGGTGCTTGATACCGCCGATGGCAACTACCTTCATTCCCGCATTGAGTGCGGCGTTTACTCCCGCCATTGAATCTTCAAACACAACACAGTCGGATGCTTCAAATCCGCACAGTCTTGCCGTCAGTAAGAAAAGATCGGGTGCAGGCTTTTTGGGAAGCGGCAGTGAGCCGTCGCAGATGACCTTGAAGTATTTGTCAAGGTCAAGATCCTTTGCTATTTTAGGTGCAAAAATACTTGATGAACCGACACCGCAGGGAACACCCTTGTCATTTGCGAGTGTGAGAAGCTTTTCAATTCCCGCAACGATATCCTTTTCGGAAAGGTCACGTGTTATTTCAACATATGTGTTTTCCTTTGTGTCGCCGACGTACATTCTGTCTTCATCCGACAGCGTCATTTCGGACTTTTCCGCAATATAGTTTACGATATAGTCACGTCCTGTACTCTTTAAGGGCAGATATTCTTCATCACCTATCGTAACACCGAACTTCTCACCGCCCTTATTCCAAGCGATAAGGTGGTATTTTTCAGTATCGACCACAACACCGTCAAAGTCGAAAAGACAGCATTTGAACGTCTGTTTTTCTCCGTTTTTGTCTGTGATCGTAACGCTTCTTTTATAGCTTTCATCAACGAGGTCTGCAATTTCCTCATTTGCCGAGGCAACAACGCCCTCGTCACCGTAGGAATATTCCTCACCCTCAAGATTGCGGACGATAGCACCTGCTTCTTTGCAGATTATAACACCGGGCGCAATATCCCAGAGATTTTTTGTAATGACCACTGTGCAGTCGGTCTTGCCCATCGCAACGTACGCAAAGTCAAAGCAAGCCGCACCGAACATTCTTATTTTTGCTATCTTCGGGTAAAGAAAGCCCATGGAATCGTGCTGTCTTTTGGCAACCTCGCCGTTCATGTGCGAATAGTCGCCCATGCTTGCGATGACGTTGTTTATCGTAACACCTGCATTTACGTGTATCTTTTCGCCGTTGAGAAATGCTCCGCCGCCGACAGATGCATAAAACATCTCATTTGTATGCGGCAGGTAAATAACGCCGAGCGCAGGCTCACCGTCAACAAACAGCGCACACTGTACACCGTGCAGACAAATATTTCTTGCCATATTGCACGTACCGTCAATAGGGTCTATTATCCACGTTCTGCCGACAAGCGCTTGTGTTGATGATGTTTCCTCGCCGTGTATCTTGTCATCGGGATATTTTTTGATAATTTCCGATGAAAGGTACTTTTCAATATTTAAATCGATATCCGTCACAAGGTCAAAATGCGACTTCTGCATGACGGAGGAAGCACCGTGCTCGGCATACGTTTTGTATGCCGAGCGTATTTTTTCTGTTATAAATTCAATTTCAGATGTGAAGTGCATAATTAAAGCTCAAATCCTTCGCCGTAGCCGTAGTGTTCTGCAACGTAGTCAACGTCCTTGTCACCTCTGCCCGAAAGCGTCGCAAGGATAGAACCGCCCGTTGTTGCGTGTTCCTTTGCGTATCTCATAGCAAAAGCAACTGCGTGAGAGCTTTCAAGTGCGGGAATAATACCCTCGTAACGTGACAGTGCAAAGAATGCCTTTACAGCTTCCTCGTCGTCAACCGTTACGTAATTTACACGGCCGCAGTCGTGCAGGTATGCATGCTCAGGACCGACGGAGGGATAGTCAAGTCCGCTTGCGATGGAGTAAACGGGAGCAGGCTCACCGTTTTTGTCTTTAAGCATAATGCTTTCAAATCCGTGCATAATACCGGGCTCGCCGTATGTCATCGATGCCGCATGGTCACCGAAGCCTGAGCCCTTTCCGAGAGGCTCGATACCGTAAATTTCAACAGGATCAGCCAAAAATCCCGTAAATGTTCCGATTGAGTTTGAACCGCCGCCGACACAAGCCGCAACGGCATCGGGCATAATGCCTGTCATTTCGAAGAACTGCTCTCTTGCTTCAAAGCCGATAACAGACTGGAAGTCACGAACCATAAGAGGAAACGGATGCGGACCGAGAACCGAGCCGATGCAGTAGATAGCATCCTTATACTCTCTCATATACGCATCAAATGCCGCATCAACAGCCTCTTTAAGTGTTTTAAGACCGTGCGATACGGGCACGACTCTTGCACCGAGCATCTTCATTCTCGTAACATTGGGCGCCTGCTTTGCAATATCGACTTCACCCATATAAATATCACATTCAAGTCCGAAATAAGCCGCCGCAGTTGCCAAGGCAACACCGTGCTGACCTGCGCCTGTTTCTGCAATAAGCTTCTTTTTGCCCATATATTTTGCCAGAAGTCCTTCGCCCATGCAGTGGTTGAGCTTATGCGCACCTGTGTGGTTAAGATCCTCACGCTTCAGATATATCTGACAGTTACCGATCTTGTTTGAAAGTCTTTCGCAGTGGTAAACGGGTGTGGGTCTGCCCTGAAATTCCTTGCGGATACGGCGAAGCTCATTGATGAACTTTGCGCTGTGGCAGATTGCCTGATATGCGTCGCCTATTTCCTTGAACGCAGGCTCAAGCTCAGGGGGAAGGTACGCACCGCCGTAACGGCCGAAGCGTCCGTCCTTTGTGGGAAATTCTTTTGAATATGTTACAAAATCCTTGTAGGTCTTCTTTTCCATTGTTTTTTCTCCTATTTATTATATTCAAGCCTTCTCCGGTGGGAGAAGGTGGCGGCATCGAGTGAAGCTCGTGCCGACGGATGAGGTATCTTAAACTTCATCGATAAAACTAAAGTTAACCGTCTTTTAACAGTTTAATTTGTAATAGATGATTAAAAATCACCCACGCCATCGTTTTGACAGTATAAACATCTCTGCAACCTCTCAAAATAAAAAATTCCTGTCCTATCATAGGACAAGAATAAAATTCCTGCGGTGCCACCTAAATTAACGGTTATCCGTTCACTTTGCCGTACACGCTCGATGTACGCATTCATATAACGGTGAATCTCCGTCGGCCATTACTCACTTTCGCTTTCCTGCCGCCCTCATAAGTCCATTCGCTCACCGCTTCACTATGGCATCGCACCACCTGCCACTCTCTGAAAGCTTTACGGAAAACTACTAATCTTAATCAAAGGTTTCATATATTGACAACATTATACACCGAGGAAAATATTTTGTCAAGTGCTTTTTTGTAAAAACGGAGCGCTGTAATAGTTTATTTCAGACTTGAAAACAGCATGCTTTTATGGTATGATATATATACAATGACAACCAAGGAGTGCATTTATGAAAAAATACGGAAAACATATTATCTCATTCGCTTTAATGCTGTTGTTTTTCTTGCTCGGTATAGTGTTTTATAAAATACCGCAGACGGAAACACTTGCATCGATATTTCTGACGCTTTTACTGTTTCCTGTTGCGACATTTATTGTCAGTATGGTCTTTTCAAAGGTGTATGTAAAGAAGTTAAATAACACGAAGGTGGCGGATATGCACGGATATATGCTGCGCCACCGCAACGATGCCGAAGAAACTTCCGTGACGTTGCTTGAAAAATTGCAGCAGATACGTCATATTACAACGTGTTACACGGTGTTTCTGGCACTTGATGCAGCGGGCATCGCTTTTTTCAGCGGTATGTCCTATGCTACGGAGGGTAGTCTTACCGTCATGAACATTTATGCGGCTTATTCATGGCTGTTGTTTTATTTCGTTTGTACACGTATACCTAAGATGGAGCCCATCGTTTTAAATGATGAAATACCCGTTTTAAAGCCCGATGAATACCCGAAAATATACAGTATTGCAAGATCTGCGGCGGATGCTTTGGGGTGTCGGAAAAATATCGTTATAGTTCTTTCTTCAAACTGCGGTGCAAGTATTGTAAGGGATAAAGACAATTATTATTTACAGCTCGGAATAGTTTTGCTCAGTATACTTTCGGAAGAAGAATTATACAGCGTGTTCCTTCACGAATTTTCACATTGTTCGGATGTAAACCGTGAGGCTGATAAGGAGCTTTATTACGGCTCATGGCTTTCGACTTATAATGACAGCGGCGAAGGACGTCTGTTTATTATCGGAAAGCTGTTTTCGTTCTTTGATGTTTGGTATATGTTCAATCACATGACGTATCAGTATGCAACGTCGGTCTACAAAGAGATGCTTGCAGATGCGGACATGGCGAAGCACGGCAACATAAAGGCATCTGCCTCAGCGCTTTTAAAAACGAGTTATGAGGATAAATACCAATGGGAAAGCGGTGTTGAGGATGAAGAACCGTTTTATGCAACTGAAATCCCCGATCCGCACTATCTGAGAAGGCATATCGAGCGTTTCAAAAAAGCCATAGAAGCGCGCCGAGAAGTGTGGGATTCCATGGTTTGGTGTGAAATATTGGCTAATAACGCAACACACCCTACTTTAAAAATGCGTCTTGAAACACTGGGTGTTGAAAAAGCGGAATGTATTGAGGATAAAAGCAGTGCACAGTACCGTGAGGAAACAGAAAGGGCACTTGATTTTGCTGATAAAAAAATGTATTCCTCGCAAGAATCATATCATGAATACCGTAAGGAAAGCTATCTTGAGCCGTTACAGCGTGTTGAAAAATGGGAAGAAAACGGAAAACCCATTCTTGCCGAAGAATATGCCGATGTCGTTTCCGACCTCAGACAGCTTGGCAGAAATAAAGAAGCTGAAGCTTTGTGTGACCGTGCAATAGCGGAGCTTGACTGTATGTCATCACCCTATGCGTATTTTATTAAGGGGTGTGCGATGATACACCGATACGATAAGGACGGTGTGGATCTTATTTACACAGCCATAGAAAAAAACCACAATTATTTGGAAGCGGGACTTGACCAGATAGGCGCATTTTACTGCATGACGGGCATGGAAGCTGAGCTTATGGAGTACAGAAAAAAGGCAGAACAGCTTGCACAAAGGGATAAAGATGAATTTTCGCAGGCTAATTTCATTTCAAATAAAGATAACCTGTCAAAGGACGATATGCCGGACGAAATGTTAGATGAAATACTCAATTACATTCTTTCGGTCGGTGAGAATATCATTCAGGATGTTTATCTCGTCAGAAAAACAGTAAGCGATAATTTCTTCACAAGCGCATTTGTCATTCGCTTTGATGGCGGAACTGACGAACAGCAAGGCGAAATAATGCATAAAATATTCAGATATCTCGATACATATCCGAAGGATTGGCAGTTTTCTCTGTTTGACTATGTTAGCTGCTCGGACATAAACTTTAATAAAATAGAAGGCAGTCTTGTATATCAAAAAACAGCTCAACAGACGTCATTTTCAAATGCTGTCCGTAATATGAAAAGATGAATGTATTGCCGTAATGATAACACAAAAGTTGTTATAAATGAAGGAGAAATACAATGGAAAGGTTTTGTAAAAAAGAGATTTTAGTTAAAGTTATCTGTATTGCTGTTCTTTTGGTCTACGGGACGGTTTTGATCGGCATTCCCTGGATAAGCTCTCTTATAAGGCTTAACGAGCTTTCGAAGCTTCCGTATTATGTTGTCTACGATCGGTACGCTATGAGTACATTTACAGACTACGATATGTTCGAAGTGTACGTTATGGTGAACGAAAAGAAAGATGAAATGCAGATTGAAGAGAAAGTGAAAAGCCTTCTCACCGAGGATTTTCTCAGTGAAATGCGTAATGTACCGACTGAAAATCCGGACAAAGGAAATTTATACGAAAAATACGGAGAACATGATTTAAAGGTCTTTTTTATGTTCCCGACGAAAGATTTACCGTATGGATGGGAAAGAGGATATGCGTCGAATATGGAAATTCCGTACGATCACACAATAAAAGCTACGCTTGAAATACCGATAAGTGCGGACAGCACCAATGATTGCGTGATTGACTTGCGGAAATAAGACCGAAAAAATTAAAACAGTTGTTAATATGAAAAAAATCGGCAGAGATCTTTTCTCTGCCGATTTTTGATTGTTTATCGAAAACCACCTGCTTAGCAGGTGGTTCCAAAGAGGCTTTTGCCGATGAGCAATCCCGCTGCAGCGTAAGCCTTCCCCAGTGGGGGAAGGTGTCAGCCGCAGGCTGACGGATGAGGTGTTTTATATTCAAATCAACTCCTCATCCACCACTATCGTGGTCCCGGTTCTCAATCATTTGACTCTGTCAAATGACGGAGAAGGCTTGGGTTCTGTGTAGCCACATCTGTGGCGGTAGGGTGTCGCTTGCAAGTGTAAAATGCTTCGGCGGGCTTTCAGCCCAGCCAGTAATACGCCCTTATAGGGCTGAGCAAGCCACCGGCTAAGCCGTTGGTTATGACTGTTGACCGCAGTACATCGTTTTACCTGAAAGCGGACACGCCCTATGCCTGCGGACTGTGGGGACGCAGGCGGGCGCTTGTACAGTAAAATTTTAGTTAAAGCAAGGCAGTAGGAGCGATTTACGAATTGCCCGCCACAAAACACATCAAAAAAGGGCGATTCACGAATCGCCCTTTTGAAATCCTTGTGAGAATTTTGATTTTAATTTACGCCTGTGTTTTTTTATCGAGTGCAACTACGACCTTGCGGTTGGATTCCTGACCTACAGAAAATGTAGTGATGCCCTCTATACTCTGAATTTCAGAGTGGATTATACGTCTTTCCTGTGCCGACATAGGCTCAAGAGTTACGTTTCTTCTTGTTCTTCTTACTCTCTCCGCTGTTCTTCTTGCGAGCGCACGGAGCGTGTCCTCACGCTTTGCACGGTAATTTTCGATGTCAACCACGATTCTTGTGTAGGCTCTGTCATCGTTTTCACCGTCTTTTTTATTTGCGGCAAGATTTGTAAGATACTGGAGCGAATCAAGTGTGTCGCCGTGGTGGCCGATGAGGATGCCTGCATCCTCTCCGCTGATGCTGATAACAGCGCCGTCGCTGTTTTCTTCAACATTTACTTCTGCCGAAAGCTCCATATTGTTAATAAGTGTTTTTATAAATTCTGTTGCTGTTTTAAGCGGGGGCACGGTGTAAGAAACCTTTACCTTTGCAGGTGTCGCACCCATACCGAGAAAGCCCTTTTTAGCTTCTTCAACAACTTCATAGGTAACATCGGAAAGCTCAACACCGAGCTGTGCGCATGCGTCTTCAAGCGCTAACTCAGTTGTTTTTCCGATAACTGTAATTTCCTTTTTCATTTTGTCTCCGACCGCTTATGCGGTAATTTGATTTTTGAATTATTCTTCGCTGTCGTTCTCTTTTTTATCGTCTTCTTTGAGTTCCGCTTTGGCTATTGACTTTTTGCTCTGTTCAG
Organism: Eubacteriales bacterium; assembly: GCA_045124505.1. GTDB lineage: Bacteria > Bacillota > Clostridia > Oscillospirales > CAG-272 > RGIG7213. Next base: position 7,534 of record JBGVLZ010000051.1, read on the forward strand.
TTTTCTTCTTGAATACGGAATCATCCTCCATGCTGTCGTCTGTGCCTCGTCTGGGTATATATTCTTCGTCATCGTCAATGTGGTGAAGCGAGCGCTTTGCACGTTCCTTCTTTTCGGCAGCCTGAGCTTTTTTAGCTGCTGCCGCTTCCTTTTCCGCTTCCTTCTGCATCTGTCTTATTTCTTCGTCAGAAAGCTTCGGAACAGGGAACATCTTTGAAAGAATTATCTGCTGTGCAAGACCGAGCACGTTCTGGTATACCCAGTAGAAAGCAAGTGCTGTGGGAAGACTGTAGCTGATGAAAGCTGAAAGTGCGGGCATCATTATGTCCATCATCTTCATGGACATGTTGTTTGCCGCATCCTCGGATGCCATAGGCTGATATGTGAATTTCTTCTGTATCTTCATAGTGAGGTACATGGCAAGAAATACAACAACCGGAACGAGCAAGTAAAGTCCCGAAGCGACATTAGGTGCTTTGCCGAGGTCGATAAATCCGAAAAGATTGAAGTTCGGCAAATCGGGAGAATTGAGTCTTGTGGCAACATCTGAGCAATAAGCACTCCAATCCGATATTGCCGCACCGCCGGCATCAACTGCGCCTGTCGGAACGATACCGTCCTTCGGCAGTGCGTTTATGATAGCTTCAGCACCGTTTGTGTTGATATAACTGAGAACGTTGATGGCGGCTGTATACGTTGCCTTCGCAACACCGTCAATATATCCCGTTGCACGGTTATATGCCTCTGTTATCGTTTCGATCTGAGCGGTCGAAAAACGGCAAACATAATAAAGCGGATTCTGAATGATGGAATAAAGCGACAAAAGCACGGGAAGCTGTATAAGCATAGGAAGGCATCCGCCGAACTGGCTGTAGCCCTCTTTCTGATACATTTCCTGTATCTCCATTGTCATTTTCTGCTGTGTTTGTTTATCCGTACGGCCTCTGTATTTCTTGCGTATTGCAAGCTCCTTAGGGCGAAGCTGTGCGGATCTCACTGAGTTTTTCTGCTGCTTGATACTGAGCGGGAAAAGAATGATCTTAACGATCAGCGCAAACAGAAAAAGCGCCAGTGCGTAGTTATGGAACGATATTTTATCGCAAAATATCATTACATATTTAAGTATTTCGGCAAGCCAATCGAACATTTAATGCCTTACTCCTCTTTTTTTTGCTGTGACGGGCGTATGCCTTTTTCGGGTACGGGATCGTAACCGCCTTTACAGAAAGGGTTACAACGCAGTATCCGCCAAACACTTAAGCATAGACCCATAAAAAAGCCTCGTTTGGAAAAAGCCTCGTATGCGTATTGCGAACACGAGGGCGTGAACCTGCAGCATCTCGGTTTAAGCGGGGAAATAAAACGCTGATATATACGTATAATAAACATGAAAACGTATTTCATTCGATTATCATTCCCGTTTTTCTGAAAGCTTCCGTCAGATCCTTAAAGACTTCGTCTGTTTTTGCTGTCGTTGCAGCTCCTCTTGCGGCAATTACCACAAGTTGTCCGGTTTTTAATGTATATTCTTTTTGGGCTTTGTAATATGCCTCACGCATGACTCTCTTTGCTCTGTTACGCAAAGGAGCACCGCCGAGCTTCTTGGTGACGGTAAGACCGACACGGTTAATCCTCAATTTTAACGGATGCGCCCGCTGTAAACGGGAAGCGTGATAATCGGGTAAAATATAGACGCAAACGGTGCGTGTTACCGCCCTTTTGCCTTTTGTATACACTTTTGAAAACAGATGGTTTTCGTTTATGGCGTAAAGCTTCATTTACCAAGTCCTGCCTCGGTACAAATTTTGTAAATAAAAGTATGCCCTCGTTTTGTCAAAAAACGAGGGACGGGCTGCGGACATACGTCAGCAGCCCTTTGAAAACAATTTTTCGGCAAGAATTAATAAGTAAGTCTTGCTCTGCCCTTAGCGCGGCGGCGCTTGAGGACTTTTCTGCCGTTAGCGGTCTTCATTCTCTTTCTGAAGCCGTGTTCTTTTTTTCTCTGGCGTTTCTTAGGCTGATATGTTCTGAGCATTTTGGAACCTCCTTTGTAATAAACGGAATAATTATATACAGATGCCCCGATTACAGCACCGACATAATCAATCATTCTGCCCTTTATACGGGCAAGCGGATTCATTATAAAACAAAGGGGGTGTTTTGTCAATACTTATTCCGATTTTATTTTGTAAATTTTTTTAAAATCTGAAAAAAATGTGTTTTTTCCATAAAATTCATGGGATATGCTATGGTTTTTCGGCAAAACTAAACTCGGCGCAGTAAGAAAAGACACTGCGCAACTAAGAAAGGATAATATAAAAGATGAAGAAAATATATTTACTGATTCTTGCTGTGGCAGTGTCACTTACCTTTTGCGCCTGCGGTGAAGACAACATGATAACAACAGGCGACACTGCAAAGGCACCTGCTACGGATAAAGTGACAGATAAGGTGACAGACAAAATTACGGACAGAATAACCGAATACGTGACAGAAGAAATAACAAAAGCAGATAAAGAAAGCGATACCGTAAACGATGGGGAAGGCGGCGGACTTCCCGAAATAGTCACCGATGCCGTGAGCGACGTCAGAGGCTTCTTCGGAAGACTCGGCAATAAATAAATTAAAATACCGATGCGGAGCTGATGTCCGCATCGGTATTTGACGTCAAATAACGATATTCGTTTTTACGAATATCATTTCATGTTTGCCTCGTCAAACATTTCAAGCGGTACCGCCGCATTTCATGCCGAAGGCATTTCATTCTGGCCGTCGAGGACGCCGACAAAACGGGTCGTCCAGTTCGCTTTGCGAACTGATTGGCGCCGACAAAACGGGTCGTCGAGGGCGCCGACCCCTACTTTATTTTATCCCAATATGCTTTTGCGGCTTGCTCTGTTTTGTTTGAACCGTATTCGTAATACGTTTTGTCTTTGATGTCATCCGGCAGGTACTGCTGTTTTACATAATCGTTTTCGTAAGCATGGGGGTATTTATAACCTATACCGTGGCCAAGCGTTTCAGCACCCTGATAATGACTGTCAAGCAGGTGGTCGGGGATGTTTTTGCCGAGTCCCTGCGATATATCAGCCGCCGCACGCTCGTACGCTTCAAGCGCCGTAACGGACTTGGGCGACGTTGCAAGCATCACAACACAGTTTGCAAGCGGAATTCTCGCCTCGGGTATACCGAGCGACAGCGCTTGCTGACAGCAAGCGTAAGTTATAGCAGCTGCCATCGGGTATGCCGCACCTATATCCTCGGAGGCAATTACGGAAAGACGGCGCACAACGCTTAAAAGCTCACCTGCGCCGAGAAGCTTTGCAAGATAAAACACAGATGCATCGGGATCGGATCCTCTTATCGACTTCTGAAGTGCTGACAAAAGATCGTAATGGCTGTCGCCGTCCTTTGCAAATGCACCTTGTCCGCGCATGGCATCGGGGATGAATTTATCGGCAAGCTCACGTGTTATCTCGTTTTCCGAAGCATACCATATATGCTCAAGCATACCTATAGACCGCCTTACATCTCCGCCGCAAACAGATGCGATATATTCAAGAATATCTGTATTACATACAATGCTTTTGTTGCTTTCGCTGTTCAGAAGTGCAAGTGCTTTTTCAAGGCGTACTGCACACATTTTCGGTGTGACGGGCTTGAATTCAAACACGGCGCTTCGGGAAATAACGGCACTGTAAACCGAGAAAAACGGATTTTCAGCCGTTGATGCAATAAGCGTTATTCGTCCGTCCTCAATGTATTCAAGAAGCGACTGCTGTTGCTTTTTGTTGAAATACTGTATCTCGTCAAGGTACAAAAGTATTCCGCCCTCGCCTATTGCAGAGCCTGTTTGCTCAGCAATGCTTTTTACATCTGCCAGCGATGCTGTTGTGGCGTTCAGCTTGTACATTGTCATGTTCGATTTTTTTGCAATTATGTTTGCGCTTGTCGTTTTTCCCGTTCCGGGCGGACCGTAGAATATCATATTTGTAAGATATCCCGACTCCGTCATTTTGCGCAGTGAGCCGTTTTTTCCGAACAAATGCTCCTGCCCGACTATGTCATCAAATTCTTCCGGCCTCATTCTGTCAGCCAAAGGACGTATTATCATATTTTTCTCCGATTTTTGTTTTCACAACGGGGATAGGCGGGTCGTCGAGGGCGCCGACCCCTACGGTGCCTCGAATATACAAACGTGTAACCCTTTAATACACATTATACACATCATGCATCAAATCGTCAAGTAAGGCTTTGAATTTTAATAATTAATTTGTTGACACGGTGTTTTTTGTATGGTAAAATCATTTTAACAAACATAAATGGAGAAAAATATGAAAAAAACACTTTTTACTTTGCTTGCCGTTTGTCTTATACTTTCATCGTGCTTCGGCGAAAAGACGGACGGAACAAATGCAGATACGAAAAATGATACGGCAGTTGACAGCAGCTGCTTTCATGCGGACGAAGATGATAACGGAAAATGCGACAAATGCTCAGGCTCGGTTATTGCAACGCTTGACTTTTATGCAATAAATGACCTTCACGGAAAATTTTCCGACACATCTGCAAACGAGGGCGTTGATGAGCTTACGACGTATCTGAAGAACTGCATATCGGCAGACGATCATTCGGTTATTCTTTCATCGGGTGATATGTGGCAGGGAACATCAGAGTCAAATCTTACAAAGGGTAAGCTTATCACTGATTGGATGAATGAAATAGGTGTTTCATCAATGACACTCGGTAATCATGAATTCGACTGGGGAAGCGAGTTTATAAAGGAAAATAAAGAAATTGCGGAATTTCCGTTTCTTGCAATAAATGTGTTCGACCGTGCAACGAATAAGCGTGCAGATTTTTGTTCTCCGTCGGTAACGGTGCAAAAGGGTAATGTTACCGTAGGCATAATCGGTGCTATAGGTGACTGTTATTCATCAATTTCGCCCGACAAGACAGAGGATGTGTATTTCAAAACGGGAAGTGAGCTGACTGAACTTGTAAAGGCGGAATCCATAAAGCTCCGTGCAGAGGGCACAGACATAATAGTTTATTCCTTACATGACGGTTACGGCAGAAGCAAAAGCGGTGTTTCATCCGTTTCGGGAAATGAGATCGCATCGTATTATGACATAAGCCTTTCACGTGACGGATATGTTGACGTTGTTTTTGAGGGCCATACACACAGAAGCTATGTCCTTAAAGATCCTTACGATGTGTATCATCTGCAGGACGGCGGAGATAACGAAGGCATTTCACACGTTGAGGTGAAAGTCAATTTTGCAAATTCAAACGTAAAAACAGACACGGCGGAATTTATTTCGATAGACAAATACGATTCTTTGCAGGATGATCCCATAGTTTCTGAGCTTCTCGGAAAATATGAAGACGATATAGCGCAGGGCAGTCTTTCAATAGGAAATAATAAATATAAGAGAAGCGGAGACGAGATGCGCAGACTCGTTGCCGAAATGTACTATAAAAAGGGTATGGAAAAGTGGGGAAGCAGATACGATGTTGTCCTCGGAGGCGGATTTGTTTCTATAAGAAGCCCCGGATATCTTGCAAAAGGCGAGATAACGTATTCGATGGTTCAGACGCTTTTCCCGTTTGACAATCCGCTTGTCCTGTGCACCGTAAAGGGCTCAGACCTTCTTAAAAAGTTTATCAACACAAACAATTCAAACTACTTTGTATATTATAAGGACGGACTCGAAAGCAGTATAGATCCGAATGGAATCTACTATATCGTTACAGATACGTATTCATCCCAGTATGCACCGAACAATCTTCGTGAGGTTGAAATGTACAGCGAAAGTATTTTCGCCCGCGACTTGGTAGCTGACTACATAGCCGCAGGCGGTCTTTCCTGAGAATTTATTTACATTTCGGACGCATGGCGGCGGAAACACGGAGTGCAAAGTCCTTATCCGCCGCTTCAAAATATGAAAGCACACGTTTTATGATATCATTTCGGCAGAGCTTTAGCTCAACGGCAATGTTATCTGCGAGCGTGTTCTTTTCTTTTTCTGTCATGCTCCTGTATCTTTCGCCCGCTTGAGTGAAATAATCAGGCGGTATAACAGGGTGCGGTTCAACGCTTCCTTGCGCACAAACGGGCTTGGGTGTTTTTATCTGTGCTACCTCGGGTCGGTTACCGCCGAGACTGTTCGGCGAATAGTTTATCGGACTGGGATTGAAAATATACGTCATCTCACCGTCACGCTGGTTGTTTTCGGGCATAAATTTCGGACGGTTGACAGGAAGCTGTGCGAAGTTTGTGCCTATTCTGTACCGCTGTGTGTCGAGATACGAGAAAACTCTGCCCTGAAGCATTTTGTCATTTGAAAATTCAATGCCCGGCACTATGTTTGCAGGGCAGAATGCCGACTGCTCAACCTCCGCAAAGAAGCTTTTCGGGTTTCTGTTCAGCGTCATCATGCCGACACGTATAAGAGGGAAGTCACGCTCGCTCCATACCTTTGTATCATCAAGTATGTTGAAGCTCTGGCATGATGCCTCATCCTCTGTCATAAGCTGAACGCAAAGCTCATATTTCGGGTAGTCGCCCCTCTCTATCGCCTCATAAAGCAGTCGCACGGCAATATCGGGATCGGCTCCTGCCAAATATTCCGCCTCCTGTCTCGATATCGTTTCAAGCCCTTGCTGTGTCTTCCAATGGTATTTTACATACCGTCTTTCGCCCCTTGCGTTTACCCACACGAATGTGTTTACGCCGAAGCCGTCTATATGACGGTAGTCCTTTATCGTGCCTCTGTCGGAGTAAAGCCACGTTATCATGTGTGTCGCCTCGGGCGACAGAGAAATGAAATCCCAGAATCTTTGATTATCACGCAGATTTGTGTCGGGTGAGGGCTTCAGCGAGTGTATGACATCGGGGAATTTGATGGCATCACTTATGAAGAAAACGGGGATATCGTTTCCCACAAGATCATAAATTCCGTGATCTGTATAAAATTTCACGGCAAAGCCTCTCGGATCACGTACAGTATCGGCTGAGCCACGTCCGCCGATAACCGTTGAAAACCGCACAAAAACATCCGTTTGCTTGCAGGGTGACTGTAAAAAGTCGGCGGTTGTGTATTTGCTCATGCTTTGGTACGGCTTGAATACACCGTATGCGCCCGCACCCTTTGCGTGAACTACACGCTCGGGTATCCTCTCACGGTCGAAATGCGCCATTTTGTCTATAAATCTTACATCCTCCAGAACCGCAGGACCGTTTTCGCCCACAGTCAAGGTGTTTGAATCATTTGTTATAGGTCTGCCCAGCGAATCTGTCATATATCCGGGCATGTTTAAATTATGTTTGCAGTTGTCCATATAAGACCTCCTTTGATGAAAGTATATTCATAAGGGGTGTTTTTTGACAAAGTACTGTGAATAATAATGATGAATAAAATCGCCTTTAAGTCTTGTATTTTTTTTGTTTATATGCTATAATAAAAAGGATAGTTTTGTGTAAAAACAAATTATCTTGTATTTGTTAACTTATTGTTTACATTTTTTACAATAAAATACACCGTTTTTTATTGACAAACGATAAAAAATGTTGTAAACTATAATTGCTTACACAAGATATACGCCCACCGGCGGAGGCGGTATCAAAAATACTATGCGCCGGAGATAGGATAAATGATGGATAAGGCAAAGGTTTCAGAACTTGAGAAGATCGCAAACGGTATCCGATGTGATATCGTAACTCAGGTGTATTCCGCAAATTCGGGACATCCGGGCGGTTCTCTTTCTATTGCAGATGTTTTGACGTATTTGTATTTTGAAAAAATGAATGTTAAGGCGGATGATCCCAAGTGGGAAGACCGTGACAGATTCGTTCTGTCAAAGGGTCATGCATCTCCCGCAATTTATGCAACGCTTGCGGCAAAGGGCTTTTTCCCTAAGGAGGAGCTTGTTAAGTTCCGTAATATTGAAAGCTTTTTGCAGGGCCACCCCGACATGAAGCACACACCCGGCGTTGATATGTCAACGGGCTCACTCGGTCTCGGTATTTCAGCGGCTTGCGGTATGGCACTCGGCGGTAAGACTCAGAAAAAGGATTTCCGTGTATATGCCGTACTCGGTGACGGCGAAATTGCCGAAGGTCAGGTATGGGAAGCGGCTATGTTTGCCGCACACTACAAGCTTGACAATCTGTGCGCTTTTATCGACAACAACGGACTTCAGATAGACGGTGAAATAACAAAGGTCATGAACTCCACTCCCATTGACGAAAAGTTCAAGGCATTCGGTTGGAATGTTCAGGTGATAGACGGACACGACTTTGAAGCAATCGAAGCGGCTGTAAATGCGGCTGAAGCATTCAAAGGCGCACCCTCTGTTATCATTATGAAAACAACAAAGGGCAAGGGCGTTTCCTACATGGAAGGAAAAGCAAGCTGGCACGGTGCCGCACCCAATAAAGAGCAGTATGAGCAGGCAATGAATGACCTTGCTATGGCTGACTGAGAAAGGGAGGATGTTTGAAATGGCAGATAAGATAGCTACAAGAGAAGCATACGGTGCCGCACTTGCGGAATTCGGTGCTAAATATGATAACTTGGTCGTGCTTGATGCAGACCTTGCAGGCGCAACAAAAACAGGCGTTTTCGCAAAAGCATTCCCTGAAAGATTTTTTGACTGCGGTATCGCTGAGGGCGATATGGTAACTGTTGCGGCAGGTCTTTCCACAACAGGACTTGTTCCGTTTGCTTCCTCCTTTGCAATGTTTTTGGCAGGCAGAGCGTTTGAGCAGATAAGAAACTCCGTGGGCTATCCCCACCTTAACGTAAAGCTCGGCGCAACACATGGCGGTATTACAGTCGGTGAAGACGGTGCGACACACCAGTGTCTTGAGGATTTCGGTCTTATGCGCACTATCCCCGGTATGACTGTAATTTGCCCCTGCGACGCTGTTGAAACAAGGGCGGCAGTTGAAGCGGCGATCAAGTATAACGGCCCTGTTTACCTCCGTTTCGGACGTGCGGCAACACCCGTTTTGTTCGATAAGGAAACATATGAATTTACATGGGGCAAGGGCGTTGTTATGGCAGACGGTGACGATGCGGCAATTATTGCTTGCGGTACAATGGTCGATATCGCACTTTCCGCACGTGAGCTTCTGAAGGCTGACGGCATCAATGCAAGAGTTATCAATATGCACACGATCAAGCCTATCGATAAAGAGCTTGTGCTGAAAGCGGCGGCTGAAACAGGTGCTATCGTAACAGCAGAGGAGCATAACATCATCGGCGGTCTCGGTGAGGCTGTTTGCGGTGTTGTTTCCGAAGCAAACCCCGTTCCCGTACTCCGTGTAGGTGTTGAGGACTCCTTCGGCAGAAGCGGTAAGGTTCCGCCCCTCATGGAAATGTACGGACTTACATCGGAAAATATTGCCGCAAAGGTCAAGAAGGCAATTTCCTTGAAGAAATGATGAATTTTAAATGTTTAAGCAGATTGACGCTTAAATTTATTGCAATGCTCGCAATGGTCGTTGACCATTGCGGGCTTGTCTTATATTATTGGCTTGCGCATTTTCGGGGATATCCCGAAGCTGTTTATACGGCTATGAGGTATGTCGGACGGATATCGTTTCCGATATATTGCTTTTTGCTTTCGGAAGGCTTTGTGCATACAAAAAACGTGAAGAAATATGCATTGAAAGTGTTGATCTTTGCGTTTATTTCGGAAGTACCGTTTGATATTATGCTTCGGTACAGACCGTTCACGCTTGAATGTCAGAATGTTATGTTCACGCTGTTTTTAGGCATTTGCGCTATGTACTGTGCCAAGATGGTCAAATCGGGAAAATATATTTTTTTACCGCTTACAGCCGTTCCGCTTTTGCTGGCGCATTTTGGTAATACGGATTATGGCGCATGGGGCGTTTGCCTGATACTTTTGTTTTATCTGCTTCGCAGATATCCGCTTTTTATGGGCTGCGGTGCCGCGGCGATCCTTTTTGCAAAGCATACAGCATCAACCTTTGCGGTGTTACCGATAATGATGTACAACGGTGAGCGTGGAAAAATAAGGCTTAAATATTTCTTTTATGCCTTTTACCCTGTTCATATCATAATTCTGTGCATTATAAGATATTTTATTTTCGGAATTTAACATATTTTGTAAGTTACGATAAAAAGCGCCCTGCCCACGGGCAAAGGGCGCACACCGCAAGCGGTGTGTAAATAGATTGAATAAAATAAAACACATATATCGCCTGTGAAGGATATATGTGTTTTTTATCAATATAGATAAGTTTATTTTTTCTCTGCTATTTCAGCTAAATAATCTAAAGTTACATTATAATAATTTGCAAGCTTGATGGCAACCCAAAACGGAATTTCTCTTTCGCCTCGTTCATATCTTTGATAGACGGTTAATTGCATATTAAGCATATCGGCAATTTCAGCTTGTGTTTTATCGTTATCCTCACGCAGATCACGAATTCTTCTGTAAATAAACATCATGCACCTCTTGTTAGTACTGTGCAATTATTATATAAAAAAACGTGAAAGGTATTGACAAAAAACACCATATGGTGTTATAATTAAGGCGTGATAATAACTTTTTTATAAAATTGGGAGGAATTTATGAGAAAGTGATTACACAATATTTTAAGAGCTTTTATCAGCACCATTCTGGTACTAGATAAAGTATCATCCAACTTAAAGGAGGAAAAATCATGAAGATATTCAAGAAATTAAGTGTATTGATGTTGGTGGTAATTTTGGCGATGAATTGCTTTGTAACTACTGCGTTTGCTGCAACTACAATGGGCTACAATGCTGTGTCGACAACCAGCAATGCCACCTATGATGACAATGCTCCGATTAACCGTGTGTTCTATGTGACAACCGGCAGTTCTACAGCTTCCAGAACACTGAAATTTGAGCAAACCGCAGGAACAATTGGTTATTACATGTATCGAAATACTACGAAAACTTGTTATCAAAAATTTAATATTCTTGTTTTTAACAATGATACAAAAAAAGCAGTAGGGTCCTATAATTGGAATTGGTCAAAGAGTACAAGTATTAAGCTCCCTAAAAATGGAAATTTTACCGTTATTGTGTACCCCGAGGATTTTGATACAGTTGTAAGTAAGTATCTGACGACGAAGATTCTTAACCTTCGCCCCATTATCTACGGATATAATAAGAGCCCTTATTGGACAATCAAGACAGATGCAAAGATTAGATATAGTGAAGCAGATAGTATAAAAATCGCAGGTGTTTAATATTAAGTCTGTGAGCAGTTTTGCAATCACATTTTGAAATGGGAATAATATTAAATCGCTTTGAAATGACGCTCTTTGTCCGCCTCCCGCAGTTTGCATATCAAAACGCTGTTGCATTGGCGAACTGAACATGACAAATGGCGCAGATTTCCGCAAGAAATCTATTCCAATATACAAAGTAAAACACATATATCGCCGCTTGTGTACGATATATGTGTTTTTGTTTATTTGTGTGTTTTTTTCGTTTTTTGTGTTTGTTTTTTAAAGGGCTTAACGGTGCTCTTTTTTGTTTGGGGTTTAGTATTTTTTGCCTGCGGCTTCTGGGATTGATTAAGCGGGCGCACGAGGCAGTCGGGGGAGAAGCCTATAAGATCCTCACGGTGGCATTTTTTAAGTGCATCAATGACCGTTTTTCTGTTTTCGGGGCGGTTATACTGTAAAAGCGCACGCTGTAATTTCTTTTCCTCGTATGTGCGTGGGACATAAACGCTCTTGCCGTTCAGCGGATTTATGCCTGTATAGAACATCGTTGTCGAAACAGTACCGGGGGTGGGGTAGAAGTCCTGCACTTGCTCAGGTGCGTAGCCGCTTTTTTTCAGATAGACAGCAAGCTCAACAGCGTCGGCAAGCGTGCTTCCGGGGTGGCTTGACATAAGATACGGTACAAGATACTGTTCTTTTCCGTATTCACGGCATAAATCAAAATACTTCTTCTTGAATTTTTCGTATACGGAAATATTGGGCTTGCCCATACAGTTCAAGACGTTTGTCGAACAATGCTCGGGTGCGACCTTGAGCTGACCGCTTACATGGTCGCGCACAAGACGGCGGAAAAACGCATCGTTTTCGTCAAGCATAAGATAGTCAAATCTGATACCTGAACGGATAAACACTTTTTTAACTCCGGGAAGCTTTTTGATCTCGTCGAGAAGCTTGATATACTCCGTATGGCTTACCTTGAGGTTTTTGCACGGTGTGGGTGCCAAGCACTTTCTCCTCGGACAAATACCGCTTGTTTTCTGCTTGTCGCATGAGCTGTAGCGGAAGTTTGCCGTTGGCCCTCCGACGTCGTGTATATACCCCTTGAAATTGGGCATTTTTGTTATAAGCTCCGCTTCCCTTACAACGGACTGTATACTGCGGGACACAACGCTTCGCCCTTGGTGGAATGCAAGCGCACAGAAGTTACAGCCGCCGAAGCACCCTCTTGTGTGGGTAACGGACAAAGATACCTCCTCAATGGCAGGCACACCGCCGTCCTTTTCATACGACGGATGGTATGTACGCATGTAGGGAAGTGAATAGACACGGTCAAGCTCCTCACGTGTCAAAGGCATCATCGGGGGATTTACAACGAGCATTTTGCCGTCATAATATTCTGTCACAGCTTTGCCGTTTACGTGGTCACATTCTGAATACTGCTCACCGAATGCCTTTGCATAAAGCGCTTTATCGGTCTTTAACTGTTCGTATTCATAACCCTTTACATAATCAAAATGTATTTTATCGTCATACGTTGTAAGATACGCTGTACCCCTTACATCGTGTATTTTTTTGACAGGGACACCGTCGTTGAGAAGCTTTGCAATTCTCAAAAGTATATTTTCACCCATTCCGTATGTCAGAATGTCCGCACGGCTGTCAACAAGAATACTGCGGCGCACCTTATCATCCCAATAGTCATAATGTGCAAAACGGCGGAGTGACGCTTCAAGACCGCCTATTATTATCGGCACGTCGCCGTAAGCCTCACGTATCCTGTTACAGTATACGATAACAGCACGGTCGGGGCGTTTTCCTGCCTTACCGCCGGGGGAATAATAGTCATCTGTTCTTTTTTTCTTTGCGGCTGTATAATGCGCAACCATTGAGTCGATGTTACCTGCACTTACAAGAAAGCCGAGGCGGGGACGTCCGAACTCCTTAAACGCTTCACAGCTTTTGTAATCGGGCTGAGGGAGCATTGCAACCGTAAATCCCGCACTTTCAAGCACACGGGAAATTATTGCCGCACCGAATGAAGGATGGTCAACATATGCATCACCGCATACGTATACAAAATCGGGTGTACCCCAGCCGAGTGATTCGGCTTCCGCTTTATTTATAGGTAAAAATCCGTTATTTTTTTCTTTGCTCATTTTAAAATTCCTTATACAAGACACTGATTTTAACTGTGAATTTATTTTCAATATTTAGAAAACATCACACAGATTTTGAATATATTCAATATGGTGTTTTTGGCAAAAATAATTTTATGACACTATTGAAAAAACGAAAAAAGTCAATATCAAAAATTCATAAAAATGAAGTTTTATATTCGTACAATTTGACGGAAAAATTTTTGTCCTCTTCACTTGACTTTTAGTATTTTCTGATATATAATTGTAGTCACTTACACACTATATATGGTGGTGTGTGGTATACCGAAACAATATATTGAACAAAAATACACTTTATCCGTTTACTGTCTATATGTATGAAAAAGTGCATTTTTTCTTATTATATACCACTTTTTAATATATTTCAAGTACTCGGTGAAAGAAAGGAAATTAAAATGATAACGATGATAAAAAAGAGGGACGGACGTGAGGTTCCGTTCAATATCGAAAAGATAGCAAATGCAATTTACAAGGCGGCAGAGGTTATAGGCGGTCAGGATTATTACACGGCTATGAAGCTTGCGTGCGAGGTTGCCGAAAGAATAGAGGAAGAATCAAAAACACTCGGAATTATGCCGACGGTTGAACGCATACAGGACATGGTCGAAACAGTCCTTATCGATAACGGCCATGCAAGAACGGCAAAGGAATTTATTCTCTACCGTGCGGAAAGAACAAGGCTCCGTGAAATGAACACGAAGCTCATGAAAACATACGAAAATCTCACATTCAAATCGTCAAGTGAGGTTGACGGAATGCGTGAAAACGCAAATATCAACGCTGACACGGCGATGGGCACGATGCTGAAATACGGTTCTGAGGGCGCAAAGCAGTTTTATGAGATGTTTGTGCTTGATCCGAAGCATTCCGCAGCTCACCGCGAGGGCGATATACATATACACGACCTTGACTTTTTCACGCTTACCACAACGTGCTGTCAGATAGACATTGAAAAGCTGTTCAAAAACGGATTTTCAACAGGTCACGGTTATTTAAGAGAGCCGAATGATATAGCATCTTATGCGGCTTTGACATGTATTGCAATTCAGGCAAATCAGAACGATCAGCACGGCGGTCAGAGTATACCGAATTTTGACTATGCCATGGCAAACGGCGTAAAGAAGACTTACAAAAAGCTCTACACAAGAAACCTCAAAAAGGCAATTGAGCTGCTCGGAAACGAGGAAAATGCCGCAGATGCAACAAAAGCTATACTTGATGAAATAGAGGAAAAAACAGGAAAAGTTCCCACACTCGGCGACGATATTGTATATGCATCAGCTGAAGAACAAGCCTTGACAGAAAAGTACGGTGAGGCTGTAGCAAAGAAGATATCCGCCTTTGCAAAGCGTGAAACGCTTCCCGAAATTGAAAAAGCGACATATCAGGCGATGGAAGCGCTTGTTCACAACCTTAACACGATGAATTCCCGTGCAGGCGCACAGGTGCCGTTCAGCTCCATCAACTACGGTACAGACACATCGGCTGAGGGCAGACTCGTTGTTAAAAATCTGCTTTTGGCAACGGATGCAGGTCTTGGCAACGGCGAAACACCTATCTTCCCCATACAGATATTCAAGGTAAAAGAGGGCAAAAACTACGAGCCGGGAGATCCTAACTACGACCTTTTCAAGCTTGCCTGCAAGGTGTCGGCTAAGCGTCTTTTCCCCAACTTCTCATTCCTTGATGCGCCCTTTAACCTCCAGTATTACAAAGAAGGCGACAAGAGCACGGAAATTGCTTACATGGGATGCCGCACGAGAGTTATTGCAAACTACTATGATAAAACAAGACAGAGCGTTTCCGGCAGAGGAAACCTCAGCTTCTCGTCTATCAACCTTCCCAGAATAGCGATCAATGCTCACGGAAATGTTGATACATTCTTTGATGAGCTTGACAGAAAGATAAGCCTTGTTGTCGATCAGCTCCTTGACAGATTCAAGATTCAGAGTCAGAAGAAGGTATACAACTATCCCTTCCTTATGGGACAGGGCGTATGGCTTGACTCCGAAAAGCTCGGTCCTACAGATACTGTCGGTGAAATACTGAAGCACGGTACACTTACCATCGGTTTTATAGGCCTTGCCGAAGCACTTAAAGCACTTATCGGTAAGCACCACGGAGAAAGCCGTGACGCTCAGAATCTCGGCCTTGAAATTATCGGATTTATGAGAAAGAGGGCTGACGAGGCAACGAAGAAATACGGTCTCAATTTCTCGCTTATCGGTACGCCTGCGGAAGGACTTTCGGGCAGATTTGTCAGAATTGACAAAGCAAAATACGGAATTATTCCAGGAGTTACTGACAGAGATTACTATACAAACTCCTTCCATGTTCCCGTATATCACGGAATTTCCGCATTTGATAAGATCAAGCTTGAAGCACCTTACCACACACTTACAAACGGCGGACATATTACGTATGTTGAGCTTGATGGAAATCCTCTTGAAAACCTTGACGCATTTGAGGCTGTTGTCCGTTGCATGAAGGAAAGCGGTGTCGGCTATGGCTCTATCAACCATCCTGTTGACAGAGATCCCGTGTGCGGTTACACAGGCATTATAGACAATGAATGTCCTCAGTGCGGAAGAAGCGAGGATGACGGCGGTCCCAAATTTGAAAGAATAAGAAGAATTACGGGATATCTCGTCGGTACGCTTGACAGATTCAACGATGCAAAGCGCAGTGAGGTCGAGGACAGAGTAAAGCACGGACTGAAGGAAACGGTAACGGAGTTTTGATATGAATATCACACTTATCGGTATGCCGGGCGCAGGTAAAAGCACGGTTGGCGTACTGCTTGCAAAGTCCATGCTTATGGATTTTGTCGATACAGACCTGCTTATACAGCGTAAACATGGCATGAGTCTTTGCGAATTTATTGAAAAATACGGAGAAGAAGAGTTCAAAAAGGCTGAAAATGACGTTATTTCCTCTCTTGAATGCGAAAATACGGTAATCGCCACAGGCGGAAGTGCGGTATACGGGGATGATGGGATGAAGCATCTTTCTGAAATTTCCGTTATTGTGTATCTCAAAGTGCCTGTTTCAAGTCTTAACGAAAGGCTTTCCAACATAAAGACACGCGGTGTCGTTATGAAAAAGGGCGAAAGCGTTGAACAGCTTTTTAAAAGGCGTTCACCGCTGTATGAGAAATATGCAGACATCACCGTTGACTGCTCCGCTTTAAAGCCGGAAGAGTGTGTCGATGCAATAATCGGCAATCTTAAAAAATAAGTCATAACCACCGGCTTAGCCAGTGGCTTGCTCAGCCCTATAAGGGCGTATTACTGGCTGGGCTGAAAGCCCACCGAAGCATTTTACACTTGCAAGCGATGCCCTACCGCCACAGATGTGGCTACACAGAACCCAAGCCTTCTCCTGCGGGAGAAGGGGGACCACGATAGTGGTGGATGAGGAGTTGATTTGAA
>JBGVLZ010000052.1:0-2100 GCA_045124505.1 Eubacteriales bacterium
AACGAAATGTCAAAGAATAATTCAGTTGTTCCTCAGGCAAGAGCCGCTCTTGATCAGTTCAAGATGGAAGCTGCAAGAGAAGTTGGCGTTCAATCCCTTATTAAAGAAAATATATAGTTTCTATGACAACATAATCAATATAATGTGTCGAAAGCCACCTTTGATTTGAAAAGGCGGCTTTTACATATTTTTACTCGTTTTCAGATATACAATGCTCTTGCAAAAACTTGCAGGGGCATTGTATTATTTATTTTACATAAATTTTAAAGATAAATTTTTACATTATCTATAATTGCGAACAGGAAATATGTGTGATAAAATGAAATATGGATATTTGTATTCGATTTTGCATTCACATAAAAAGGAGGCAATTTTTATGAAAAAAACACACAAAATCATAAGCGTACTGCTTGCAGTTGCAATGCTTCTGTCAATGGCACCGCTGAGCCTTACGGCTTTTGCGGCAACGCCGACTCCCTATGACGGCGTACCCGTGACACCGCAAAAGATTTCGTCCGGCAACTATGCGAGGTTAGGCTTGACCTCAAGTAACTGGAGCCAGTTCAAAGACTATTATGCCATCCGCAACGCCAAGGAGCTTTACGGTTTTGCTGATATCGTAAACAACACCCGTGCCGAAAATACAAATAATTTAAACGCTGTGCTTCTTCAGGATATTGTTATCAATGCAAACGGCGGCAACACCTACGATTGGAGACCTCTTTACGGTACAGGCAACAATAGAGATTACAGAGGCATAATTGACGGAAACGGTCATTATATCAGCGGAATATATTGTACACAGGTAGCTTATAAGGTTGCTTCAAATGAGTGTGTCAGTGGTTTAATCGGTGAATTTGAGGGAACAGTAAAAAACCTTATAATAAAAGACAGTACCTTTGCACCTTCCCAACACCTTGGTATGTACGGCGCTATTGGCGCAATAACCGGATATCCTCAAGAATGCACAATCATAAACTGCCGTGTGGAAAACACGAAAATAAGCTCAATTGATAATTATGGACAGCTTGGCGGCTTTGCGGGCTACGGCAATGGTCAGGGCTCTACAATCAAAAACTGCGCAAGCATTAACGTAACCTTCAGCGGCGGCGGTTCCAATGCCCCTATTTCTAACCATGCACCGTTTTCAGATTGCTACACATCCGCAAGCGATTCTCATACCTGCAGTAATATAAGCGTTGAGCATAAGGAAGTTAAGGCAACGTGTGAATATCCGGGGCTTTCAAACTATAAATACTGCCTTGTATGCGGCAATATAACAAGCGGCACAAAAACAGAAACACCGGCTACCGGTCATACATGGACTCCTGCAACCTGTCAGGCACCCAAAACCTGCTCAAGCTGTGGTTTGACAGAAGGTTCAGCAGTAACACACAAATACACAACCTATACTCTGTCGTCCAACGCAATGTGCGGAACAAATGCACAGGAAACTGCTTCGTGCGATTACGGCTGCGGCACAACCGACACAAAAGAAATCAGCGGTACTGCACTTGTTCACTCTTTAATATATTCGGCAAGCGGTAACACAATCACTGCTGTTTGCGCAAACGGAGAAAATTGCCCGAACCCTCAAAGTACGCTCAAAATTCTGGCCCCTGCCGACCTTTATGCAGACGGTATAACCGCTAAGGAAGCAACTGTTGAAAACAATCTTGTTGACACTTCGGTTGCAGTTGGTGAAATTACATATTCAACCGCAGACGGCTCTGCACCCAAAACTGCAGGCACTTATACCGCAAGCGTAACAGTCGGCGGTGCAACGGCAAGCGTTGAATATACTCTCGTCAAGAGAAACGCTGCGGCAGATATGTTTGTATTCACCGCAGCTGCAAATCTTGTCTATGACGGTACTGCAAAATATGCAGCCGTTGATGTTTCTCCCGAAATCACGGGAATGGGTGCTGTAAACGTTAAATATTATAAAGACGGGGTTTCAACCGACGCCATAAATGCAGGTACATATACCGTTAAGGTTTCAACCGCAGAATCGGATAAGTATTATGCTTTGACCGACGTTGAACTCGGCTCGTTTAAAATCGAAAAAAAGCCTGTAACTGCAACTGCAACAGCTCCCGA
>JBGVLZ010000053.1:0-2741 GCA_045124505.1 Eubacteriales bacterium
CATATCATAAGTGGTGATATCACCGTCAATGCGCGAAACGTAGATGCCCTCTGTCAGCAAATCGTGGTCAACTGTAAAGCTTGTAATTTTATTCATAGCAAATTCCCTTTTCTGTAAAAATATAAAAATCGGTGCAGATATTCCACACCGATTATATATCATATTTTTGCTTTTTTCAAGACTATTAAATTACCATTCGAGCGAAAGATAATACGGTCCGCCTTTTCTGTCTGTATGGCCGCAGCAGGCAGAAGCAATATATCTCGCTTTTTGCTCCTTATCATTATAAGCGCATATCAAAAAATCATATCTTGTTCCGTGGTGTCCGCTTTGCCCGTCCCAGTTTTCTATGTCAAATTCATTTTTTGCCTGTTCATACATTATGTCATCTTCACATCGGTTTTCAGGGTCATCACCTACGGGAGGATTGCAGTAAAAAACCACCTGTCCATAACCTTTATAATAAATCAAAGTCCAGTTACCTTTTCGAATAACTTTATAGCCGCTGTTTTTTATTGCTTCTTCCGTAAAATATTCGCCTTCCCATTCCTTTTCATATAAATGCGAAATTTCAGCCAATCGGTTTTCAAGTATAAAATCGTCCTTTAACGTATCTTTGAAAAGATTATATTCATCGTCAGAAAGAACCCATTCAGCGCAGATATCGTAAGTGCCGTAAGCACAATCCCAGCAAGGACAGTATTCATAAAAGTATTTTACGGTGTCAGCGTGATTTACCCTTGCATCAATCGGAATTCTTCTCGGAAACACCTGATACAAATCGCCTGTGACATCAAACACACCGTATTCGGTTAGAGCTTTGTCAAGCTTGAGATAATCTTCGGGATCTGTTGTTCGTGAACAAAACGGAGTAACTGAACAAAATGCAAAGAAAAATGAAACAGCAATCATTATAACCGTTCCTGTAGCGGAAGGAATAATCAGGGCAGCATTTGAACCTTTTGTTTTTCGTTTGAACCCTTTGCCGATATTTTTGAAAATAACAATTGCAGATAATATTGCAACAGCAACCCACCCGAGATAAAGCGGCGAGAGTAACAGGTTTATGACGTTGTTCCAGATTTTAATATACCTGACGTCAAAAACTGTCAGAGCAAAATCAACCATAAAACAAACTGCGTTGATAAACAAAGAACCTGCAATTATTATCGCAATTATTTTCAGTATTTTCTCTGTTGCAGTCAGTTTCAAATCCTCTCTCGGCACCTGCTTTTCTTCAACAGATTTGGAGAGTGAAGTGCATATTTTTTCAAGTGTCACTTCATCATTAAACGAAATTTCTTTGAGTTTTTCAACTATTTCGATTTCGTGTGAGATATTCTTTTCTGTCTGCTCTATGAAATTTTTGACAATATCTTTAGCGGTTGAATTATCATCAATAATACTTCTGATATCCGCAACCGAAAAACCCGCCTTGCGGAGCAATGCAACGTTATTAAGCCGTTCAACATCTTTTTCAGAAAAATCAATGCTTTTTCTGCCGCTGTAGGATTCTTCAATATCAGGCAACACAAGACCTTCATCTATATAAAATCTCACAGCCCTGTCGGTCAGCCCTGTTTTTTCAATTACTTCCCTTATTCTCATCTGAACCGACCTCCTTTCGGTGCTGTCTTAATATTTCACCTAAGGTAAATGTCAAGTAAAAACTGAAAAATTCAAAAACTTACTCGTCTTCTTCCTCTTCCTTTACCAATGTGTATTCTCTGTTTTTCAGTATTTCAACAAGGTCTGCTCCGTCGCGGATTCTTCTTGTTGTTTCAATTCCGCCGAAGCACGCCGTTATTCCCTCGTGCGTATCCGCACCCGAAACAAGAATAAGCTCGGGGTGCTCTTTCGCAAATTCCTCCGCCGCCTGGTTATCCTCGGGATAGTTATCGGCGTTAAAAACCTCAATGCCGTCAATGAACTCAAGCGGCAACACCTTCGGTTCGGGAATATACGGCATCTGCCTGAACGGGTGCGCCTGAATGCAGAGTGCACCGCATTCTTTTAATGTTTTATACCATATTTCAATGTTTCTCTCTCTTAATTCGGGGTGCTGATACAGCATTTCGGGCGTTATGCCGTAGCACAGAATCTCCAAACCGCCGCCAACGTGCTCCTCGATGCCGAAAATAATATCCAGACCGTATTCTTCGCCGTATTCCTTAAGCTCAAGATAACTGCGCTCGTATTCCTCAACAAATTCTTCCCAAGGCAGCTTGCGGTAAATTCCCGTGTTGCCGTTTATAAAATGGTTTGTTATAACACAGCCGCTGTAACCGCCCTCAAAAAGGCTCTCCGCCAGCTCTTCGGCAAACATTTCCGAGCAGGCACTGCACGGCAGAGTATGAGCGTGCATCTGATATCTGAATTTTTCCGTGGTACGCACCTCCCCTTTCTGTAATGATATGATTATAAATCCGTTTTCTCCGTTTTTCAAGTAAAAGAGCGATATATGTTAATTGTCACTAAAAACATTTGGTAAAATTCGTTTATATTTTCTTAAAAATATATGGAAATTTAAAAAATCGTATGATATAATCATTGATGGATTATTCTGCCTTGATTGCAGAATAAATCTCCCAACGATGTTTATAATTATTTATGGAGGTAGATACCCATGTACAAGTATGTTTATTTGTTCTCCGAAGGCGACGCTTCAATGCGTAACACCCTCGGCGGCAAAGGCGCAAACCTTGCAGAAATGACAAAGATCGGTCTCCCCGTTCCCCAGG
>JBGVLZ010000054.1:0-22332 GCA_045124505.1 Eubacteriales bacterium
AAATAACGTTGATCCGTCCAAGGCAGTGACTGTATTTATAAAACGGTTCAATGAAAAATTTTTCAGCAACCCCGATGAAAATGAACTGACCTGGGCACGCTGGTTTTTTCCCATTATAAACACGGACAAGTCATTACATGATATTGATTTGTATATGCAAGACTGCATACGGTACATAGCAACAGGCAAAAGAAATAAATCACGCTTCAATTTTTCTTATTCGGATATGAAAAAATCAGGTTATATAAGCCTTGTCAACGAATATTACAAGCAATCTGATAAAAAGAAAAACTGATATACTCACGTGTTTACGCCGAATAAATATCGGATTTATTTTTTCAAATTCTTTTTCATCCAGATGTGCGCACATCCCTGCACTTCATCAGGCAATCCTTCTTCCGAATAACCGAGTATTTTGTAAAAAAGCAATGCGGAATACTGTGAATGAAGCATAAGGCATTCACCGCCGACAGAACGGACGTATTCCTCGGCAGCACCTACTATTTGTGAACCGAGTCCCTGCCCTCTGTATTCTTTCAAAACGGCAAGTCTGCCGAGAATGTATGTATTCCCTTCTCTGAAAATGCGGCACGTGCCAACAGGAATCATATCATCGTTGTAAAGTAAAAAATGAACTGCAACGTCATCAATGGCATCAGGAACATCCACCAGTCCCTGTTCCTTGCAAAAAACGGTATCTCTTACTTTCATTGCATCAGCAGGAAGCGTGTTATATTTTTCAATCTTCATTATCTTATTTTACTTTCTTATCTTGATATTTTACAGATACCGCAAAAAACGATACGCAACATTATTTTATCACGTATAAAACTGTGTGTCAAGAATAATCATTTCACAAAATATACTTTCCGTATAAAAAGTTTTTAATGAAATTCGCAAAAATATATTGACAAATCAAAAAAACTGTGATATAATATCTCCCGTTGACAAGAGATGTCAATATCTCTTGGGCTTTTAGCTCAGTTGGTTAGAGCAACCGGCTCATAACCGGTCGGTCCGGGGTTCGAGTCCCTGAAGGCCCACCATAAAAAAAACAAAAGTCGGATCTCCGATTTTTGTTTTATAAAGGGGTATAGCTCAGTTGGTAGAGCAGTGGTCTCCAAAACCACGTGTCCTGAGTTCGAGTCTTAGTGCCCCTGCCAAGAAAAAAGCCAAGTCGTAAGACTTGGCTTTTTTCAGTGAAATTTGCCCTTCGGGCAAGTGAAATAGCTTCGCTGTGAAATATTTGCTCCGCAAATGTGAAATATTCGCTGGCGCGAATGTGGGCAAATTTCATTTCACATCGACCAAAGCCGTAGGCGGCGGAAGATATTTCACAATTTCCGCAAGGAAATTATTTCACATTCGGCGCAAGCCGAATATTTCACTTGAAAAAATATCGAATTTATGATATAATAACGGCAGAAAGGCGGTGTTACTATGGCAGATTCAAAGCTTCGGGATTTATCAACCGATTTTGCTGTAAAAGTTATCAAAATTTGTGACAGTATAAAAGGTCACTATTCTCTTGTCAATCAGTTGGAGCGTTCGTCAACCTCCATCGGCGCCAACATTCACGAAGCGAATTATGCTCATAGCAAAGCCGATTTTGTTGCCAAGTTTCAAATTGCATTGAAGGAGTGCTACGAAACGGAATATTGGCTTGAATTATTCGTGAAATCCGAATTGCTTGACCGCGAGATTGCAAAAGACTTGTATAATCAATGCGGCACAATCCGCAGAATGTTGATTGCCTCAATCAACACAGCGAAGGAGAATGCGAAATGAATACAGATATAATTGAAAAAGTAAGACAGCAATTTGTTAAAGCATCTAAAGAATTTCATTTCACCTTTATAAGTCCTTATCCATTGGACGAAAAAAACAACCTCCTTGCATTTGGATTTATCGATGGCTATGCCTCAACAAACGGAGCAATTATTGCATTGATCGAGCCACCGCAATATGAAGTTCAGAATGATGTTATTGAGTGGTGCCAAAAACGCAATAGATGGTTCAGTCAAATTAACATCGAGCCTTTGCTTGGAGAATACGATCGCTCGTATTTCCAAGAATTATTAGATGATTGGAAAATATAATTTAAATACAGTAATGAAAGGTAGTGTAACCGACATGAAATTTTCTCATTGCGATCATAACGAAAAACACTTATCTTTGCATGATTGTGTCGCTGAGCGGGCATATTTCGAAAACGGTATATTGGGTTTTGAATTCCCTGACGGATTTTGGATTTCATCAAAACACCCCGAAAGCAATTTATCAAATGTTGTCAAGACTGATTTTTCCAAGGTGGAATACACCTTAGAAGACGGCAATGCTTATGACGTTACCGTATACGTTTTTAAAAATACGATTTTCAAAAGAACGGTAAGAATTGAATTGTCACTTCAGGAATTACTGTGTGCAATTAATAGCGGAAAACATAAATTGGAATTTATTTATCAATACATTGATTACAATTCCAGAATAATTGAATGTGAACTGACATCCGATAAAAAGCCATACCGTCAAGAATGCATGTTAAAAATATCCGCCCCGAAGGTCAATTACTATTGGAACAGTTTATGCCCAGACAAACCGTGGTAAATTGGTACTGATTTCCACAAAACATCAACAAGTGAAAGGAGCACGATCAAATATGAAGCTTACAGTTGAAAACTTTGATCTTTTTACAAGTGACAGGTACGAAACATTGTCCTTGTATAGGCAAAATATGGATGGAGGGATAAAAAAACTTACTTTCGAAGATATCGATACCCTCCGTAATGATCGATACAGCGATGCTCTCACCGTTATGGGATTACACCAAGACACATTTGAATATTTTATCGACAAATATGCTTCTCGTTTTAAAGCGATACGTTTTTATCACAACAGAGGTGTTTTTGATTGGTCCGCTCTCGGAAAATTAAAAAATCTTGAATTTCTTGATATGTTTTCAAACCATGGCATGACAAGCTTATGGGATATGTCGGAAAACTATTCACTGAAAGCATTATCAATAAGCAACAGTTCCAAGTTACACAGTATTGCAGGAATTGAAAAAGCACCCGCATTGATGCGTTTTGAATTAGGTGAAGTCGTATACAGAACAACCGTTATAGACAGTTTTGCACCTCTTGCCGGCACAAATATCGAATACCTAAATTTCACAGGAAAAAAGGTAGAAAACATCAGTCTTACCTTTCTTCGAGATATGCCAAAGCTCACGCATTTTGATTTTCCCACAAATCTTTTTACCACCGAGGAGGTCGCTTGGATAGTTGCAAATTTTCCTAATTTGGAAGGCTATGCGCTTTGTGCGAAAATTGAAATTGGATCAGAAATAAATGAAAATGATAGTCATAGCACTCTCATCGTGGGGAAAAGAAAACCGATACTTGACACCAAAGGAAACGAAGCAAAAATCATTCGTTACGTAGATCAATTCAATAAACTCGTTGAACATTATAAAAATACAAACAATCCGTAACAAAAAAAGTGCCGACGGAATGTCGGCACATTTTTTTGATTAAGCGTTTTGATTAAAGCGAGTTGATCTTAAGAGTAAACTGGCTCTTTTTTCTTGCAGCTGCGTTCTTGTGGATGATACCCTTAGCAACTGCCTGGTCAATCTTCTTAACAGCAGCCTTGTAAGCTTCGGAAGCCTTAGCCTTATCGCCTTCAGCGATAGCAGCATCATACTTCTTTATAACTGTTTTGAGAGAAGACTTGAACATTTTGTTCTGAAGTGTCTTCTTTTCGATTACCTTAACACGCTTTTTTGCAGACTTGATATTCGGCAAGTCGTTCACCTCCTGAAAAAATTTGTGCATCAACACGTGACCTGAGAGGGCATCACGCTGTTGACATTTTAAAGCACCGTAAAAGGAACTTAATACAAGTCACAGTATATCATACTTTTTTCAAATAATCAATACCTTTTTACAATTTTTTTCGGAGATTTTTAAATTTTTTTCAAGTTTTTTCAGTTAAATTTAACGTGGATCGCACCCATGTTGTTTTCACCGACGATCCTCAGCTTCTTTGCACCCTCGATAGGTGTATTATCGTCAACCTTAACAGACCCCATATGATTGTCAATATTTACATCAACATCCCATTCCGCAGGCACGCATACAACTATGCTTCCTATATCGGCACGGAGGTTAAGCGTACCGCCTCCGTTATATTCAGAGGTATTGGTAAAAAATATCTTACATGCACCCATTCCGCATTCAACCGTATCGTGTACGAAGCCGTGGCAGTTTATATATTTAGCTGATGCGCCTGCAGTGTTTATTGATACTTTCGATGGACCTGTAGTGTTTATTGACACATCGACATTTTCATCTTCACCTGTATGATCTTTTGCAACTGCGATATTCCCATTTTCTTTTTTTCTGTCATTCGAGGAAAATAACGTGATTAATGCAAGACCTATGAAGATACAAAGCGCGGCAATTATAACTATCCAGTTTGATATAAGATTTCCGCCATCAACACCTGCCGCATTTGCAATTTGCTTTTCAAACAGTAAGAATAATACCGCCAGCGGTATCGGAATAGTATAAAATCTTTTTCTGATAATTCCCTTCACTACGATATGTGCAACAAACGGAATTGCAATTACTACTTTATAAAGCGGAACTGTTATCCATCCAACATTAGAAGCGATACCAAAAAACACCATAAGCAAACCGCACACAACAAGTGTTATCGGCCATAAGTATTTTCTTTTCATTTTCATAACCTCATTTCCTTAATTTTATCTTTCAGCATTTTCAAGTATGAACGTGAGCAATATACGATTTTATTCGTTTTGACAAACGATATCTCGCTTGCACCCGTTATGTTTCGGTTTATGCTGTCGATCTTCATGATATTCGCAATACATGATTTCGATATTCTGACAAAGTACGGCGGAAGCCTTTCTTCGAGCTCATAAAGTTTAAGTTCCGTTTCGTACATATTTTCATCGGTGTGTGCGAATATTCTCCCTCCATCGGTTTCAAAAAATAAAATATCATCTTTTGAGACATAGTATTCTTTGCTCCCTATAGTCAGCAAAAGTTCTCCGTGTGAAAGAATATTTTCTATTTCATATGCAAGACGGAATACTGTACTGTCCTGCTTTTTACAGCGTATAACTATCTCATCGGTTTCCGATTCTTCTATACGTACCTTCACACACTCACCGTCCTTTGAGTGCATTATATAACACTTGCCGTAAAATGTAAAGTATTTTTTTCCAACAGGTCAAAAAATCGGTGCAAGACGTAAAAAAAGACCTGTTTTTTCAAAAAAACAACAGGTCAATGACAAAAAAATATTGACTTTTCAGCGAATTCAATGTATAATGTCGCCATAGCGAAAGGGGGATGTCATATGGAGCTTTTATATTTAGGAACAGCAGCAGCCGAGGCAATACCCGGTATGTTCTGCGATTGCAGATTTTGTAAAACAGCCAAGGCGCTCGGAGGCAAGGAATACCGCATGAGAAGCGGTGCCGTTATCAACGGTGAGCTTATGATAGACTTTTCTCCTGATGTTCATATTTCATCGGAAAAAGCAGGCATTGAGCTTAGGAAAATAAAGAATATTATATTCACTCACTCACATCCCGACCATTGTAATGCCGCTGATCTTCAGTACAGAGGATACGGATACTGTTATTTTGACGGTCAGCTTGACGACAAGCTCCACACCTACGGCAACCGTGCCGTTGAATCTGTCGTTACACGTGCACTCAAAGAAAAATATGACAAATACAGTGTAGATTTCACATATATTGAGCCGTACGTTCCGCAGGACATAGGCGGATATACAGTCACTCCCTTGTCTGTTTTCCATGCAAATGAGGATGCTTATATATACCTTATCGAAAAAGACGGAAAGCGTATGCTTTACGGTCACGACACAGGTATATTCATCGATAAGACGTTTGAATATCTTGCGGGTAAGAGATGCGACCTTATTTCTCTTGACTGCACAATGGGATATCAGAGTGCCGAAACGGGACACATGGGTTTCCCTGCTAATCTTAAAGTGAAGGAACGTCTTTTGAATTTAGGTACGGCTGACAAAAAAACGATATTTGTAAGCCACCATTTCAGCCACAACGGATTGCGTGCACCCGACTGTGATCTGACATATGATAAATTCATGGAAATGGCAAAGCCTCACGGATTTATTATGAGCTACGACGGAATGAAGATCGATTTTTAAGGGAGCGTCACGTCTTTTTCAAAGCCGTGGAGAAATCCGTTGACATCGGCTGAGCATATGTCGCCGCCGATAACCTTATTTTTGTATACTATTATATTTGCAAGGACTTTACCGTCATAGTCGGAATAATTCGTTATTTCGTATGTGTACCGTGTAACGTCCTTGTTTTTATATTTTGCAAGATTGAGTCCCTGCTTTGTTTGTAGTGTATTGTACGACTCATAAACGGTGTCAAATTTTGCAGGTATTTTAACCTCCGCTTCATCAATCGGTGCTTCTGTCGTTTTCCAGCCAAACTGTGACAAAAAATTACGCCTGTCTTCATTTGTAATTATTTTGCTGTAGTGTACCTTTTCGCTTTCTGTGTATACAGAAGCAGGCTCATATTTGGGAATGAGGGCAACAAGAGTAATAATTGCCGCAACACTCAAAACAATAATTGCAAAAAAACGTATGGTTGACGCTTTAAATGAGTAGATAAACATAGATCAATTTCCTCCTTACAGTTACACTTCATATGTATTCAATCAAGGGTAATAATATTCTGCATCAAAATGCATTGGAATAAAAATAATTTTCAAAGGTATTGACTTCAAGGCTTTTTTGTGATATACTACTTCAGTAACTTAATATTGGGATATCGCCAAGTCGGTAAAGGCACAAGACTTTGACTCTTGCATTACGCTGGTTCGAATCCAGCTATCCCAGCCAGAAAAAAGCCGTTTGCGAAAGCAAATGGCTTTTTTCAACGATGTGTTCCGTGTACACGGAACGTGATGTGCACTTCATGCGTGATGTTTGCTTTGCAAGTGATGTGCGCTTTGCGCGTGATGATCGGAACGCATCACATCACTTTGCGCCTTGGCGCAATACTTCACTGTGCATCAGCACAACATCACTGCGGCAAAGCCGCAACTTCACTTTTACAGTTTCCCCACAGCACCAAAACTGTGGACAGATTTGAACTAACGAAGCAATTGAAATGTTTACAAAATTGTGGTATAATGAAGAAAAAGAAGGCGATATCGCCTACAAACACGGCGAAAGAGAGCGCAAAATGAAAGAAAACAAATCAAACGAGATCGACGGAAGAAAAGTAAGACGCCAGTATTTTACAATTCCCGTTCTTATGCACTATGTATTGATGCTATTTGTTCCGTATTGTATACTTGTATTTACAATTCAACTCAATAAATTCAATATGCAGGAATGGATATCAAGCGTTTGGATATCGGTATGGGTATGCTTTTGCTTTTCTCTGCCATGGATGATACTAAGAATTTTAAATAAAAGATATTTTGGAAAAATCGTATGCGTTTTAACAGATGACGGAATCCGTTACGACGAAGGATTTATAGGATGGGATTGCATATCAAAAATAGAATATGTTATTGATCTGCCTTCAAGATATAGATATGATCCCAAACGAAAGTGCCGTGCCGTTGTCTACACCGAAAACAAGACCATTATTTTGTATCACGCGCCACATAGTATTTTACAGTCCGTTAAAAAATTCAAACCACAAATCAAGACTCAGCTATCTAACGGAAGCAAATGGTTGATTGCTATATTGACACTCTTGCCGATTGTTCTTGTGTCTTTAATTCCGTTTCTTACATAGACTTCGTTTACAAGCATGGTGTTGCGCCCCGGAAGATAGCGGTAAAGTGCAACTCCCATCATCACCAAGGGATTAGTCTACCCTCTGCAAAATCACCGTGCATCTAAATCAGCCACACATGGCTTTGCATCTAAATCGGACACACGACACAGAAAAAAGCCGTTTGCGAAAGCAAATGGCTTTTTTCAACGATGTGTTCCGTGTACGCGGAACGTGATGTGCACTTCATGCGTGATGTTTGCTTTGCAAGTGATGTGCGCTTTGCGCGTGATGATCGGAACTCATCACATCACTTTGCGCCTTGGCGCAATACTTCACTGTGCATCAGCACAACATCACTGCGGCAAAACCGCAACTTCACTTTTACAGCTTCCCCACAGCACCAAATTCACGGACAAATTCGGACTGCCACACCGTAGTACTATGTTTCACTTAAAAGTTTAAAAATAGATTTCCGTAGGAAATCTGCGCCATTTGCCTGCAGGCAGTTGACTTCGTCAACTGTGGGGGGTACAGGCATGGCACCGCATTGTAAAGATTTAGATAAAACAATGCACTACCGGTCAAAAATTATTTGCAAAGTCGTAGACGTAAAGGCCTTTAGACAGATTCGAACCGGCAAAGCAATAATCAACCCACAATTGACAAAGTATATCCTATTTGGGCAGATTTGAACTTGCAAAACGGTTGAAAAACTTACAAATTTGTGGTATAATGCTATATAACAAAGTGTAATCAAATGAAAGGCGGTAAAATATGGACTTTAAAATTCTTATTCAAAGATTCTTTGCGTTTGCAATTGATTGGAATATTATGTTCGGTATTGCTATGGCACTAATATTCTATGGTCCCGGAAGCGATCCTGGGTACTTTCTTTATCCGAGCATCAAAATGTTTACCTCCGCAGGGTTCATCTTGGGATTTATATGGTTGATCCTGTACTGCTTATTCAAAGATTGCTTATTCGGAAGAAGGAGTTTGGGTAAACTGATCTGCGGTTTGATGATACAAAATTCCGAAATCGGAGGAAAAGCACCTTTCAGCAGTTTGATTTTGAGAAACATTACCTACATAATAGCGCCGCTGGAATGTATTATCGTTTTAGTTAATAATGGCAAACGGTTAGGGGATTCTGTTGCAAAAACGCAAGCAGTAAAATATCGTTGAAACATCTATCCCCGAAGGAGGAGTCTGTGCATAGATATATAACTTTTATTAATGTAATTTATTTCGTTCTGATTTGCTTTTCACTCAACAGTTTTGTACTTGTAAAAGCTTTTCCGCTTCTTCTTATCTTGATAGTACCTCTATTTATAATGCTGAATATTTTCCCCGGCATAAGACCTCAGGGCACAAAAAATCTTCGCATAAAACTGTGTAATCACGGCACTGTACTGCTTACGCTGTTTGCCTTCTCTCTTATCCCATCGATAGTGTGGCATATTATACTTGCTTTTTATGTGGTTCCGGAATCATATACTATTCTTATATTCAGCGCACTGTATTGTATAGTTTCATCAGCTTTGCTGTTTTGGAACGGCATACTGTGTCTTTATTTCACCTCAACTCAAATGGGTATAAAGTGGCGTGTGATCGGTGCATTATGCGGTATGATACCGATACTTAATTTAGCAGTGCTTACCAAAATAATACGTATTACTTCAAATGAAGTTGAATTTGAAATTGAGAAAGAAACCGTTTCTCACGATCCTGCCTTAGCTTCTATCTGTAAAACAAAATATCCGATATTCCTCGTTCACGGTATCTTTTTCCGTGACAGCAACATATTCAATTATTGGGGCAGGGTGCCGCACACACTTAAACTGCACGGCGCAACTATATATTACGGTCAGCACCAATCGGCGCTGCCTGTAAAGGAAAGCGCACGGGAGCTGACCTACAAAATAAAGCTGATAATAGAGCGTTCAGGTTGTGAAAAAGTAAATATCATAGCTCACTCAAAGGGCGGACTTGACTGCCGTTATGCAATATCGGAGTTTGGTCTTGCGCCTTACGTAGCTTCCCTTACAACTGTAAATACACCGCACAGAGGATGTCTTTTTGCAGAAAAGCTTTTGTACACTATGCCTGAAAATGTAAAAAACAAGGTTGCAAATACATACAATGCCACATTTCGGGCAATCGGAGATGAATCGCCCGATTTCTTGGCAGCAGTAAATGATCTTACAGCAGAATCCTGTAAAAAGCTGAATGAGCAGTTGTTTTTCCCGAGCGAAATATATGCCCAAAGCGTTGGCTCAGTTATGAAAAATCCGCAGGGAGGGAGATTCCCTCTCAATCTGTCTTACCGTTATGTCAAAAATTTCGACGGTGAAAACGACGGTCTGGTTGGTGAGTCATCGTTTGCCTGGGGAGAGAAATATACACTTTTGCGCACCGAGGGCAAAAGAGGAATATCTCACGGAGATATGATAGATCTGAACCGTGAAAACATAGATGACTTTGACGTCCGCGCCTTTTATACAGAACTTGTAAGCGATCTCAGAGAAAAAGGTTTATAAAGCACCAATCAATTCAATTCCGCTAAATTACAGAGATAATAGCAAATAAAATAGCCTTTTACCGCAATACAAAAATGATATTTTGAAACCACGGGAGAACTTGTATAATGGATATAGCCGAAATATACGATTACATACTTTTCAAAATAAATGAAGACCTGACGCCTTACGGATTCAAGAGAAGCGGAAAAAGCGCATTGTTTTACCGTTATTCCTCTGATAAAAAAGTAGGTTGCGCAATTGCAATGCAAAAATCAATGTTCAACTTGCCTGAAAGCTATTCGTTCACTTTCAACCTTGGATGTGTCGCGATTCATGATCTATCTGACTATTACAATGAAAAATTAACTCTTGCAGTAATAAAACAAGCAATCAATAACTATTTTATCGGCGGAATGAGATTGGGACACCTTTGCAGAGGACATGATTATTGGTGGGAAATAGACGATGAAATATTGCAAAATATTACCTTGGGAGAATATTATAGCACATTTCTTCACCCTGATATTATAAAGGGAGCTGATATACTTGATGAACAGATGCGCAAAAAAGAACGTGTTTACAATAAAAGCGAATAATACATAAACACCGTCCGAAGGAGAAGAAATGTCACTGCATATGATCTCCGTGGCAAAAATTGCTGACACTATACCTGTATTATTCATAAGATAGTAGATTTATATAACACAAATCATTCAAGAAAGGATCTAACAATGCAAGGATTTAACGAAAAATCAAATAGTAATATATCGGATTTAGACGATCTCTTAAACAAATTGAGAAAAAACGAAATAGCAACAAGCATACACGACGCAAACGATGACGATGATGTATGCAAAAGCAAGTTTGGCGGTAAGCCCGCCGTTCCGAATGGCTTTGAATGGCCGAGATATGAAGCGGAAAATTACGACGGTGACACAGGCAACAGACCGCTTTCATTCCTTTGTCAGATAAATCTTGAGGAAGTAAGTGTGTATGACAAAGAAAAATTGCTTCCTACAAAAGGACTTCTGCTTTTCTTCTATGAGCAGGAATCGATGCGATGGGGATTTGATCCGCATGATGACGGTTGTGCACGTGTTTATTATTTTGAAGATACAAATTCACTCCTCCCCTATGATCTGCCTGAGGATCTGAAAGAGGAATACCGTATTAAAGAATACAGTCTGTCATTTAGTTCACAGGATTCCTATCCGAGCTTTGAGGAGCTTGAATGTCACTCCGACATAGACTGTGACTGGGATGAATATGATGAAGCTGTTGAAAATAGAGGCTATGAAATTGAAAGTGAGCGTCACAAGCTTCTCGGTTACGCTGATCTTGTTCAAGGCGAAATGCTGACAGAATGCGAAAGAACAACGAGAGGACTTTACTGCGGAGATCACAAAAGCTACCAAAACACTCCCGAAGATGTTAAAAATGATATAAATAAGTGTGCTGCAGAATGGATATTGCTCTTTCAGATGTCATATATACAGGAGGAAGAATTCGAGCTGATGTTCGGCGACTGCGGAAATGTTTACTTTTATATCCGCAAAGAAGATTTAAAAAATCGGAATTTCGACAAGGTCTGGCTTATTTTACAGTGCGGATAATTTCCACTTTTATAATCAAAAGCCAAAGGATGGTGACGGAAAATGTTTGGGGCGATATACGGCGATGTTATAGGCTCATATTATGAGGTTCACTGCACAAAAGATTATAATTTTGAACTTAAAAGCGAAAGCACGTTTACAGATGACAGCGTGCTGATAGCTGCTGTGTGCAAAGCAATACTGAATGAACCGTCGGACATAACAAGATGGGGGGTGCACCGCCGTGCAAAAGAGTATGCTTTGCAATATAGGCAGTATTATTCGTATCATCCGCACGCAGGCTTCGGAAATATGTTTATACAATGGGCGAAAAATCCGTATGCAAGAAACAACCGCAGCTACGCAAACGGTGCATCTATGCGTGTAATTCCCATCGGATATGCTTATGACACGCTTGAACAAACGCTTTTGCAAGCAAAGGCAAGCTGTCTTTCGACACATAGCCACCGCGAGGCGATAAAAGGTGCGCAAGCTGTTGCCGCCGCAATTTTCTTATCACGGAAAGGGGAAAACAAGGAGCAGATAAAGGTGTATTTGGAAAAGACATTCAAATATAATCTTTCAGTTCCCTTGTCATCCATAAAAGAAAATCACGTATTCAACAGCCGTACATCTTACAGCGTACCGCCTGCAATAATTGCCTTTTTGGAATCTGAAGATTATGAAAGTGCTGTGAGAAACGCAGTATCCCTCGGTGGAGATGCTGATACCCAAGCGTGTATTTCAGGCGGTATTGCAGAGGCTTATTACAAAGAGATACCCGATCACATCAGACGCTTTGGCGATGGCAAAATTGACAGTACAATAAAATACGTGGTTAAAGAGTTTAATAAAAAATTCAACATATAAATCATCTCGCAAGACGGTAAATCATATGAAATACAAAAAGCAACGAGGGCAAAAAAGAAGATTCAAGGCACTTGTCAAAAATATTGATAGGTTTAAACCTTTTATGGATATTACCGGCAGTTATGAACATTTTCACGTTCCCTGCGGACCGTTCATCTCATCGCCTAAAACAAGTGCAAAAATAAAAACTGCATTTTGCAAAACTTGGCTTGATAAAACAGAAGAAATTATAAAACAAAAGCCTGCATCTTTGCCGTTTTGCAAAGTGGTTACAATAATAAATGAAAGCAATTTATGGGATTCTCAAATTATCATTTTTTATGACAAAGACTATTATGAAGGTTTTTGGGTACGAGACACAGAAGAACAAAAGTGAGCACCTATCAATGATAGCTCAAAGTCTTTTATAAAAAACATAACATTCAAACCGAATTAAGTGAAATCGGATATAAAGAAATAAATTCAGATGATGACTTTTTTGAAATCTCAAATCTTTGGTTTTACAAAGATATCTGATTTTTTCGGTACAATGCAATCATTAAAAGAGGTAATTATATGACTCCTGTCCCTGATTATTTAAAACAATATGCTATAAACACAAAGCAAAGGGGAAATTCTCTTTCATTTACATTAAAATGCTCCTGCGGATGTGATACATTTTCTGTAATGGAAAAGGATTATACAGACGATGAAAAGCATATTATAAGCGAATATGAAAAGAGTATTCCGAACATTGGTTTTCACTCACTCTACGGCGGTGTAGGTTCTGACGGCAAACCTTACAGCTACATA
This sequence comes from Eubacteriales bacterium, assembly GCA_045124505.1. GTDB lineage: Bacteria > Bacillota > Clostridia > Oscillospirales > CAG-272 > RGIG7213. The sequence continues at coordinate 13,608 of JBGVLZ010000054.1, forward strand.
AAAATATTGGGAATATTCAAAAAGCCGATAACTTTCCCGGAAACTCCCGTTTTTATGCAATTTGATGTGATAAAGGCGATTTGTCCGAAATGCCAAAAAGAGATAGTGATCTTCGACAGCAGACACCACGGATATGACGGAATGATATCGGATGATGAAGAAATGAAAAAATACATTCTTCATTTTAAACAAAAAGGTACTGTGCCATGCAAAATTGAAGTCACCATTGAAAATGAGCCTTCACTTGAAGCATTTCAAAAAATCACAAACCATGATTGTTCATTTGAGTTTTATTCAAATGCTTTCTGTTCAATAACTATTCGCAGAATTGATATAAACGGGAAGAAAAGGTTATTATTTGATTTTGAAACCGCATGATTAAAAAGCACGCAAAAACGTGCTTTTTTGTTTATTTTATTTTATAATCCTCCCTATATACGCTATGTGTTTCAGGAGGGATGCCGAAGATGTAGTCCCCTACTCACCTGTTTCACTTGAAAGTTGATAAAATAGATTTCCTGCGGAAATCTGCGCCCCTTGTCCGCAGGCAGTTTGTTACACAAACTGTTGGGGGTGCGGACGGGGCGCCGAAGCGTAAATGATGTTTCCTTTGACAAGGCGTCGTCCCATGAAAGGCACTCGATTTAAGTGAGCAAAAACGGCTCAAAATGTGAACAATTCACAAAATGAGCCGTTTTTTATATTTAATCTTCTTCTACCAAGCGGGGACATTCTTCGTGCGCTTTATAGGCACGGATGTATTCGCAAAGCCAGCGGTAGTAAAGGTCGCCGTGGCCGCCCTTCATAGGCTCAATATCACGGCTGAATTCCTGATTGAAATTATCTGTAAATACATATTTACCGCCGATATTGAAAAGCTGTGCGCACCACTCGTTCCACCACGTTAATGTTATCATTTTGGGGTGGTATTCGAATGCGGTCTGCCACTGCGAATTCCAGAAGCGTCCGCCCTGTCTGCCGTGCGCTGTCGTTGTATCGGACATATACGTTGACTGTGTTGCAACGGAGACCCCTATATGTTCGGGATTTCCGTCTTTATCATAAGCCACCGTCAGGCGGTTATCTGCTTCAAGATAGCTCCACTGTCCTTCCGTAACTTTACCCTGCAAGCCATACATGCCGCGGGTTATGAATTCATCAGTTTCCCAAGCACGATGACGCCAATGCAGAATAAACGGCTTACCGTTCCAATAAACAAAGCAATCCTTCCACTTTTCTACACCGTAGAACTTTTCATAGAATGTATCAAATGTATCAACGGAATTCGGCCACATTACAACATAAGGTGTCTTTTTACCCTCATTTCGCATTTCAACGATAGTATCAAGCAGAGTAATTGTAGAATATTCAACATGGCTGTTCCAGAATCCTGTATGCTTTGCGCAGTCCGCACCCTCAACGAATGTAAAATCAAGCACCAGAAAATCAACACCTGCATTCTGAAGCATTGTAAGATTTCGTCTTGCGGCATCTTTGTCTGTGCTGCGGTAGTAGCCCTGCGCAGGCTCTGCCCAATAATGAAAGCTGTACATATCGTTGTGCTGCTCTTCAGCATTACCGAAGCCGTACTCTTCGCTCCAGCCGTATTTTTCCGTAAGTTCTGTGACATTGGGTGCGTGCGTTACGGGGTCTGTACCGCTTCCGTGAACGGCATTGAACCACATCGTATAGCAGATACCAACGAGGTCTTTTTTGTCGGTTATATCAAGACCGTACTGTTTTTTATCCATATTTACACTCCTTACGCCCAGGACATCGTTCCCGGTTTGGGTGCGGAAATAATTGCCTGCTTCAAAAACTCGACTGCCTTTTCAAGCCCTTCGTCAACCGTCATAAGGCTGTCTTCGTGTTCAATTGACATTACGTGGTCATATCCGCAAAGACGGAGCATCGACACAATATCTCTCCAATACGTCATATCATGACCGTAACCGATAGCACGGAACACCCAAGAACGGTTGAGCTCATCTCCGTAGTGCTTTGTATCAAGCACACCGATCTTTGCTGTATTACCCTTGTCTATTCTTGTATCCTTTGCATGGAAGTGGAAAATACATCCCTTGAGCATCTTTATTGCTTCGCAGATATCCATTCCCTGCCAGATAAGGTGCGAGGGATCGAAGTTTGCACCGATACAGTCACCGACAGCCGCACGGAGCTTCAAAAGTGTTTCTGTATTGTATACACAGAAGCCGGGGTGCATTTCAAATGCTATTTTTGTAACGCCGTGCGCTTTGCAGAATTCCGATGTCTTTTTCCAATAAGGAATAAGCACATCATTCCACTGATAATCAAGAATTGCCAAAAAGTCCTCCGGCCAAGGGCAAGTTACCCAGTTGGGGTATTTTGCACCGTCATGGTCACCGGGACAGCCTGAAAATGTGATAACTGTATCTATGCCCATTTTTTCGGCAAGAAGCACCGTTTTTTCAAAATCGCTGTGAAATTTATCTGCAATTTCTTTATTGGGATGCACGGGGTTTCCGTGGCAGGAAAGTGCAGATACCGTCATATTGTATTTTTTAAGAAGTGCTGTAAAATCGTTGTATGCACCGTCATCGTTAAGAAGCTTATCGGGCGAACAATGTGCATCCCCCGGATAGCCGCCGCAGCCAAGCTCCACTGCTTCTACGCCAAGTGATGCAAGATACGGAATAACTTCTGTTATAGGCTTGTCACCGTAAAGATTAGTAAGAACTCCAAGTTTCATTTTTTATCTCCTATTCACATTTTACTTTCTGTAATACTTATAAAATACTGTAACAGTTCTGTATTCGCCGTTATTTTCTTTGTCGGGACCTTTGCATACTGCCCCTTCAAGCGACATAAGCTCATACGCTTCGAGCTGTTCAATATCAGTTCTGAACAGCGTTTTTTCCTGCGATGTAACGGTAAATTCACCGTTTTTCATATAGCATATACCGCCTTTGCCGATTATGATATCGCCGTCTTCAATATTATCGGACGGTTTTGTAATATATTTAAGCGGATGCTTGCATATTTTTTCAGCCATCTCTACTCGGAAGCGCAGGCTTCCCTCTTTCGGGGCAAACAGTCTTTTAAACGGATTAGCCATTGCAAGCACCTTCTGCGCAATCACAGCAACGAAGCACTGCAACCCAGTTATTTCTGTATGCGACAAGTTGATAGCTTTCGTTGTTTTCATATGTGTCAGCGTATTTTTCTCTGTTTGATTTGTATCTCAGATCAAGAACGATGTATTCCGTGTGTGTCGGCGATTTCTGATAATCGGAATCGTCAAGACTGTAAACTTCACGCCGTTGTGAGCACGGTGTAACGAGCATTGTGCTTGCCGCAACAGATGCTTCCTCGGGTATTTCAGCAAGAACCTCTGTCACATAGTCATGATTTTCTTTATTTGTCAGATAATTATCAATATAATTCGGCTTATGCGCAATCGTTCCCGAGAAAAACAGCATAGATGCAAGCGAAGCTGTGACGGCGGTGGTTCTTTTGAATTTTTCAGAAAGTTCAGAATAATTCAAAATTGCAAGATAGAATAAACACGCACCGGAACCGTAGGTATACTGGAAATAAAGGCTGTGCTGGTACACATAATCAGGCATGAGATTTACAAGCACAAACGGTCCTAAAAGTATATATCTTGAATACTTTTTTGTGACAAAAGGCAGGAAGCAAAGCGGTGTAAGCATAGAAAGCATAAAGCCTAATTTTGAGCCCACGGAATCCGCTTCGGGATCAAGCACCTCTCTTATGACATTGGCAGGGCTTATCAGGACAGATTTGATAACAGACACAAGTCCGCCATCGTCTTCGTATATGAAGTTGTTGTATCTGTTGGACATAATGCCCGAATAACCGTACGTTTCAAGATAAGCAACAACACCTGCAAAATAAAGAAGCGACATACAAAGAAGAACAGCACCTTTTTTATAGTCCCTTTTGGAAAGGAACAGATATATCGCAACAAATGCAATATAAACAGGGGCATCTTCTTTAACAAGCAGTGTAAGGACTGAAAATGTAATAATTCCCCACCATTTATTTTTCTCAATGAAAAGAAACAGCCAAAGCATTATGGGAAGCAGGAATTTATTTTCGTGCAGATCGTAATAGCATCCGCCCATAACTGTCGGGTAAAATGTATAACATACCGTAAAAAGCGCCGTCGCTTTATATGAAAGTGAGAGCTTTCGGCACAAAAGCACAAGCGGAATTATGCCTGATGCGAGCAACAACGCCTGACATACAACAAGCGTTTCGGGCTTCGGAATTATCGCAAATATCGGTAAAAACAGATAATAAATCGGAGACACATGTATATCGAAATGCGAAAGCAAAACCGCCCTTTCGCAAGTTACCAAGGGCTGTAATGTTTCTTTCATATAATAGTACATCTGTGAAAATATGCCGAAATCAAAGCAGGGTGCGCTTTGAGTTTTTACACGGCAGACAGCCTGCACGGCTAAAAAGCCTATAAAAACACATATACAGATACCGGCTGTTGCTATCATTCCCCATTTGGGAAATTTAAAATCAATGACTTCATCCGTATCGTAAAATGTGTATTTGCATATGAGGAAAAGCACGGCGCATATACCGAACATTACCCATATTGCATCCGCTTCAGCCGATGCACATAAAAATGCGTAAGGTAAAAATGAAAGTAAAAGTATCAGTCTTTCAGCCTTTTCATTTCCAAAAAACGCAAATAAGACTGTCAGCGCCAAAAACAGCGCAAATATGATAAACGCATGTGATAAAAAGCTTATCGAAGCAATAGAAGTTTTTTCAAAATACAAAAAACCGTCTTTCGGTACATTCGAAGTCACCGCTGAAATAAAGCAGGCAAAAAACCATGAGCTAAGCAGTCTTCGTACTGTTTTTTCAATAGTGATCCCGTCAAAAATTCTCTTAAAAAATTCCATATTACATCCTGTTTACTGTATATCCTTTTTCTTCAAGCAAGTCAATTATTCCGCCGTCGCCGCACACATGTGCCGCACCCACAACGAAAAATACACGTTTGCCGTCTTTCATATAACCGTCAGCAACATCAGCCATAGTTATGTTGCGCTCTGTCATCATTTTGTTGTTATATTCTTCATAGGCTTCGGCATATTCTCCGTTTTCATCGCCTGAATAAAGAAACGTCAAGCCGTTTGTCATGCGGTCAATAAGGTCATCCCGTCCGCGCTTCCAAAGGTCTATCAAATATGCATACTGCATAGAAACGGTATCTTTCGATTTTATCATTTCGGAAATGGAATCGTCATAGACTATATCCTGAAATGACAGAGTCATTTCAAGCTGTGACTGTTCGCTTTCGATTTCAAGAACTTGCTTTCCGACCTCTCTTGCAAGCTTTATAAGCACTCTGTCAACGCCCATTTCGGCATTATATCCAGAATCCTCAACCACAAGAGAATTCACGATGCTTTGCCAGAAAGCGGGAACAAACAGATCCATCTGCTCGCTGTAAGCGTTTTTTTGCATAAGATACGCCCTTGCTGTATTGTACGTTTCCTTGCTGAGGTGGTTTTTGATATTGTCACCGTCTTTATACATATACTGTGCAAGATACATTATTTTTTCGCTGTCGGTCCAATTATCGGCACGCTCATCTGCACTTACAACATCATATTCAACCGCAAGAAAATCGCACTTTTCAAATGACGAATTTATCCGCTCATCAAACGGATACATGCTTTCATCGCCGATATGGATAGAACCCATAATGTACATTTCTTCTCCGTTTTGTCCTGTAATCTGCCACAGGGCAGGTCTGTATTCACTTTGCAGAAGACCGCATGAAGAAAAAACAGAAGAAATCACACCGATCAAAACAACCAGCGAAATAAATTTGCTTTTGAAATTATATCTCATATTAATCCCTTTAAATAAACTTTTATATCAGTATATCATAAACGACTTAAAAATGATTAAAAAATTGTAAAAAAACGAGAAGATACCCGCCAAACTTTATCTCTTTATCTTATTGTTAAAACTAATTTAAAGATTTAAGCTAAATTGGGTATTGCAATTGTCGATAAAATATAATATAATAATAAGACTGAATTCGGAAACGGAGGAAAATGATGTTACCGTCAATAAAAAATTTCGCTATTGCATTTGCGGTTTCCATTATAATTTTCGGAACGCTCGGTTTCCTCATAACACCGCTTCTTAAAGATGCGACAAGCGGATTTGATGCCACATCGGAGAAGGAAAACGGACAAGAAACCGAAATACAGAATCCGGGTAATGAGCCGAATGAGGATCCCGAAAAAGCACCTGCGCTTAATATAGACGCAAATTCTTTTACAATGCTTCTAATCGGCACGGATTATCAACCGAATATTTTCAATGATTACCGTGTATTTCTTCCGTCAAATGCAACGGCTGAGGATTATGTCAGAAACTCAAGACATTACACGGCAGATACGATAATTATAGTTCACGCAAGCAAAGAAACGGGAGATTTCCTTATAACATCTTTACCCAAAACAACAAAGGTAACATCTCACGGTGTTGTAACCACTCTCGGAGAAGCATATGAGACCGTCACCATTGATTACTTTAAACAGCTTATAACATCTATAATAAGCCTTTCCATTGATTACTGCATAGAAATGCAGGTAAACATGGCAAGAGATGTTATTGACTTTATGTATCCTAACGGGATAATGTATGAAGTGCCATACGATATGTACTATGTCAATGAAGAAGAAAGGGTGCTTATGCCCGGCACTTCCCTTGACGATTACGAATACGAGTACGATGAAAACGGCAATATCATAAATCTGCCCGGAACACCGTTCACGATCGACCTCAAGCAGGGTATGCAGAAGCTTGACGGAGAAAAATCAACTCACCTTCTGCGCTATCACCTTCATAAGGATGGCGAGGAAAAGCGTTGCGAAATAGCAATTAATTTCTTCAAGACTATTGCCGATATGAGCTTTTCTTATTCCGATGAAGACGTTTTGGCAACAATGGGCGGACTTAACAAGATAATGACAAGCACCGACGGAAGAACCGACATCAATGAAAACGATGCGAATAATATACTTGAAATGTTCAAAAATTACACTTTGTTTAACGTAAAAACTTTGACAATACCGGGTGAATACAAAACAGAGGGCGAAAAAAAGTATTTTGAGTATACATATTCCGCAGTACACAATATTTTTTCAAGTTATAAATAAAATACATATAGAGAAGGATTGGTTTTTATTATGAACAATAATGAAAAGACAATGGAAAAGATCGTTGCACTCTGTAAAAACAGAGGATATATTTTCGCAGGCTCTGAAATATACGGCGGTCTTGCAAACGCTTGGGACTACGGTCCTTTGGGTGTTGAGCTCAAGAACAACGTAAAGAGAGCCTGGTGGAAAAAATTTGTGCAGATGTCACCCTACAATGTAGGTCTTGACAGCGCAATACTTATGAACCCCCAGACATGGGTGGCATCAGGTCACGTAGGCGGCTTTACTGACCCGCTTATGGACTGCCGTGTTTGCCGTGCCCGTCACAGAGCAGACAAGCTTATCGAGGATTATGCCGCTGAAAACGGTATTGAGATCAATGTAGGCGGTTGGACAAACGCACAGCTTGCGGATTATATCAAAGAAAACCGCATCAAGTGCCCCGACTGCGGCTCTTGCGATTTCACAGATGTAAGAAAATTCAACCTCATGTTCAAGACATTCATGGGTGTTACAGAAGACAGCGCATCAGAGCTTTATCTCCGTCCCGAAACAGCACAGGGTATTTTTGTAAACTTCAAAAATGTTGCAAGAACAACAAGAAAGAAGCTTCCCTTCGGTATTGCACAGGTAGGTAAATCCTTCAGAAATGAGATCACACCCGGTAACTTCATATTCAGAACAAGAGAATTTGAACAGATGGAGCTTGAATTCTTCTGTAAGCCCGGCGAAGACCTTCAGTGGTTTGTATATTGGAAGGACTTCTGCGGTCAGTGGCTGAAGTCACTCGGACTCAAGGAAGAAAACACACGTATGCGTGACCATGCAAAAGAAGAGCTTTCACACTACTCCAACGCAACAACAGATTTTGAGTTCTTGTTCCCGTTTGGCTGGGGTGAGCTTTGGGGTATTGCCGACAGAACAAACTTTGACTTGACACAGCACCAGAACTGCTCAGGTCAGAGCATGGAATATTTTGATCCCGAAACAAATGAGCATTATATTCCTTATGTTGTTGAACCGTCGCTCGGCGCTGACAGAGTAACGCTTGCGTTCCTTTGCGATGCTTACGACGAAGAACAGATCGCTGAAAATGACACACGTGTTGTTTTAAGACTTCACCCCGCACTCGCTCCCTTCAAGGCTGCGGTTCTTCCCCTTTCAAAGAAGCTTTCAGCTGAAGCTGCTGAAGTATATGCTCAGCTTGCTGAAGAGTTCCCTGTTGACTTTGACGATGCAGGCTCTATCGGTAAGCGTTACCGCAGAGAAGATGAAATAGGTACTCCCTTCTGCATAACATACGACTTCGAATCCAAAGAAGACGGCTGTGTAACAGTAAGAGACCGTGACACAATGCAGCAGGTTCGTCTGCCCATTTCCGAGCTCAAGGCATATATTGCAGAAAAGCTCAAATTCTGATTTAATCAAAAACCAAAGGGCGGCTCATTCAAGAAAATAACTTACAAAATGAGTCGCCCCATGTGCTTTTGAATATTTATTATGTAGGGGAG
>JBGVLZ010000055.1:0-58854 GCA_045124505.1 Eubacteriales bacterium
CATATGTTTTTTATGTATGGGAGTGCAATGCACTTCCGCTTTTAACCGATTTACGGTCCCTTTAAATTTAACCCATTACACGCATCAGATACTCGTCATTCATGAATGTTTCCATGTTATAAAGAATAAGTACCTTTGATACGTTTTGTTCTGCGGCATACTGTGAAACTGTTTTATTTATTGTACCGTCAGGGATGTAGTAACGCATATCAAGTATTACCAGGTCGTAATGATATGCAAGGAAAGGTGCAAGTGAGTGCGCAAAGCTGTCCTTTATAAGCACAAGCTTTTCTCTGTTTTCTTCACCGTCTTTGGTGATGAGTGTTATAGGGTTATTACCGCCGAATGTGAAGTTGTCATGACCTAAAAATGCGCTGTATTTATCGGCTTCATTTAAGTATTTTCGGTTGTAAAATCCTTTATACTCAGTTATATCTTCACCCACGGGAACGGTTGTTGTGAAGCTTTCATCACCTTCAAAACGGAAGAATGTCATTGTGTCAGCACCGGACGGTGCAATTCCCGATTTTGCGTATACAGTACCCAAAAAGTCCTCGCTTGCAATTTCTTTGGTAAATGCTTCAATAGGCAAGGGCTCCTCACCGAATGATTTCATTATTTCTGCATAAGCATAATATGCGCCGAGCGTTGTCCAGTGGTGGTCAGTCTTATAATAAACGTATTCACCGCCTTCAGCATGCGATTTTAAAGGCGAAAGTATATCAATTGTATTGATACCTGCCTTCTCAGCTGATTCTTTATACGCTTTCCAGAAAGCATCATTTTCATCTGACGGATAAAGCGATGGCAGAATATTTTTGTGAACATCAACGGTTCTGCCTGCAATTGCAGTATATACGGATTTGTCAGATGCAGAAAGCATCTTGCTCAGATAATTAATATAACCGATATTTTTGTTGATGTTTTTTACGGCATCTTCCGTGTTTCTGTCACGTACGATACCGTTTTCATCCTCAGTCGTTCCCGTTATTGTATCGGGATTTATGAGCATACCGTCAGATATTATAATTCCGTTTGATTCCTGTTTGCAAAGCAGAGCCTCGGTATATCCTTTAAGTGCACGCATGGCATTTCTGGCAGGAAATTGGTCTGCATAGTATTCTGCAATTTCATCTGCGAAAACTTCGCGCTGTTCTTTTGATGCCTGCTTTTCTTCGTATGTCATGAATATTTCTTTGATGTCCTGCTTAAAATCGCCAGCAAATCTTTCGAGTGTTATTTCAGGGAGCTGTTTTAAAGCTCTTTTTTCTTCGCCTGAATATGCATTGTCAGGGATTATCCAGAAAAGAACCGTAACAATGAAGATGACAGCTAAAAAGATGATTACTGTTATAATATTTGATTTTTTCGATTTTGAAGCCAATTCAAGCTGTTTTTCGAGTAATATTTCAGCTTCAGGCTTTTTCATTTCACTCATAACTGCCTCCTTTTAGAATCTGAAGTATAAGAACGGGTTGAAGCTTGAGTCAACGAGATATGCTATGCTGACTGTCAAAAACACCGTTGCAACAACGGGAACAGCGTATCTGTATACCGTGCCGAATTTTCCCTCGTTGAAGTAAAGTTTATAGAAAAGCTTTTTCGGAAGAGGAGTACATGCAACACATAAAATTGCAACAAATACAAGATTTCTTGTTATCTCATATGCATCGGATGCTGTTAAAAGTCCTGCGCCGTTTATGCCGAACATGTTTTTTATGTACTCAAATCCTGCACCTATATCCTCAAAAACAAACAGCACCCAACCGAACAAAACGATTATAAGTGTATATAAATGTCTGAAAAAGGCAGGTATCTTTTCAAGCCATTTGAGCAAGAATCCTTTTTCAAGCATAAGTATTATGCCGTAATATAAACCCCACAGTATGTAGTTCCAGTATGCACCGTGCCATATACCTGTGAGAAGCCAAACGATAAGCAGATTTCTGTACGTTTTGAATTTACCTTTTCTTGAACCTCCGAGCGGGAAGTAAACATTATCCCTGAACCATGTTGACAGTGACATATGCCATCTGCGCCAGAATTCCGTAATGCTTTTGGAGATATAAGGATAATTGAAGTTTTCAAGAAATGTAAAGCCGAGCATCTTGCCAAGACCTATTGCCATATCGGAATATGCGGAAAAATCGAAGTAAAGCTGTAACGAATAGCAGATTATACCAAACCATGCGGCGATCACTGAACGCTCGTCTGTAGGAATATCACGGAAGTAATTCCATACTTCGCCTATTGCGTTTGCAAAAACGATCTTTTTGGCAAGACCTGCAGTAAAGGTCCTGATACCGGAGGCAAACATATCGATCGACTCAAAACGCTCGTTAAGCTGATCGTCAACATCCTTGTATCTTACTATAGGGCCTGCGATAAGCTGAGGAAACAGTGTTACGTAAGCACCGAAATAAGTGATTTTTTTCTGAACGCTCGCATCTCCTCTGTAAACATCGATGACGTAGGACATCGCTTGAAATGTATAGAATGAAATGCCGATAGGAAGTCCTAAACCGAGTAGGGGAATATTAACTCCGGGAATCAGATTCAGTATACTTCCGACTATAAAATCGTAATATTTGAAAAATCCGAGAATGAGAAGATTGATTATTACGCTGATAACCAAAACGGTTTTTGCTTTTTTTCGGTTATCCCGATATTTATCGACAAAATATCCGCATATGTAATCCACGATAATGGTAAATACCATAAGTGATATATACACAGGCTCGCCCCAGCCGTAAAATACAAGGCTTATGAGCAAAAGCCATATGTTTTTTATCTTTTTCGGAACGAGGAAGTACCCGGCCAAGGTAATAGGCAGGTATAAAAATAAAAATTCAAGACTTGAAAATACCATATATACTCCAAAACAAATATTTTAAAAATTATACAATAACAGTGCAGTTATTTCAATACTGAATTGTGTATGATGTGAAAACAAAAAACTCGCATATTTATGAAAATTCACACAAAATATGTGTAATTTGATGAAAAATTGACATTTGAAGCTTTGAAAAAATAGTTAATATGCCAATGGAATTTGCCAAATCGTAGTGATAGAATATACTTAAACAGAGTAGGATATAAAGCGTATGCGGAATTTTCCGCAGTGTCGGCAGGACGGGGAGTTGTCTGCCGGACGAATTGCCGATGGGCTGCGGTTTTATATCCGCATCCCGCTGAACATATTGATGTAGATCTACGGGGGAGCTTTGCGCTCGCCCGTTTTTTACTTCTACGGGAATTTCCATCTGTTGGGAAGGAAAAACCAAAATGTTGAAATTCAAAAACAATCACAGACTTTTTATGTGCGGCATCGTCCTTTTGATAATGCAGTTTATAACGCTTGCCGTGCGTGCAGTTTCCTATGCGATCGTCAAGGGAACCTCCCTCACATTTGCCGCCGTTAAACCTACAAGTCCGGAAAGATTTGTGCTTTTCTGGGGACTTGGAATTGTCGGAATAATAGTTCTCATAATTGCATTTACGGTTAAGCTGGGAGATGAGATGCGCAAGGAGGAAACTCTTTCACCTCGCAAACGTACAATGAAGCTTGTAATGTGCGCTTTGCTTTTGTCACTTGCCGGCGTTGTATCGCTTGTTGAGATAATGCCGATCCAGGAAATGAAAATTACGTTTACGTTTATCTTTATTGCGCTGTGCGGATACTTGTACGGACCTGCTACAGGCATGGCATTCGGTGCTTCTGCAGATATTGTAGGATATATGGTAAACCCTGCAGGCGGCATGCTTTTTCCGGGTTTTACAGTGACGGCACTTATAAGCGGATTTTTCTACGGTCTTGTTTTAAACAGAGAACATGCAAAAAACGGAAAGCTTCCCACGTGGCGAATTATTCTTGCAAAGGCCCTTGATACATTTGTGTGTAACATAATTCTCAATACGTTTTGCTGCAGTGTTCTTTACGGAGATACTTTTATTGCGCTTCTTCCCGCACGACTTATAAAAAACCTCATAATGCTTCCTGTTGAAGCACTTATTCTTGTGTTCATTATTGCTTTTTTTGAAAAGTACACACAAAAGTACGGTGTTAAAATATGATTTTTTTAAAATTTTGGTGAGTCCGACAGTAAATCGGACTCATTTTTATATTTTATTGTGCTTAACATATACATTTTTAACAAATTATACTTTACAAAAAGTGCGGCGTGTGGTATAATAACATAAGAAAAATATGTCATTTTTTAAGGAGGTAAATATGGAAATATCCAATCTCAAACAAATAGGCGAAAGACTTGCCGATTTACGTGATATTCTCGGTTTTACAACTGCCGACATGGCTAAATTTACAGATACAACTGAAGAAGAATACATACAGTGTGAAAGTGGTATGAGAGATATGTCTATCTCGTTTTTGTGCAAGGCTGCACAAAGACTGAGAGTTGACCTTACAGACCTTATAATGGGTGAAGCGCCCAAGCTTTCCGTTTATACAGTAACTAAGAAAGGCAACGGTCTTCCCGTTGAAAGACGTCACGGATTTGATTATCAGAATATGGCGTATATGTTCAGCGACAGAAAGATCGAGCCGTTTACGGTAAGAGTACCGTTCAGTGAGGATGCAGTCGATGCCCCCATTCATATGTGCGTTCATGACGGTCATGAATTTGATATGATAACCAAGGGCACGCTTAAAATGGTGATAAACGATAAGGTGGAAATACTGAACGAGGGTGACTGTATCTACCTTAATTCAAAATGGCCTCACGGCATGGTTGCAATAGGCGGTGAGGATTGTCATTTTCTTGCCATCGTTATTCCCGAAACTGACGCCGAAGAGAAATGAGATTCTTTGTATCTTCAAAAGATATAGTATCTGATACAGTCACGATAAAAGGCGACGATTGTGTTCATATCGGTGTTTCGCTTCGCTCACGTCCGGGTGATATCATAACCGTTTGTGATGAGGAAATGCGTGAGTATACGTGTGAGATACTGACGATTTCTCCCGATGCGGTCACAGCAAAGATCACGGATATGAACATTTCCGCATCTGAACCTGCTGTGAAGATACATCTTTACCAGTCGCTTGCAAAAGGTGATAAGCTCGATCTTATAATACAAAAAGCAACTGAGATCGGTGTTCACGATATCACGCTTGTCAACAGTAAAAGATGTATTGTGAAATATGACGGCAAGGACTGCTGCCGAAAGGTTGAACGCTTTGCAAAAATTGCGGAATCTGCCGCAAAACAAAGCGGAAGAGGAATAGTACCTAATGTTTTTCCGCCTGTTGATATGATGACGGCGCTTAAAAACGCCGAAGGTCAGAAGCTGTTTTGCTATGAGCTTGAAAGATCACTGTCAATAAAAGAGGCGGTAAATGATAAAAACTGCACAGAAATATCTGTTTTTATCGGACCTGAGGGCGGATATACATCCGACGAAGCGAAAATGGCTGTAAAATTCGGTGCACAGCCCGTAACTCTCGGAAAAAGGATATTGAGGTGCGAAACAGCTCCTTTGTTCGTATTATCCTGTCTGATTTATGAATTTGATCTGTAAATCGTGCTTTTGTACAATCTTTTATAAATTATGACGAAAAAGACGGAAAAATTTATATAAAATTTTTAATTCTATGTTGAAATGTTACAAAAAATAGTTTAAAATATAAGATGTGTACTGTAAAGAGTACCGTCAATTCAATCGTTATTTGCGGAGGTGTATATGTCGAACAGATTATTTCAAAGCATAATTCATCAAATGAAGGATGCAGTTGATCGTGTGATCGGTGTTATCGATGATAATGGCGTGATCATATCGTGTTCGGATCTTACTAAAATAGGTGAGACAAGGCAGGGAATAAAGGATGAACTTGCTTACACCGCCGATGTTGTTTACTCAAAGGGGTATACATACCGCCCCATTGAAAATTCAACAAAAGCGGAATATATCGTTTTTGTCGAAGGCGAAGATAAGATGTCTGACAGAATTTCGTCGATACTTGCCATTTCTCTTACCAACATTAAAAACCTTTATGACGAAAAATATGATAAGGCGTCTTTTATAAAAAATATAATTCTCGACAATATTTTGCCGAGTGACATTTACATAAAATCCAAGGAACTTCATTTTTCAACCGAAGTAACCCGTGTTGTAATTCTTATAAAATTCCTCTCAACAACGGATGCTGTTCCGTTTGATATGATCGCAAGCATGTATCCCGATAAAAACAAGGATTTTGTTATCAGCGTAGGTGAGCGTGATATCGTGCTTGTAAAAGAAATGAAGCCAGGGTATGAATCTTCTGAAGTTTCAAAACTTGCAAAATCCATATATGATATGATATCATCTGAATTTTTTGCAAAGGTTGCAATAGGTATCGGTACTGCGGCGGATAATGTTAAGGATCTTGCACGTTCTTACAAGGAAGCACAGGTGGCACTTGAAGTCGGAAAGGTTTTCGATACTGAAAAAAATATCATAGCTTATGAAAATCTCGGTATAGGAAGACTTATATATCAGCTTCCCACAACTCTTTGCGAAATGTTCCTCAATGAGGTGTTCAAAAAAGGCTCGATAGAAAGTATTGACCGTGAAACGCTTATGACAATCCAGGCATTTTTCGAGAACAATCTGAATGTTTCCGAAACATCGAGAAAGCTTTTTGTACACAGAAATACACTCGTTTACAGACTTGATAAGATCAGAAAGATAACAGGACTTGACCTGCGTGAGTTTGAACATGCAATTACGTTTAAAGTTGCGCTCATGGTTCAGAAGTATCTTACAAGCAAACCTGCAAAATTCTGATCTTCCCTTACCAAGGAAGGTAGTATGATAAAATTCAATAATGTTACAAAGGTTTACGACGGTAAGACTGTTGCGCTTCAGAATATTAACCTGACTATTGAAGATGAAAGTTTTGTTTTCATTGTCGGTCATTCAGGCGCCGGAAAATCAACGCTTTTGAAGCTGTTGCTCCGTGAGGAAGAGCCTACAGAAGGCTCAATTGAGGTCGATGACTATGATCTTAATTCTCTTAAAAGCCGAAAAGTTCCTTATTACAGACGCAATTTAGGCGTTGTTTTCCAGGATTTCAAGCTTTTTGAAAAGAGTACTGTTTACGAAAATGTTGCTTTTGCGATGCGTGCCATCGGTGAACCTAACAGCTCGATTAAAAAACGTGTTCCCAAGCTTCTGACGCTTTTGGGACTTAGTGACCGTGCGGATAATTTCCCGACTGAACTTTCAGGCGGTGAACAGCAGAGAGTTTCTCTTGCACGTGCTTTGGCGAACAATCCCAAAATTATAATTGCAGATGAGCCTACGGCGAATGTCGACCCGAAGATGAGTCTTGATATCATGAATCTGCTTATCCAGCTCAATCAGGGCGGCAGGACTGTAATTGTCATTACGCATGACAAAAATCTTGTTGACTATTTCCAGAAGCGTGTTGTTGTTATAAGTGACGGTGTTATTACCGAAGACAGAATAGGGGGTATGTTCAATGAGAAAGTATAGTTTTAAATATCTCACGCAGAGAAGCTTACACAGTCTTGTCAGAAACGGATTCATGACTGTTGCCTCTGTGCTGACACTTTCCCTATGTTTGCTTGTTACAGGATGCTTCGGACTTCTTGTTTACAACATATATGTCAATCTTAATGAGCTTGACGGTCTTAATGAAATCGTGTGCATGTGCGATTACGATCTGGAAGAAGGCCGTGAAAAAGAGATCGAAGCTGCGATCAAAAATCTTAATAATGTCGAAAGCATAACATTTATATCGAAGGAAGAAGCGTTTAAAGAGCAGATAAAGCAATATGCCGCTTTTCCTCAGATACTTGAATATTTCGAAAAAACAAATCCATCTTTAACCGATAAAGCTGATACAACGGTTCCCGTTGGTCCAGAAACACCTGATGAAAATGTTTCGCAAGACGGAAAGAAGCTTGTTGCTGATGCTATTGCGAAAAGGGAAAACTACAAAAGATACACTTATAAGTCGGCTGTCGTTATGAAAATGTTCGACGAAGAGATACGTATCGACGGTGTGGAAAAGCTTATTTCCGATGACGGTATACAGTTCCTCATGGAAAGCCGTGTAGCCGATCAGCTTGCTGATGCAAAGTATTATAAAGACGGTACGCTGTATGTTTACGGTTTAGTGTCGTGTTATTGCGAGTTCACTTCTTATGAGTTTAATTCTCTTGAACTCGCTGAGCTTAACAAAATGGCATGGTTAGCTGATTTTTCAACTTACAATGCGCTTAAAAAGGACGGCGGTTATACAGTTACAGCAGAAGGGATCTTACCTGAATCTATAATCAGTGCATTTGATCTTTCAAGCATTATTCCCATAGCAGGGGAGCCCGATGTTTCGGGATATGCTACGGTTATCATCGATGAAAA
Organism: Eubacteriales bacterium; assembly: GCA_045124505.1. GTDB lineage: Bacteria > Bacillota > Clostridia > Oscillospirales > CAG-272 > RGIG7213. The sequence goes on from JBGVLZ010000055.1 coordinate 8,389, forward strand.
CGGTAATATTACAAGCGAAAGCTTTGATTTGAAGATCACCGTATCGGCAGACGGTACACCTATTGAATTGGACGTTACATACAATTCCGAAATAACTGACATCGATACACTTGAGAGCATCGAGTTTGATGGCGAGGCTTTGGAAGAGTACGAAAAAACAGATGATATTCTCTCGCTTGTTTCTGCAGATACATCAGACAATGAGATATCTTCCGATACCGATGCTGTTACAGATTCACAAACCGAAAGCGAGAGCACGGCACAAGATTCAACAGATGCTGTTACGGTGCCTTCGACGGGCAGTACAGCTGACGAAAGCGTATCTGTGCGTGACCAGAATCCCTTGTCAGACGCATTTAAGGTCGTATACAAGGATATAAACGGTATAACGGAACTTCGTGACAGACTCTCCGCAATTGACGGAATAAGAAGCGTTAAGGATGCTGCAGATGCTGCACAGACCTTGCAGAACCTTAAAGATACTGTAATGATAATTTTTGTAGGCTTTATGATCGCACTTATCTTCGTTTCGTTGGTAATAATCGGTTTTACAATAAGCATGGCAATTTCCACAAGGGAAAAAGAAGTGCTTGTTATGAGATATGTCGGTGCTACAAGCTTCTTCATATCTTTTCCGTTCATACTTGAATCTATATTCATAGGTCTTATTTCAACTGCTGTAGCATACGGCTTGCAGTATGGCTTGTACGGCTATTTATGCAGTATGCTCGTCAATTCGGGACAGGAAGTGGCTTCGTTTATAAGTATCGCACCTTTCTCCGAAATATGGCTTCCTACGTTGCTCGGATATTTGCTTATAGCAATTCTTACGTGTTATGTCGGATGCAAGATCACGCTTTCAAGAAAAGTCAAAGTGTGATATAAATTCAAAGAGGAGAATTTATGAAAGGAACTTTAAAAAAGATATCTGCCGTATCGCTTGCTGTGCTTATGATCTTTTCGGGCATGATTACCGCAAATGCAAAGAAGATCTCGCAAAGCGATATTAACAATATAAATTCGCAGATAGCAAACACGCAGGCTGAGATCAACCGCTTGAACGGAAACAGAAATGACATCCGTAATAAACAAAAGGAGATTGCAGAAAAGCTTGCGCAGATAGAAAAGGAAACTGCTGAAGTGGAAGAGTTGAAGCTTCTTCTCGACCTTCAGATTGAGTATCTCATAGAAGAGATATTAACCACTGAGAATATCGTAAGACAGTGTACTGAAGATATTGCTCTGAAAACCGAAATGATCGGTTCTACCAAGGCTGAGCTTGAAGAAAAAGAAGCTTTGTTCATTGAATTTTTCAGAAATAACTATGAGCAAGGCTCGACAAAATTGAAGTATATTGAGATACTTCTGACTTCACGTTCAATTTCGGATTTCATACTCAATATCCAGTATATCGGAAGTATACTTGATTATGAGAAATATTTGCTTGAAAGCACCGAAAACCTGCTTGCTACATATAAAACACAGGTGAGCGATCTTGAAAAAATGCAAGCGATGAATGTAGAGAATATGGCATCGCTTGATGAAACAAAAAAGACCGTTGATGTGTTATCGGAGGAGGCAAACGACTACATCATTCAGCTGAAAAAGGATGAAGATAAAGCCCTTGCACTCGAAAACGAAATGAAAAAGGCGGAAGAAGATCTGCTTGATGATATCCAGGCGTTGGTTGACAAGAAAAACAATCAGGTGCTGACAAAAGAAGAGCTTGAAAAACAGTACGAGGATCAGAAGCGTGCTGAAGAGGAGCTTAAACAGCAACAGCAGCAACAGAATGGCGGCGGAAGCGGCGGTTCTTCATCATCGTCTTCGGGTATTGTCAAAGACGGCGAATGGCAGTGGCCTGTCGATTATAACCTTGGCAAATGGACGAGTCCGTTCGGTTGGCGTCCCGATCCGTTTGGAAGCGGTAAATCTAAATATCATAACGGTATAGATCTGGCACTGGCGGCAGGAAACAATATATATGCTGTTGATGACGGTACAGTGCTTATTTCGAAACGCCACAGCCAATTCGGAAACTATGTTGTAATACTCCATGACAATGGATATAAAACACTTTATGCACATGCTTCAAAGCTTCTTGTAAGTGTGGGCGACCGTGTAGCTCAGGGCAAGATCATTGCAAAGGTTGGAACCACGGGTCAATCTACAGGTAATCATCTGCATTTCTGCGTAATCAATAAAAGCGGTGATTACGTTGATCCTGAAGACTTTTTCCCGACACTTTTCAAGAAACTTAAGCGTTATTTCTGAGTGTTTTGCATAAAATAACAATACGGGCAGGCGTAAGCTTGCCCGAATGGTTTGTAATAAGAAAAAAGGAAAAAGGTTTTTATGGACGAAAAAGAGAATATAAACGATGATCTTTCCGAAAACTCATATTCCGGCAGTTCGGAAAGCAACGTTGACAGCGCTGCGGATTTTTCTGAAACGGAAGTTCGCACGGTGAAAAAAAAGAACCGTACGATTTCGTATTTTTATGCCGCAGTTCTTATGATACTTACAGCGGTGCTCGTTTTTCAGATAACGTATCTTGCTGTAGGACAGATGTACAAAAGGGAAATAAACAGTCTTTTGTCAAACGGCATTTCAAATGCAAAGTTGAATGAGATAAATCAGATATATAAGGAACACTTTATATACGATTTCACCGAGGAAGATATTGCCAATGGACTTATAAAGGGATATATTTACGGTACCGGTGACAGATACGGTTCCTATTACACAGCAGAGGAGTATAAAGCATATACAGACCAGTTGAATGATAAGTCTACAGGGATAGGTGTGATCACAGGATATAATGCTTCTGAAAATGCAATTGAAATATACAAGGTATACAAAGACGGTCCTGCAGACAAAGCAGGTATTAAAATCGGAGATCTTATATATTCGGTTGACGGAAAGAAGGTTTCGGAGGTCGGATACAATGTCGCTGTTGACATTATGCTCGGCGAGGCAGGCGACGCTCTTGTGTTGACACTTCGTAATAAAGATTCTGTGGCAACAAAAGATATTACTGTAATACGCAATGAATATACAATATCTACTGTTGATTACAGGATGATGGATAATAATATAGCGTATATCAAAATATCAAACTTTTATAATGATACCCCGAATGAGCTGAAGGATGCCATAGTTGACATCAAAAGCCAGGGGGCTGAAAGCATAGTATTTGATGTGCGCAGTAACAACGGCGGTTCGCTTTCTTCTATTGAAAAGATACTTGATTATCTTTTGCCGAAATGCGTTATGTTTACAATAGAAGATAAAAAGGGAAATAAAGAAACGTTCAGTTCTGATGAAGCGTGCGTTGATATGCCCATGGCAGTACTTGTAAACGGCGGCACGGCATCTGCGGCGGAGCTTTTTACATCGGCACTCATGGATCATGATAAGGCAGTTTCCGTAGGTGAGCAGACACACGGTAAAGGTTCTGTTTCTTCACCGTTTAAGCTCAGTGACGGATCGCACATCTATATATCAACTGCGCTTTATTATACACCCATTTTGAAGAATTTTGACGGCATTGGTATAACCCCCGATCATAAGGTCAGTCTTTCGTATGAAGCATCCTTGATAAGTTTGTATAAGCTTCAGCCCGAAGACGACGACCAGTTGCAATATGCAATAGAGCTTCTCAAAAAATAATTGAAAATAATAGAAAAGAGGAATATATAAAATGGCTGATAATATCATAACAATAACCGAAGAAGGTTATAAAAAACTTACTGAGGAACTTGAATATCTCAGAACCACAAAAAGAAATGAAGTAAGGGAAAGTGTAAAGGTTGCACGTTCATTCGGAGACTTATCCGAAAATGCTGAATATGATGCGGCAAGAACGGAACAGGCTCAGGTTGAAGCACAGATAGCAGAGCTTGAGGATAAGCTTTCAAGAATGAAGGTCGTTTCCGAAAATGACGTTACTACAGACAGAGTAAACGTAGGTGCAAAGGTCAAGATCCATAACCTCAATTTTGACGATATTATTGAATATTATCTCGTAGGTTCAACAGAAGCGGATCCCTTCCAAAACAAGATTTCCGACAGTTCACCTATCGGTAAAGCAATAATCGGTGCAAAAGTAGGTGACAATGTCACGGTTCGTCTTCCCAAAGGCGATATGCAGATAGTTATTCTTGAAATCAGCAAATAAAAGGAGTTTTTCGAAATGAGCGAAGAATTGAACACCACAGAACAGGTGAATGAGGTTGACGTTTCCTCGGAAATTGCCATTCGCCGTGCAAAGCTTGATACGCTTAAAAATGACGGAAAGAATCCGTTTGAAGTAACAAAATACGATGTAACTGCACAAGCGGCGGTTATTAAGGAAAAATTTGAAGAATACGAAAATCAGACTGTAAGAATTGCAGGCAGAATCATGTCAAGACGTGACATGGGAAAAGCAAACTTTATCGATGTTGCCGATTCTACAGGAAGAATACAGACATACATCAAAATAGATGATGTTGGCGAAGAAGTATTCGAAAATTACAAAAAGTGGGATATCGGTGATATAATAGGTATTGAAGGCTTTGTTTTCAGAACAAGACGAGGAGAAATATCTATCCATGCAAAGAAGCTTGACCTTTTGACAAAGTCACTTCTTCCGCTTCCCGAAAAGTGGCACGGCCTTAAGGATCAGGATACACGATACAGAAGACGTTACGTTGACCTTATTGTTAATCCCGAGGTTAAGGATACGTTTGTTAAGCGCTCGCAGATAATAAGAGAGCTTCGTGCTTTCCTTGATGAAAAGGGATTTTTGGAAGTTGACACACCTGTACTTCATACACTTGAGATCGGTGCATCAGCACGTCCCTTCGTTACACATCACAATGCACTTGATATCGATATGTATCTCCGTATTGAAACAGAGCTTTATTTAAAGCGTCTTATCGTCGGCGGATTCGATAAGGTTTACGAAGTCGGAAGAATCTTCAGAAATGAAGGTATGGACATAAAGCACAACCCTGAATTTACATCTATTGAGCTTTATCAGGCATATGCTGATTATCATGAGATAATGGATCTTGTTGAGGAGCTTTACGTTCATATTACAAAGAAGATATGCGGAAGCGACGTTATAACATATCAGGGAACTGAAATCAATATGGCATCGCCGTGGCAGCGTCTTACTATGGCAGAATCCGTTAAGATGTATTCCGGTGAAGATTACTACGAATGGACATCTGATGAGGATGCACGTGCAAGGGCAAAGGCAAGAGGCGTTGAGATCGAAGAAGGCGCAACAAAGGGTGACGTACTTGCGGCATTCTTTGACGAATACGTTGAAGAAAAGCTTATACAGCCTACATTCATTTATGACTATCCCGTTGAAATTTCACCCCTTGCAAAGAGAAAACCCGAAGATCCCGCATTCACAGAACGCTTTGAGTTCTTTATTTACGCAAGAGAAATGGGTAACGCTTTCTCTGAGCTTAACGATCCCATTGACCAGCGTGACCGTTTTGAACGTCAGGTTGCGGCAAAGCGTGCAACGGGAGCAAATGCAGAGGTTGACGAAGACTTCCTCATGGCTCTTGAATACGGTATGCCCCCCACAGGCGGTCTTGGATTTGGCGTTGACAGACTTGTTATGCTCTTGACAGACAGCTATTCAATTCGCGATGTTCTTTTGTTCCCAACGATGAAACCGCTTGATTGATGAATTCATGTAACCCAAGATATCGAATGATATCTTGGGTTACTGTATTAAAACATATTATCTGAGATAAGATAATTTTTTATTGTGAGGAAGTGTGTTTATGAGTTTTATGGATTCGTATAAGCGTTTGGAAAAGCTGTGCGGTGATGTTTTAAATGATGATCGCCGTGTCTCCGCTTATATTGATGAAATGATCAATACACCGAACGGGCGGCATCTTGTAAATGGATGGGATGAAGATTTAAAACAGCTTAAGCATTATCGCTGGATCAGAAATAAAATTGTACATGAACCCGATTGCACGGAATCGGATTTATGTACAAATCGCGATACCGTATGGATAGATGATTTTTATTTGCGTATTATGAATCAAACCGATCCTCTTGCGCAGTATCATAAAATAAGGCAGAAGCGTTTAGTACATAATCATAACAACAAACAGGAAAAGCCCACAGAGAATTACCGCAACGTATATCATACCAAGACTGACAAGGGCAATAATTTGCGTGGCTGCCTGCACACGTCGGTGGCTTTTTTAATGTACATTATAATTGCAGTCGTAATACTATATTTGTGGAAAAGATAAGCGGGAGTGGTATTTGGTATGTCGAAAGAAAACGTAAAGCAGCGTATACTTACCAAAACAATTGAAGCGAAGCAGAGAAATAATGAAAAGATTGCGAGTCTTAAAGATGAGATTATGCTTACCGATTATCGCCATCTTACAAGCAAATGCGAATACGGTGTGATATGGACAAGAGCGTTTCAAACAGCGCTTGATGAACACGAAATTGTGATAATTCCCGAATCTGATGAGGTGTATTGGCTCGACGGAACCATTTTTGTACCTTCAAACAGACGTATCGAAGCAAGCGGGGCGACCGTAAGACTTGTACCGGAATTTCCGTATATCATGATGTGTAATGAGCATATTCAGGACGGAACAAATGCTCCGATAGATACAACTTACCGTGACACGAATATATCCATTCACGGCGGAAGCTGGGAGGAGGTTTGTGTTTCACGAAGCAAGCGCAGGCTTAATGCGGATTTTGAAAACACCTTCAAGGGTGTACAGACTACTATGCTTTTCAATAACATCGATCATCTGACGATAACCGATGTTACATTCTCTCATGCAAATTCTTTTTGTGTTCAGATAGGGGACCTTACCGACGGTGTTTTTGAGAATTTCAGTTTTATTTCTTGTTTTGCAGACGGTTTACACGTAAACGGTAACTGCGAAAATCTTTATGTGCGTAATTTCAAGGGGCACGTCGGGGATGATCTTGTTGCGCTCAATATGTATGATTGGATACATTCATCGATAAATTACGGCCCTGCGTGCAATATTTACTGTGAAAATATTATTTCAGAGCCTGACAGCAGAGCCAAAATGATGCGTTTACAGCCGGGGGTGTTCAAGTTTGAGGACGGCACAAAGATTGACTGTAAGCTTACAAATGTATACGTCAAGCACGCGCGAGGGATCTTTGAGTATAAGCTTTATTTTCAGTCACCACGTTATTTTATAGGCACCAAGCCTGAGGGCGAGGGTGCAGGATCTGCCGACAATATTTTCTTTGAGGATATCGAAATTACCGCACAGCGTCCGTGGTATCCAGACGAGGATGATGAAGTGAGAGGTCATTTCGGAATGTTCTTTTCAAATTCCAACGTCGGATATCTTTCACTTGAGAATATACGGTATACAACAGATGAGAATACAAGCGACAAAACTCATCTTATCGCCATAGGCCCTATGTCCTGTATCAGAGACGGCAAAGAGGTGTTTGACCCGTATGTGAGCGCAACGCTTGACACTCTTGAGCTTAAAGATATTTTTGTTAACGGTGAAAAGGTAACAAATACCGACAAAATTATCAAAATAGTTGAATTTGACAATATAAACAATGACGGAAATTCTTCCGGAAAAGGAAGGCTCAATCACATTATACTTGACGGAAAAACAGTTATGTGAAACAAAAATTACATACACAGATATTGCAAAGGTTTTGATAGATTTATACATTATTTTTTGATATAATTAATAAAAACCTTAAAGGGGAATTGTCTTGAAAAAAATTATTAATTGGTTTAAAGAGTATGGGTATTATTACAAGATGCACTTTGTTGCTGGCGGATTTGCCCTTATCATTTGTATAATACTTGTTGTACAGATATTTACGAAAACTGATTACGATATTTTCGTAACGTATTTAGGTCCGCTTTCCCACACGGTTGAGGGGCTTGAATCGATAGAAAATGCAATAAAAGAAACACTTGATGATGAGCTATCAAAGGAAGTTCAGGAAATTTCTATCCGTGATATCGTATATTTGAATAAAGAACTTTTTACACAGAGCAGAAATGATGATATGTTCGTTTCATCAACCTCAAACAGCGATGCCGTGAAACTTTTAAACAGTGAAATAAGTGTAGGAGATTCATATATCTACATACTTGATAAAGAGCAATACGATATGATAAAAACTTCCGGTGCGCTTTCAAAGCTTTCAGAGGTTGTCAAAAATGTTCCCGACGGTTCAGAAACATACGGTGTACCGATAAAAAAGACTGAATTCGGTAATTCGTTTGCGTGTTTTGCAAACTACAGAGATGATATGTATCTTTGTCTGCGTGCAAATACATCCGGAAGTGCGATATCCGCACTAAAAGGAAAGGATACGGTTGAAAAGGAATTTGAGCTTCACAGAAAAGTCTTTGAGAGTATTATAAACTATACAGCACCATCCGAACAGTAACATAAAATCCCCTTGTGAGTTTATCTCATAAGGGGATTTTAATGTTTATATAAAGAATTATTTAATATATATTCTTGTGACTATATTGCAAACAAGCATCCAAAGAAGCTGATACAAAACGATAACGAGTGAATTTATACCGCCTTCAACACCTGCAAAGAGAGTAAATGCTGCGATCATAATTCCTATTATTATGGAAACAAAGGAGATAAGAACCCCTGTTTTTATGACCGATGAAAGCTTTCTGCAGTTTGTAAGGACTTTCAACAGTGACTTTGATGAACCCTTGGAGATTATCGTGGCATCGGAGCTTTGGAGTACCTGAGAAAGCTCTGATTTATCTTCGCACTTAATAACCCTGACAGGGTATTTTTTGATGTTGATTTCGCCTGCAAGTAACGATGTGTCGATGTTGGGGTCAAATGTTTTGATCGCAATACACATGCCTGCATCCGTCAACTGCTGTAAAACACCGGAAAATTCGGTATCTGCAGTATATTTCAGATAAAGCTTTGCAACTATTGTTCCGCCTGATGCCATATACATGATACGCTTTGCGTTTTTGGCTTCGGCGTTCTGGTCATCGTCTGTATACATCGGTATGAAGTTTTGTTTTTCCATAAATGAAGCACTTCCGAGCAGGATGTGTTCTTCATTTACAGTCGCCTCAATACCGTCATTGTATATAGAGAATATTTTTACATTGTCTGTTTTTTCTATTTCACGGGAAGCATTTTCGAAAACATCGTAAAGAGGACCGCCCAATTTCTTGAATACACTTGTTGCGGCAAACAAAACATGGTCTATTCGGTTTTCGCCGTATACTTTTACAGAAAGTAATTTGAGTGCATATGAAGGGAATACTTCTTTGTCGTCAAAGGAAACGACAGCGGCTTCCGAAAAATCATCCGATACACATTCTCCGATAAACGCACTGTTATCCTTGAATGCAATATTGGAAGTCTTGTACAATGGGAATGAGAACGCTGTGAACATTGATGAAGGAATGATGGCACTGAAAAGAATGAATGCATATGTGAAAGATGTGTCAAATCCCTTCTTCAGTAAAAATAAAGCGAAAAATACGATAATTGCTGAAAGGAAACAAACTGAGCTTGCGATCAAAAAGTGAGTTTTTGTTTTTGAATGTTTGTGGAAATTAGATACAAAATTCTCAACAAAATTTGTTTTGTTGATCTTGAGCATCGTCGGATTTTCGGGAAGATAATTATAAAACTCGTCATTTTCCAAGCTTTCCGCTGAAGGTGTATACTGATCGATCGAGTATTTAACCATATTGCTTGAAACAATATTGAAAGATGAAATCTCACGCTTCAGATCTCTGAATTCGTTAAGCAGTGTTGCTGTTATACAGAAAGCACAGGGGGAAAACATGATAATGGGTGATTTCGGCGCGGCAATAGCCTGGTATATACCGAATGCAATAGTAACGAATGAGAATGATGCACTTAAAAACTCGCTTGTTATTTTACCGCTGAAAAGAGATTTGATGCCTGAAATAAATCCATCGAAGAAGAATGCGAATACGATGAGGAACAACTGGAATGATACAAGGATCAACACTCTTGAATTACGTACAGGATCGATGAAGTGGGGAAAATTACAGTCAAGTGAAAGTGCGGTTTCAAGTCCCAAAAGCAACAGAGTGAACAAAAATGCGCCTATCAATCTGATTTTTGATGATTTGTATAACTGCTTGTATCTGTCTTTAAACGGCTTCTTTTGTGCGGGATTTGTATATTCGTTTGCGGTTTTATGAGAACTTTGCTGAGAAGATTTAGATTTATTGTCGCCTATATGACCTATAGCTGAAATATCGGAATTTTCCTTTTCGTTATCGTAAACATCTTCAAGAACCTTTGAAAAGTCCATAGCACTCATTATTCTGTGCTCTGCATCGTTGTAACCGTCCGAAGAAACTTCATCGGAGTTCTGATAGACCTGATCAAAGCCGAAGCTGAGATTGCGGTCAGCTTTTTTTATCTTTGCGCTTTCATTTTTGATTTTATTGAAATCTTTAGATGATACGATCGTTTCATCGCCGTTTGTGACATCATCACATTCTGCTTTTTCTATATTGCCGACGATAACGGTTTTTTCTTCTTCATCATCTTGTTTCTGAATTTCGGGATCCTTTTGCACTGACATGTCTGAATCGGGAAATTCCATATCGTCATATTCAGCGTCATTGAAGAAAATACGGCCGGGCTTTTTCTCCTCTTCCTTTGAGATGTTGATACTGTTTACACCTCTCGGATTTTCATCTTCGATGTGCTTCGGAGCACGCTTCATCGGTGCGGGCTGATACACAGTATCATCCAATCTGTCGAGTGTGTCGGAAAAACCTATTAATGAATCGTTAAATTCTTTCTGATCTTCTTTCCTTACATCGAATATATTATTCAAGGTGGTATCGTCTTCAAGGTCGTAGCTCAGTAATATATCAGAATCTTCGTCGGAAAGCGCTTGAATTTTTTCTTCATCCGCCGCTTTTGCTATTGCGCTTTCAACTGAAGGTATTTTTGCTGTGTCCGCATTATCTTCCGCATAAGCATCCGATGTGTCATCCTTGCTGTTTTCATCAGCATCCGGCTCAATTCCGAGAGTTTTATTTAAGCGTCTGATTATCTCATCTGCAGAAATATCATTCATATCTTTTTTATCCATGCCGCTCATCCTTTCTTCCGTTATTTGGTTTTCATATATCTTTGTTTTGCAACTTCGTTAAGTATTACCGCACAGGCACATGAGACGTTAAGGGAATTGACAGCACCGTGCATCGGAATAGATACGGTAAGATCGCATTTGGATTTGACGATCCTTGATATTCCGTCGCCCTCGCTTCCAAGAACGATACATACACCGCCTGAAAAATCACAGTCGAAATAATCTGTTCCGCCAAAGTCTGCGGCATATACCCAAAGTCCTTTTTCCTTCAACTCATCTATTGTCGAGGCAATATTTGTAACACGGGCAATAGGTAAATGCGATGCCGCACCTGCAGAAGACTTGACTGCCGTAGAGTTTACTGTAGCTGATCTTCTTTTCGGAATTATCAGCCCGTCAGCACCTGCACATTCGCACGTTCTTATGATCGCACCGAGATTGTGCGGATCTTCAATTCCGTCGGCAACAACTATAAACGGTGACTTGCCGCGTTCCTTTGCTTTTTCAAAAATAAAATCCACACTTACGTATTCCGTGCCCGGAATCGTTGCACATATTCCTTGGTGAACGCCGCTGTTTGTCATCTTATCAAGCTTTGATTTTTCTGCTTCCACGATGGGAATGTGCTTTTCTTCAGCCAAAGCAATAAGATAACCAAGCGAACCGCTTCTTTCAGAACGAATGACGAATATTTTGTCAACATCTCCGCCTTTTTTTAAAAGTTCGCGAACAGCGTTGCGTCCGTATATCAAATTTTCGTTTTTTTCAATATCCATAACCATACTCCGCATAATCAGTATTCAGCATTAATAATACCATAAAAAAACAGATTTGTACATATAAAAATAAAAATTTACAATATTTTTTCTTATTACTTCTGCCATTTATTATTTTACATTTAGCAAAGCGGTTGACATAACAGAAAAAAAATGGTAAAATAAATTGTATCATGATAATATTCGAAAGGGCAATTGGAAATGTATTTCGCTTAAATGCGTTCATTTGCAGTGAATTTTTATGGACAACAAGATCAAAATAGCAGATAATACAAATAATCAAAAATTGCAAGCAGTTGAGAATGCCGCATCTTCTGAAAAAGGATCCCATCACTCCCATCATCACAGTCATCGTCACAGTTCAAAAAAACGCAAAAAGAAAGTAAACAAAAAGCTTGTTTGGACACTTATAGCAATAATGTTTATTTTGCTTGTGATTTTTGTTTTTATTGCGGAAAGAAAAATATCTTTAAAACCGGAAGATGCCAATCAATCTTCTGGAACAGAATCTGAGATCTTGACAGTTGAAGTGATAAATCCTGAAGCAGTACTTGTAAAAAATGCTGTATTGAAATACGTATCAGCTGATATTTTAAATTCATACAATACAAATATAAGACCGTCTGATTACTCCGAATCAGACGGAAGATTTGATATGCAGATACCGGTTTCTTTAAAATTATCAACAAAAGATGCAAGTGCGCTGATGTACAAGATCGAAACTGCACTCAACGATGCATTTGAAAATGCGGATGTTTCTTATCTTGAAGGTCCGTCCGGCACATACGATTTCATGCATTTGTATACCAATACCGAATATTATTACCGTGTGACTGTCTACACAAACAGTCGAAGTGAGGTATTAACAGGTCGTTTTAAAACGGCTGACACACCGAGAATTTTATCGGTTGACGGTGTATCGAATGTAAGAGATATCGGAAATTGGAAGACAGACAGCGGAAAAAGGATAAAGCAAGGACTTCTTATCAGAGGAACCGAAATTGACGGTGCTGTTGAAAGCATCTATCATATAACAAATGACGGTATAATGGATATGCTCGGTGTTTACGGCATAAAGACAGAGATGGATTTGCGTGGTCAATCACAGCTTTCTTCTGATGCTTTGGGTGCTCGTGTTGAGCATACATATTATAACATGGTAATGTACGACAGCATTTTTACCGACGAAGGAAAAGAGAAAATGAGAAGAATTTTCGCCGATCTTGCCGATCCTGAAAATTATCCTGTGTATATGCACTGTACGTACGGTTGTGACAGAACAGGCACGGTGTGCTATATTCTCGAAGCGATGCTTGGGGTGTCAAAAGGGGATTGCATGAAGGAATACGGACTGTCAAATCTTTATGTTGCCAACATTCTTACTGTTGAAAACGGATTGAAGGAATATCACGGAAATACGCTGAAGGAGCAGGCGGAGGCATATTTGCTTTCTTGCGGTGTGTCTCAGTTTCAAATACAGAGTATACGTGATATATTCTTAGGTGAATAATATTTTTGGAAGATGGATATGAAGCAAATTACTGTTAAGGCGTATGCAAAGATAAATCTTTTTTTGGAAGTTAAGGAGCGTTTACCGAACGGTTATCATGATCTGGAAAGTATCATGCAGTCGGTAAGCCTGTGCGATGTATTACATTTTGAAATAAATGACAGCAATACATTTACTTTGGACTGTCCGAAAATTGACTGCGATTATAAAAGTAATCTTATATACAAAGCTGCGATGGAATTTTTCCGTGTATCGGGTATACCGTTTGCGGGAATGGATGTAAAAGTTGAGAAAAATATTCCGTCATGCGCAGGGCTTGCAGGCGGCTCATCTGATGCCGCAGCTACTTTGAAAGCGTTGAATTCGCTTTATAAAATGCCTTTTTCTGATCTTGAACTCAGAAATATCGGACGAAATATAGGAGCTGATGTTCCGTTTTGTCTTTTGGGGGCGACGGCACTTGCAAAGGGAATAGGCGAGGTGCTTTTACCGATAGAAAGCATGCCCAATTGTTTTATTGTTATAGCGATAGGTAATGACGGTGTAAGTACAAAATGGGCGTTTGAACAGCTTGACGGACAGACAAACAGGGTTATCAGAACCACAGAGGCTATCATATCAGCAATAAAAGCTAACTCGCTTTCTTCGGTCTGTCGGGAATTTTACAATGTTTTTGAGAGTGTTTCGCCTTATGAAAAGGCTATAAAGGAAATTATGCTCAAAAACGGTTCGCTTGGCGCTTTGATGAGCGGAAGCGGCCCGTCGGTTTTCGGTATATATACCGATGAAAGTAATGCGAAAGCAACAGTTAAAGCGCTGACGGATGAAGGTTATTTTGCATTTTTATGCGTACAGCAAAAGAATATTTAAATAATTCCCGTGCGGTTTGTTGCCGTACGGGAATTATTTTAATGAAAATATTACAATTCGTATTGATTTATCGAGTATTTTGTGATATAATTTCTTTGATTAAATTTGTCATTATGTGGAGTTGTTTTGAAAGACAGTAATTTTTTCGGAATCGGGAATATGCTTGAATACTATGCCGATTCCTCGTGTATACGGTTTCATATGCCCGGTCACGGCGGCGAAGGATATAACGGATTTTTGAAAGAAGTTTACAGATATGACGTTACCGAAAATTCGGGAACAGACAATCTTTATACTCCCAATAAAGGCGGGGCTGTAGAAAAGACACTTGAAAAGCTAAGAAATACATTCGGCAGTAAGGCGTCCGTTATTTCGGCTCACGGTGCGACAGCGGCAATTCAATCCGCAGTTTATTCCTGTATTCATCTCAAAGGTAAGCGGTTTTTGATAGATAGATATTCGCATGCCTCGGTGATAAATGCAATGGCGCTTTGCGGATGCGAATTTGAATATTTTTCTTCGTATGATGCATTGTCGGACTTGCTGAATAAAAATAAAAATTCTACTGTTATTCTTACATCTCCGAATTATTACGGCAAAATGGAAGATATCAAGAGATATTCTTCACTTTGTCATGATAACGGATGCTTGCTTATTGTTGATAATTCTCACGGTGCGCACATGATCTGGCACTGTGAAAACAGTCACCCTATCTCAAATGATGCGGATTTTTCGATAGATTCTTTTCATAAGACGTTGCCTGTGCTTACAGGCGGTGCTGTTCTGCACAGTAATGTATGTGATGAAAAATTGATGCTTGACGGTATAAAGCTTTTTTCTTCAACTTCTCCATCATATCTGATTGCCGCATCCGTAGATACTGCACTTGATTTTATGAACAGTTATGGTGAGGAATATCTTTCGAAGCTTCGTGAAAATATATATGTTTTTACAGAAAAAATCAAAAATTCGGGTGTTGAAAGGAAAAAGTTCGGTATTTTTGATCCTTACAGAATAACCTTGACATCTTCGGATCGTGACAGCGGACTTGCTTTTGATATGAATGAACTTTGCACGTTTTTGGAAAACAGAAATATTTTTCCTGAGTTTTCAGATGCAGAAAGCTGTGTTTTGATACCGTCTGTTTTTAGCACAGGTGATGATTTTTCGGCTTTGGCGGATGCTGTTCTTGAATTTACCGCATCTGCTTCAAAAATGAAGATTGGTAAAAGGGTTATGAAATACCCGATATGCGAAAGAAAAATTCCGATTTCTGATGCTGTTTTTCGAAACAGAATAACATTGTCAGTAAAGGATGCGGAAAATATGGTATCAGGTGAGATAAAATATGTTTATCCGCCGGGAATACCGATAATAACTCCCGGTGAAATTATAAGCGGTGACATAGTTAAGATACTTACCGAGAACAATATTCACGAAATTGATGTTATAGAATATGAAAAATGTTAGGCTTACAAAAATATACGGTAACGAGAAAATAAAACGGTATCTTGAAAAAAGGATATCGGACGGTAATTTTTCACATGCCGTTGTAATAAGCGGAAAAGAAGGATTCGGCAAGAAGACACTGACCAATGATATCATCTGTGCTATGGCGTGTGATAACAGTGAAGCGCCTTGCGGTACATGCGCTGTATGTGAGAAAATATCAAACGGTGAATGTGTTGATATTTACACTATAAAAAAGCCCGAAAACAGAACAGCGATACCGATAGATGCAATACGTGATATATATGCGTCGATATCGTATAAACCGAATGATCTGAATTTCAAGGTATACGTCATAGAAGATGGTGACAAAATACCGCCGAGAACGCAAAACGCACTTTTAAAATTACTCGAGGAACCTCCTTCGGGTGTGTATTTTTTCATACTCTGTGAGGATGAAAAAAAGCTTTTGCCCACGATCCGTTCAAGATGCGAAACATACACCCTTGAGCCGTTTTCATTATCTGAGCTCACAGAAATATTGAAAAAAGACGGAATAGAATCACCCGAAGAAGTCGCCGCTGTTGCTGACGGCTCTTACGGTATGGCATTAAAAATTGCATCGGGTGACAGCGACGTGCTTATGCGCCGAAAAATATCAGATAAAGTGGCAGAGCTTCTTCTTAATAAAACGGGAAGCGAGTTTGAATTTATTTCTTATCAGCTTGAAAATATAAAATCTTCATCAGAATATTTTGAAATATGCAAATTGCTTTTATCGGCGATACGTGATATAATAACGGTAAAGGAAGATGCATTATGCCGTCTTTCGTATTTTACCGATATCGAAAAGGCAGAAGAATATGCGCAGATGTATTCTTCTTTTACGCTTATTTCGATGTGTGATATAATTTTCGGAATACTTCAGAATGAAACTGTCAACACAAGACTTTCGTTAATGTTGACGGAGTATTCTTCAAAACTTTGGAAAACAAAATACAACGGAGATAATAAATGTCAGAGATAAAAACAAATAAAAATCCGAAGTTCGGATACTATAAGAAAAATAAAAAGCCCAATCGCGAAGACAACGGCGAGCAGAAGCGTACAAAGAAAAATCTGCCTTACGAAAAGCCTGTTATCGATATTCCTTCAGATATGCTTCCTATGCCCAGCGAGGAAGAAATAAAGAAGCAGGCAGAAAAGGAATCTGCATTTGCATCGGAATTTGTTGCTGTTATACAGGAACCTGTAGTGCAGATGTATGAAATAGTGGGTGTCAAATTCGATAATTCTGAAAAGATCTATTATTTTAATCCCGCAGGAAACAAATACTCCGTAGGAAATCATGTTATCGTTGAAACAACGCGAGGACTTGAATACGGTGAGATTACAATTGAAAATAAAACAGTAAGCGAAAGGGAAGTTATACTCCCTCTTCGTAATGTTGTACGGCTTGCTACGGATGACGATGAAAATCACCATGCGGACAATGCCATAAAGGAAAAAGAGGCACTTGAAGAATGTCAGAAGCTTGTTGAAAAGCATGAGCTTCCCATGAAGCTCGTAGAAGCTGAATATACATTTGATAATACGAAACTTCTTTTCTATTTTACATCGGATACAAGAGTTGATTTCCGTGAGCTTGTAAAAGACCTTGCGGCTATTTTCAAAACAAGAATAGAGCTTCGTCAGATCGGTATAAGAGATGAAGCCAAAATGATGGGCGGACTCGGTATATGCGGACGTGCATTTTGCTGTAAAACTTTTCTTGCCGACTGCGGTCAGGTATCGATGAAAATGGCAAAAGAACAAAACCTTTCTCTCAACTCGGTGAAGATATCGGGAACTTGCGGAAGACTTATGTGCTGCCTGAAGTTTGAGCATGAAACATATGAAGAAGAGATACGTCTTACACCCAAGGTGGATTCACTCGTGCGTACTCCCGACGGTGACGGTGTTGTCGCAGAAGCTACTCCGCTGACCGGTATGATCAAGGTAAGGCTTTCGGCAAGCCCTGATGCACCGCTTAAGCAGTATCGCAGAGATGACGTAAAAAGCATCGGATATGTAAAGCGTGAAAAGGCTGAGGCTGACGTAAAACGGTAAAGTCCTGTAATTTATTGTCGAAAAAGTGAAATAATTGCTCAATATTTATAAATATACAAAGTTTTTTAATATCTGAGTCATAATGTTATGATATCATCATAAATCGATCATAAGATCTGTAATATTTAGTTTAGAGGTATTTCAAAATGCAGTTTAAAAGAATTGGTGTTTTAACATCAGGCGGCGATGCACCCGGTATGAATGCGGCTGTCCGTGCAGTTGTACGTACAGCAATAGGCAGAGGTGTTGAAGAAGTCTACGGTATTTACAGCGGTTACAAGGGACTTATTGAAGATGATATGGAACTTCTGAGTATCAGAAGTGTTTCCAATATAATTTCCCACGGCGGTACAATGCTTTATTCGGCACGCTGTCCCGAATTCAAGACAGAAGAAGGTATGCAGCGCGCAGTTGAAGTGTGCAAAAAAAGAGGTATTGACGGAATCGTTGCAATTGGCGGCGACGGTACATTCAGAGGTGCAACCGATCTTACATTGAGAGGTATACCTTGCATCGGTATTCCTGCTACTATCGACAATGATATTTCTTCAACCGACTACACTATCGGTTTTGATACAGCGATGAACACCGTTGTTGAATGGGTGGATAAACTGCGTGATACATGCGAATCTCACGCAAGATGCAATGTCGTTGAGGTTATGGGTAAATATGCAGGCGATATTGCTTTGCATACAGGTATTGCAACAGGCGCTATTTCTATCGCCGTAAGAGAACTTCCTTACGATGAAGATCAGGCTATTGCAAAGATTATCAAGGCAAGAGAAAACAAAAAGCGTAACTTCATCGTTATCGTTGCTGAAGGTAAAGAAAATTTTGCTGAAGCATATGCTAAGCGTATCGAAGAAAAAACAGGTATCGAAACACGTTTTTCAAGACTTGCTCACGTTCAGAGAGGCGGAAACCCCACAGTACGTGACAGAGTAACAGCGTCCCTTATGGGCAAAGCCGCTGTTATGGAGCTTCTTGACGGTAAGAGCAACCTTGTTATATGCGAAAGAAAAGGTATCATAACATCCATGGATATCAATAAAGCACTCAAGATAGACAGAATGTTCAAGGATCTCATGACACCTGAAGAATATGCAGAACTTGAAGCTGAAGGCTCACTCGTTGATATGAGACATCACTGCGAAGAAAGAGCAGCAGCAAAGCTTAATCTGTATAGAATTTCCCAGGAAATCTGTAAATAAATACTTGTACATAACGCACCTTCGTTTAACATCCTTGGTGCGTTTTGTTATAATGATTCAAAGGAGTTGTTATAAATGAAAAGAATAACATCATTATTTGTACTGATAGCTATTGTTTTTTCACTATGTGCTTTGTTTACACTCGGTACATCGGCTGCATCTGTTTCGGATTACGAAGTAACGATGAATCCTGATTATCTGTATAAGGATATTATAGAAGATGTCTACGATGAAATTTTTGATTTTTCAAATTATTATGAAGAAACCGAAACTACCGATGTTAATTACGATTTTTTAATTGAAGTCGATTTATCACATCTTAATATAAGCATAGATATCGTTTTCGATGTCTTTGGCACATTATTTTGTCAGTATCCTGAATTTTTCTTCCTTGACGGGTGGATGAGCGCATCTTATTATCCCGATACGGGAATGAGTGCAAGCATCTTTTTCAGAACAGCTTATCATATAAATGACATACCTGAAATGATCAGAAAATTTGAATCCTCGGCGTTGTCGGTTCTTGAAGAAGCTTCAAAGCTCAAAACAGATCTTGATAAGATACTCTTTGTACATAACTATATTATTATGAATACAAAGTACAATCAGGCGGTAATAGATGACAACGGTTTGGAGCCGTACTGTGTTTATACCGCATACGGCGTACTTGTTGAGCGTGATGCCGTTTGTCAGGGATATGCATTTGCATTCAACTATCTTGTAAGACGACTCGGAATTATTTCGGAATATGTTGTAAGCGACCAGATCAATCACGGCTGGAACATTGTAAAGGTCGGCGATTATTGGTATCATCTTGATGCAACATGGGATGACCCGATATATGATTATGTCGGAAAAATTTATTACGATAATTTTCTTGTCAGTGAGGCAAAGATCATTGAGTTAGGACATCCCGGAATCAATGATAATCGTGTGACAAACGGAACGTCTACAAACTACAATGTTTCAAGTACGAGATTTGAGAATTGGTTTTTGCATAATGACTATGTTTACAGAGGAAATACGGCATATCATGACGGCTTATGGTATTTCATGGTAAATGCAGGCGACAATTATACATATATTTGCTGGACTGATAATATGTTTGTGCCGGAGTCTCAGCTTTCATACGGTGTTGTGACAAAATGTGCGCCCACAAATGATGTTCCCGGCCTTTATATTTATGAAGACAGACTTTATTACACAAAACGCAACGGTATTTATACATGTAACTTTGACGGAACGAATGAAACGGCTGTATATTTGCCCTCGCTTAATTCAAATCAGAAGGTATACGGTCTTGCTGTAAGAGAAGGCAGTGTATTCTTCAATATTGAAACAAGCTACAATACATCTAATAATGGGCATCCTACGATATATTCATGTAAGATAACTCCTCCTGCGCCTAATGCAAATGCAACGTTCTCGCAGAAGGGCACAATAATATGGAATATTCCGATCGGTACTACTGTAGGTGAAATTCTCAGTATGTTTGACGGTGATTGCTACATTACAGATGTCGGCGGAATAAAGCTTTCGAATAATTCTGTACTCGGAACAGGATGCATGGTGAAAGCAAACGGAACTCAGACTGCGAATTTGTCGTTGACGATTGCTGTTACGGGAGATGCAGACGGTGATGCAATTATAACAGGTAAAGACCTTATAAGAATTAAAAAGTACATTAAAGGTATAGAAACAGATGTTATTTATTCGCTTTGCGGCGATATGAACGGCGACGGTAAGGTTACAGATAACGATCTTGTACAGCTTGTATCAAATATAGGTAACTGACGGTATAAAAACATATCCTCACGCATATTATCACAAGAGGTGATTGCGTGAGGATGTTTTTTTATAATTTAAAGCGTTTTGTTTCTTACCCCGGAAGACGAAAAAAAATTGTAATTTTGACTTCTGTTTTGGTGCTTTTTACGCTTTTTTCATTACTTGATATGTCACTTTCCTCTACAGTTTCAGCACTTGCCGAAACCGCTGTTAAGAGTAAAAGTGCAGAATATATAAACAGCGGTGTTGAAAAAATATTTTCGGATGTAAAATTCGACGACATATATACCGTTACAAGGGGAAATGACGGAAATATCACGGGGATATTTCTCGATTCTTTTACGGTAAATAAATTAAAGTCTGAAATAACAGGTGCGGTAATTGAATCGGTCAAACAGGGAAATATCGTTATAGATGTACCGTTTGGAAATGCGTTTGACAGTTTATTTTTCGCAGGCAGGGGTAAAAAAGTACGTGTGAAAATACTTTCGGTGGGGACGGTTGATAGCAAGCTCATAAGTAAAACAGAGGACAGCGGCGTCAATCAGACGCATCTGTCCTCGTATATGAGTATAAAAGCGGATATAACAGCACTTGTAGGGGGAAAAAGCATAGAAGTGAGTACTCAAAACGAAGTGCTTCTGTGCGAATCGGTAATCGTCGGAAAAATTCCGGAAAGCTTCACAAATATAAATGTTATGGATGAAGAAACTTTGCGCTGGTTAAATTCTTATAAATGATTTATTACTCAGCGATCTTTCTGCATTCGAGATAGAATCGCTTGTCATCGGCGTGTCCCATAGAAAAAGTCTTTCTCGGTAAAGCGCCGTCTTTTATTACGGAATAGAACAGCTCATCCTTTCTCATGCCGTCAAATATAAATCCTATGCAATATTCTTCTTTTGCAAGGTTTTTAAGATTTTCGACTCCGTGAATATAGTCAATTTCACATTCAGGGTATTTCTTTGCAAACTCAAACAAGAAATTCTGAATTTCACCGACCGGTAATGAGCTTGAAGGATTTTTTATGTATATTTCTCCCGATTCTTCTTCGGTATAGAAATCGTATTTGTAGTATTTGCAATCAGGCTTTTCGAAAGTGATGTCGCAGAATTTTTCAAGCTCGTTTATGACTTTTATAGGTTCAACATTCATGATTATTCTGTATATCGGTTCAAATTCTATCGACTCATCATGAATATTTACAAGCTCAACCAAAGCGTAACGTGCAAGTGATTTTTTTGCATCCTCGCCTATTTTTTCTTTAAGATTTTCATAGCATGCTTTTGCGGTAGCAAGTGAATGGTTACCGTCGCCGACGGCAAAAACAAGTGCATTTTCTTCGTTGACACCGTATTTTGCATTGAATTTTTCAATATCGGCAAGATCACATATCGCATCATCGATGCGCTGTATTTCCTTGCTCGGAAGGAAATAACCTTTTATATTTCCGCCTCCGCACATGAGATCAAAATCATACGCTTTTTCAAGTGTATCTATTTTGTCTGCAAGCGGTTCGATGACAGTTTTTTCCGGATCGTCACAGAACAGCATAACGTGAGGAGATTCAACTGCGGCATCTTTGCGTATCTTCACTCTCGGAGGGATGCGTTCAAGTACAGTCCCTTCTGTTGCTCGTATAGCGGAGGTTGAACCCTTGTTATAATCATACATTTCGAGGTCTATCATGCCGACAATACCACGTCTTATCTTGCCGTTTGAAGGAAGAGTTCTTTCAACATATATCATATGGTTGCCATATGTGAAGAAAAGGTTTTTCAGATAATCCTGCATCGTGGCGGTTATTTTTTCGGTGTATTCATCAACATCGGAAGAAAGGTATACTTCCGGCAAAATAATGTTGTAAGCTGAATATTTTTCATCGGCACATTTTTTTGCTTTTTCCCAATATTCAGGCTCAGATGTGTACTGATCGCATGCAATTACGGAAAATTTTGAGTAATCCACCTTATTTTTATCGGGCAATAAAATGTCCGCAGGGAAGAATATGTTGTTTTTCATGGTCCCTCCAACAGAATAGTTTTGTATTATACTATCATAAATCGGCATTTATTGCAATATATTTTGAGTATAAAAACAGCTTTTTTAGAAAAAGCATAATATTTTAAGAATTTTTCGCTGTTTTTTGCGATAATATATTGATTTTTTCTTTGTTTCTTGTTATAATGCAAGATGTTATATAATATAAAAACCACCCATACGGGTGAAAGGAACGGTATAAATTATGGAATGGACATCGCTTAATGATATCAGAGAAATGTACCTCAAATTCTATGAAAGCAAGGGACATTTAAGACATAAAAGCTTTCCGCTTGTGCCCAAAGATGATAAGTCTCTTTTGCTTATCAATGCGGGTATGGCTCCGCTTAAAAAGTATTTTACAGGTGAAAAAGAACCTCCCCGTCACAGAATGACGACATGCCAGAAGTGTATAAGAACGCCCGACATTGAAAGAGTAGGTAAAACAGCACGCCACGGTACTTACTTTGAGATGCTTGGTAACTTCTCATTCGGTGATTACTTTAAACATGAAGCAACTGCTTGGGCATGGGAATTCTGCACACAGGTGCTGAAGCTTCCCGTTGACCGTCTTTACGTAAGTATATACGAAAATGACGATGAGGCATTTGATATCTGGACAAAGGAAGTCGGTGTTGATCCTTCCCACATGGTTCGTCTTGGTAAAGAGGACAACTTCTGGGAGATCGGCTCAGGTCCTTGCGGTCCTTGCTCTGAGCTTTACTTTGACAGAGGTATTGAGCATGGCTGCGGTTCCCCTGACTGTGCTGTAGGTTGTGACTGTGACAGATTTGTTGAATTCTGGAACCTCGTTTTCACTCAGTTTGAAGGCGACGGCGCAGGCAATTACACACCTCTTGCAAAGCCTAATATCGATACAGGTATGGGACTTGAAAGAATTGCATGTATTATGCAGGGCGTAAACAACCTTTTTGAGGTAGACACAGTTCAGAATATAATGAAAGCAATAATTGCGAAGGCAGGCATCAAGTATGGCGAAAATGCCACATCTGATGTTTCCTTGCGTGTTATTACAGACCATATAAGAAGTACATGCTTCCTTATCTGCGACGGTGTTGTTCCGTCAAATGAGGGCAGAGGTTACGTTCTTCGCCGTTTGCTCAGACGTGCGGCACGTCACGGCAAGCTTCTCGGCATAAAAGACACATTCCTTTCGGATATCGTACCCGTTGTTGCAAAGGAAAATCTTTCTGAATATCCTGAGCTTACAGAAAAACTTGAATATATCCAGAAGATCGTTTCAATTGAAGAAGAAAAATTCTCCAAGACTATTGATAGCGGTATGGATATGCTTAACGGCATGATCGAAGATGCTGTTAAGTCAGGTAACAATGTACTTTCTGCAGAGAATGTATTTAAGCTCAATGACACATACGGTTTCCCGCTTGATCTTACACGTGAGATTGCAACAGAAAAGGGAATAGGCATAGATGAAGACGGATTCACCGCTTTGATGAATGAACAGAAAAAGCGTGCAAGAGAAGCAAGGGCGGCTCTCGGTGATTTCAGCTGGAGCGACGATACTCTCGGCTTCCTTGACAATGTTGAAGCAACACAGTTCACGGGATATACCGAAACTGTAAGCGAAGCAACTGTAAAGATGATAATTTCTGCCGACAACGAAAGCGTTGCGGTGGCTTCTGACTGCGATGCAATGATCATTGTTGACCGCACACCTTTCTATGGCGAAGGCGGCGGACAGGTCGGTGATACAGGTATTATCACTTCTGAAGGCGCAAAGATAACTGTAAACGATACAAAGAAGTCCAACGGCATATTTATGCACAGATGTACCGTTGACGGCGTTATAAGTGTCGGCGACAAGGTAACACTGACAGTTGATGCATCACGCCGTGACGAAATACGCAGAAACCACACAACAGCACACCTTTTGCAGGCGGCGCTTCGCAAGGTTCTCGGTACTCACGTTGAGCAGGCAGGCTCGTACGTTGATCCTGAGCGTGTAAGATTTGACTTTTCGCACTACACAGCTATGACACAGGAAGAAATCAAGCAGGTTGAAGACCTTGTGAATGCAGAAATACTCAAGGGAACACCTGTTGAGAATTTTGAGACAGATATCGAAAGTGCTCGTTCTCTCGGTGCTATGGCATTGTTCGGTGAAAAGTACGGTGATGTTGTAAGAGTTGTAAAGGTCGGCGACTTTTCCGTTGAGCTTTGCGGCGGTACACACCTTGATAATACAGCAAAAGCAGGTCTTTTCAAGATAATTTCCGAATCTTCCGTTGCATCGGGCGTACGCAGAATAGAAGGTACTACCGGTATGAATGTTTTGAAGCTTCTCGAAGAAAAGCAGACACTTATTGCAAACTGCGCAAGAGAACTCAAGGCTTCAAATCTTACGGAAATTGATAAAAAAGCCGCACAGCTCCAGGCAGAACTCAAGGAAGAGAAACAGGCTGTTGAACGTCTTAATAATAAAATTGCCGCTTCTCAGGCAGAAAAGCTTGTTGATAATGTAAAGAAGATCGGCGTATTCAATGTTATAACGGGCAAGACAGAAGGTGTATCGGTTGATGCTGTAAGATCCCTCTGTGACGGTATTAAATCACGTGATGCATATGCAGTTGCAGTAATTTCCGTAAATAATGACGGAAAGCTGAATTTTGTAGCCTGTGCAGGTGCAGAAGCTGTTAAGGCAGGGGCGCATGCAGGTAATATTCTTAAGGAAATAAGCAAGCTCGCAGGCGGTGGCGGCGGCGGACGTCCCGACAATGCAACATCAGGTATTAAGCTTCTTGATAAGATCGATGAAGCACTCGATACAGTTTATAAAATTTTAGATAAGGAAGGTTAATAAAAATGGCTAAAGGTACATTTTTCAAAGACTTTAAAGACTTTATCTCCAAGGGCAACATCGTGGACATGGCAACAGGTGTTATCATAGGCGGTGCTTTTTCCAAGATCGTTTCATCTTTGGTAAATGATGTTATAATGCCTCCTATAAGCGTTCTTCTCGGCAATGTTAATTTCACAGAGTTAAAATACGTGCTTAAGGAAGAAGTGCTTAACGAAGCAGGCGAAGTTGCACAGGCTGCAATTTCCATCAACTACGGTAACTTCATTCAGCTTATTATCGATTTCTTACTTATGGCGTTCTGTGTATTCCTTGTTTTGCGTGTTATCGTTAAATCACGTGCAAGACTTGAAGCAAAGAAGAAGCAGGAAGAGGCAGCTGTCGAAGCGGCACCCGCACCTACACCTGAAGATATCCTCCTCCTTCGTGAGATCCGTGATAGCTTGAAGAACAAAAAAGACTGATGGAAAACTGTTTGTTTTGTAAAATAATCGCAGGAGAAATTCCCTCTGCGAAGGTCTATGAAGATGAAAAGTGTTATGCTTTCAAGGATATCAATCCGCAGGCTCCCGTACATATTCTTGTTGTTCCCAAGGCACATATTGCATCAGTTGATGAGATAACTGCCGAAAACAGCGAATATGTTGCAAAGATTTTTGAAGCAATTCCTGCTATTGCAAAAAATGCAGGTCTTACAAACGGCTACCGTGTTGTTTCAAACTGCGGCAACGATGCGTGCCAGACGGTAAAGCATCTTCATTTCCATATTATCGGCGGCAAACAGCTTGCCGGTGAAATGGCATAAATTCTATAACTGTAAAATCGGGGATGGTATGACATTCCCGATTTTTTGTATATAAACATAAAAACATACACTTTTTCATATAATGAACCGTCAATTATTTTAAGGCGGTTTTTATTTTTGAAAGTTGTAAAGAAATTTTTTATAAACGGAATCGTGTTAACTGTTACATCTGTTTTTATGCGTTTTGTTTCCGTTGTTTTTAATGTTTATATTACCAAAAAAATAGGCTCTGTCGGTATGGGGCTTTTTTCGCTTGTCTTATCTGTTTATACATTTGGTGTGACATTTGCAACCTCAGGCGTGCATCTTGCTTCGACAAGGCTTGTTTCGCAGGAATTGGTAAGAGGTTCAGGTGAGGGCGTAAGATCCGCTATGCGGAAATGCCTTCTTTACAGCGTCATTTTCGGTATGGTATCATTTTTACTGCTTTACTTTTTTGCCGAGAAAATTGCGCTTTATTGGTTGTGTGATATACGGGTTCTTAAATCGCTCAAGATATTGGCATTTTCATTGCCTTTTCTTGCTGTTTCCTCGGCTCTCGGCGGTTATTTCTGCGCTGTAAGAAGAGTTATAAAAAATGCTGTTACAAATATTCTTGAACAGTTCATAAGAATATTTATAACCGTAATGCTGCTTGTTACAGTCAGAGGCAACAGCGTTGAAGATGCAACCGTTTCGGTAGTTATCGGTATGTGTGTATCCGAGGTTCTTGCGTTTTTTGTATCGTTTCTTCTTTATATTTTTGATTTGAGAAAAAACACAAAAGATCTTACCGCAGAGCCGTCATCAAACATAACCATGCGGCTGTTGAAAATGTCGCTTCCTGTTGCATTTTCAGCTTATATACGTTCCGCACTTGTAACGATCGAAAATCTTTTGATACCTAAGGGACTTATAAAAGGCGGGGCAGGAAGTGATGCGGCACTTTCATCGTACGGTACGATATCTGGTATGGTTTTTCCGGTTATATTTTTTCCGCTTGCGTTTTTATCCGCTTTTTCTTCGCTTGTAGTTCCCGAAATAACAAGATATAAGGAGTGCGGTGAAAAAAGACATATTGACTATGTTGCAAAAAGAATTTTTAAGCTTACAATAATTTTTTCGGTAGGTATTGCGGGTATATTCGTTTATTACTCGGATACACTCGGACTATTGCTTTATGACAGTAAAGAAGCGGGATTTTACATAAAAATTTTTGCCGCCCTTATTCCTGTTATGTATCTTGACAATTCAATTGATGCAGTGCTCAAAGGCATGGGTGAGCAGATATATTCAATGCGTTACAATATCATCGATGCATTCGTTTCCGTTATACTTGTTTATTTTTTGCTGCCTCCGCTCGGCATAAACGGATATGTCATAGTTGTATATGTGTGTGAGCTTATCAATGCAGCCCTCTCTATGCAAAGACTGTTGAAAATACTTACATTGAAGGTGAATATATTTTCCGATGTTTTTGCACCTGTTTTAAGTGTTGTAGGTGCTACCGGATCATGCAAACTTTTGTTTTATGTTTTCGGTATAAACTATTCGTTTGCCTTGTCAATGTGTATAAGCGGAATTCTTGTATGCATCATTTTGTACTATATATTTCTGCGTGTTACGTACTGCATTTCCGATGAAGATAAAAAATGGTTTCTCGGTATTTTTAAAAGAAATAAAAATGCATAATTTTTAATTAAATACCCACTTTTTTCGATAAATCTATTGCATTTTTATTCAATCCGTGATATTATATTAATAAATATAATTATATTCTACCGCAAAGCGGTATACAACGGAGAAAATATTATGTATAACAAAGTACCGTCTAATCTTGATTTTCAGTCGCGTGAAAAAGCAACCGAAAAATTCTGGACAGAAAACAAAATATTTGAAAAAAGCATAGATATCCGTGAAGGTGGAGAGAACTTCACTTTCTACGACGGCCCTCCCACAGCAAACGGTAAGCCTCACATCGGACACGTTCTTACACGTGTTATCAAGGATATGATCCCGAGATACAGAACAATGAAGGGGTATCACGTTTTGCGTAAAGCAGGATGGGATACACACGGTCTTCCCGTTGAGCTCGAGGTTGAAAAGCTTCTTGGACTTGACGGTAAGGAACAGGTTGAGCAGTACGGTCTTGAACCCTTTATAACCAAGTGTAAGGAAAGCGTTTGGAAGTATAAGGGAATGTGGGAAGACTTTTCGGGCACTGTCGGCTATTGGGCAGACATGAACGATCCTTACGTTACTTATACAAACGACTTTATTGAGTCTGTTTGGTGGTCTCTTAAAAAGGTATACGATGACGGTCTTCTTTACAAAGGCTTTAAGATCGTTCCTTATTGCCCCCGTTGCGGAACACCTCTTTCTTCTCACGAGGTTGCGCAGGGATACAAAGACGTAAAGGAAAAGTCAGCTATTGCAAAATTCCGTGCCAAGGGTGAAGACAATGTATATTACCTTGCATGGACGACAACACCGTGGACACTTCCTTCAAACGTTGCGCTTTGCGTAAACGCAAAAGAGGACTATGTCAAGGTATTTGCAAACGACGAATATTACATTCTTGCCGAAGCACTTGTTTCAAATGTTGTCGGCGAATGCGAGATAATCGAAAGATACACAGGTGCAGAACTTGAAGGCAGAGAATACATACCGCTGTTTGATTTCGTAAAGCCTGATGAAAAGGCATTTTACATCACTTGTGCCGAATATGTAACGCTCACAGACGGTACGGGTATCGTTCACATCGCACCTGCGTTCGGTGAAGATGACGCACAGGTTGGAAGAAAATACGGTCTTCCTTTTGTTCAGCTCGTTGACGCAAAGGGCTGTATGACAAAGGAAACTCCTTGGGAAGGTACATTCTGCAAGGATGCCGACAAGGATGTTCTTTATGATCTTAAGGTCAGAGGACTTTTGTTCAAAACATTGCCCTTTGAACATTCATATCCCTTCTGCTGGCGTTGTGACACACCCCTTATATACTACGCAAGAAACACTTGGTTCATCAGAATGACCGAGGTTAAGGACAAGCTCCTTAAAAATAACGATACAATTAACTGGATCCCCGAAACAATAGGTACAGGACGATTCGGTGAATGGCTTAAAAACGTTCAGGACTGGGGTATTTCCCGTGACAGATACTGGGGTACACCTCTTAACATCTGGGAATGTCCCTGCGGACACCGCCACAGCATCGGCAGTATTGCAGAGCTTAAGGAAATGTCAGATAACTGTCCTGAAAATATTGAGCTTCACCGTCCTTATATCGATGAAGTTACAATTAAATGTCCCGAATGCGGCGGCGAAATGCACCGTGTGAAGGAAGTTATTGACTGCTGGTACGATTCGGGCGCTATGCCTTTCGCACAGTGGCACTATCCTTTTGAAAACAAGGAACTGTTCGATCAGAATTTCCCTGCGGACTTTATCTCTGAGGCTGTTGACCAGACAAGAGGATGGTTCTATTCGCTTCTTGCAATTTCAACGCTTATATTTGATAAAGCGCCCTATAAAAATGTTATAGTTCTCGGACATGTTCAGGACGAAAACGGTCAGAAAATGTCAAAATCAAAGGGAAATGCGGTCGATCCGTTTGATGCACTTGAAAAGCACGGCGCTGATGCTATCAGATGGTACTTCTATTCCAACAGCGCACCGTGGCTTCCCAACCGTTTCCATTCTGCCGCTGTTACGGAAGGTCAGCGTAAGTTTATGGGAACACTCTGGAACACTTATGCGTTCTTCGTGCTTTACGCAAACATTGATAATTTCAATGCTTCTGATTATACACTTGATAAGAGCAAGCTTTCAGTTATGGATAAGTGGATACTTTCCAAGCTCAATTCGCTTATCAAGACAGTAGACGGTTATCTCGGCGAATACAAGATCACAGAAACAGCACGTGCGATGGAAAAGTTTGTTGACGAGCTTTCCAACTGGTACGTACGCCGTTGCCGTGAAAGATTCTGGGCAAAGGAACTCACGGATGATAAGATCGCCGCTTACATGACACTGTACACATCACTTGTTACATTCATAAAGCTTGCCGCACCTCTCATTCCGTTTATGACAGAGGATATTTACAGAAACCTCGTTGCACTCAACGACAAAACAGCTCCTGAAAGCGTACACCTTTGCGATTATCCCGTTGCAGATGAGTCGCTTATCAACAAGGATCTTGAGGCTGAAATGGATGAAGCGGCAGAAATTGTTGCTCTCGGACGTGCATGCAGAAATGCGGCAGTTATCAAGAACAGACAGCCTCTTGCTGAAATGTTTGTAAATGCTCCCAACAAGCTTAATGAATATTACACAGATATCATCAAGGATGAGCTTAATGTTAAGTCTGCAAGCTTTGTTGACGATATGCGTGCTTTCACTACATTTACATTCAAGCCCCAGCTTAAGACACTCGGCAGAAAGCTCGGTAAGCTTATAAACGAATGCCGTGAAGCGCTTAATACTATCGACGGAAACGCCGCTATGGATGAGCTTGATTCAACAGGTAAGCTGAAGCTTACACTTTCAGGCGAGGTTTATGAGCTTGAGCGTGATGATCTTCTTATAGAATCCGGCAAGGTCAGCGGTTTTGAATCTGTTTCTGACAGAGGAATTACAGTTGTTCTTAATACAACACTTACAGATGAGCTTATAGAAGAAGGATTTGTACGTGAGATCATATCCAAGATCCAGACGATGCGTAAGGATGCAGGATTTGAAGTTATGGACAAGATAACCTTGAATATAACAGGTTCAGATAAGATATCCGAAGTTGTAAAGCGTAATGCCGATAAGATATCCTCCGATACTTTGACTGATGAGATCGTTTATGCTGAAGGCGGTAATTACACTGCTGACTGGAATATAAACGGCGAAAACGCAATATTCGGTGTTACAAAAAGGAACTGATATATGAAAAGAAGCGAAGCGAGAGAATGGGCATTTAAACTGATATTCGAAAGCCAATTTCATCCCGAACTGACTTTCGGAGAACTGTATGAAAATGCTGAAGGTATCGACGGATTTCAGAAAGATAAATTTATAGAAACTCTTTTCGAGGGGGTGAGCGCATGCTCACCCGACCTCGATGAGCTCATAGGAAAATACTCAAAAGGCTGGTCAAGTGAAAGAATGTCAAAGGTCTCTTTGGCAATTTTAAGACTTTCTGTTTTTGAGCTTAAATATCTTGAAGATGTACCTATGAGCGTTTCGATCAACGAAGCTGTAGAGCTTGCAAAGAAATATGACAGCGACGATGCACCCTCGTTTATAAACGGTGTATTGAATACGCTTGCCAAAGCAGAGAATTTTGCATGAAAACTCTCGGCATAGATACAAGTAATTATACAACATCAGCATCAATTTGCGAAAACGGAGTAATAACGGAAAACGTCCGTATGATTTTGGAAGTTGCAAAAGGCGGCGTCGGGTTAAGACAGTCCGATGCCGTTTTTGCCCATATAAAAAATATTCCGACTCTTATGGAGCGTTTGAAATCAGACCTGTCAGATATTGATGCTGTCGGTGTAAGCAGTAAACCCCGTGATGTCTCAGGCTCATATATGCCGTGCTTTTTATCAGGCGTGAGTATCGCAACATCAATATCACGTGCGCTTAACGTCCCTCTTTATGAGTTTTCCCATCAGGCAGGACATATTAAAGCAGCGATGTATTCTGCAGGCGTTGATTTTACAGATATTTTCTACGCTTATCATCTGTCCGGCGGAACGTTTGAGCTTTTGGAGGTCACTTCCGAAAAAAATGGGTATAGTGTAAATATAATCGGCGGAAGCCGTGATGTCACAGCAGGACAGCTGATTGACAGAGTAGGGGTAAAATTAGGTCTTAAATTTCCGTGCGGTGCAGAGCTTGAAAAGCTTGCACTCCAATTCGACGGAAAACTTCCAAAGCCTAAAATATCCGTCGACGGTACGTTTTGTAACATGTCAGGCGGTGAAAACCTGTGTCAGAAGCTGATAAACGAAAATGCGTCAGCCTCAATGACTGCGGCATATCTTACAGAGTTTATACGTCTTACACTTGAAAAAATGACTGATAATCTCCTTATTTCATCAAAATCAAAAGATATTATATTTTCCGGCGGTGTTTCATCAAACAAAACGCTGTCGGGATTTATGAAGAAGAAATATAATGCCCACTGTGCAGAACCTCAGTTTTCACAAGACAATGCTGCAGGAATTGCACTTTTGTGTATGGATAAATTAAATGAACGCTAAAAAAGATAAGATCATACTCAGCGTATCTAAGCTTAACGAATATGTTAAGATGTTACTTGAAAATTCTCCCGTACTGTCAAATGTGTATGTGTCGGGTGAAATATCAAACTTTAAGCTTCATATTGCAAGCGGTCATATATATTTTACTCTTAAAGATTCCCAATCTTCGATACGTGCGGTGATGTTTAAATCATCCGCCGAAAAGCTTGCCTTTGTACCGAAAGACGGTATGAAGGTCATCGCTTACGGAAGGGTATCATCATATGTGCGTGACGGTGTGTATCAGATATATGTTACACAGATCGTACCGGAAGGAATCGGACAGAGTGCATTAATGCTTGAACAGCTTAAGGAAAAGCTTGCATCAGAAGGGCTGTTTGATGCAGCTTACAAAAAGAAGCTTCCTGCGTATCCGAACAAAGTCGGTGTAATTACATCTGCTGTGGGAGCCGCTATAAACGATATTTTGAATGTTTCCAAAAGACGGTATCCGTCAGCCGAAATTTTGCTGTTTCCTGCCCTCGTACAAGGCGAGGGAGCTGAAGGATCACTCGTTTCGGGAATTGAATACTTTACAAATAATCCTTGCGTTGATGTGATAATAATAGGGCGAGGCGGAGGATCGGGAGAAGATCTTTTTGCATTCAATTCCGAAAAACTTGCCAGGGCAATATTCAAATGCCCTATACCGGTGATATCCGCTGTCGGACATGAGCATGATTATTCAATATCGGATTTTGTCGCAGATATGCGTGCGCCTACCCCGTCAGCCGCAGCAGAGCTGGCATTACCTGATAAAGAAGAGCTTAAGGAGTCGCTTAAATTTAAGCGTGATCTTCTTATACGTGTGATGAATACAAAGCTCGGACGGCTGAAGGATAATCACGGAAATATTTCAGGATCCTCTGTATTTGGTTCGTACGAAAGAATAATAAATGATAAGAGACTATACATTGACTCTTTAGGGACAAATCTCAGAACCGGCTATTCGTCTTTAATTAAAGATAAACGTGCATCGCTCATCAATCTTTCATCGAAACTTGATATGCAAAGTCCGCTTAATGTTTTATCAAGGGGATATGCGAAAATATCAAAGGATGATACTGTTATAACGAGCAGTAAAGAACTTAAAAATGAAGATAAAATCTCGGTGACATTTTCCGACGGAGTCGTAAATGCCGTCGTTGTAGGTGAAGAAAATGGAAAAAATAACATTTGAAGCGGCTGAAAAACGCCTTAATGAGCTTGTTGAGCTTTTAAGTAATTCAAACACACCACTTGATGAAGCGCTTACCCTTTTTGAAGAGGGTATAAGTCTTATAAAATACGCAAATAAAATACTTGACGAAGCTGAACAGAAGGTAAAGGTTATAAGTGAGATATGAATATAAAAGAATTGATAAAAGAAAATGCAAAGCTTGCTGATAATTATATTGCAAGTGCTTTACCTGTAAAGGATGACGATTTTTCTGTTATCTTTGATGCTGTACGCTATAGCGCTGAAAGCGGCGGAAAGCGTATCCGTCCGATGCTTACCCTTGAATTTTGCCGTATGTGCGGCGGACGTGATGAAGATGCGCTTTTACTTGCTGCAGCGCTTGAATTGATACATACATATTCGCTTATACATGACGATCTGCCTTGCATGGATGACGATGATTTCAGACGCGGAAAGCCGACTAACCACAAGGTGTTCGGCGAAGATGTCGCAACGCTTGCAGGCGATGCGCTTCTCACATACGCTTTTGAGCTGATAGCAGCTTCTTCGCTTTCCGATGCTGTTAAGGTCAAAGCGATCAAAGCACTTTCATACAATGCCGGTATCCACGGAATGATCGGCGGTCAGGTGATGGATATGCTTGGCGAAAAAACTCCGTTGACTGTTGAAAAGCTTTACAAAATGAATCGTCTTAAAACCGGATGTCTTATTAAATGCGCTTGCATTTTCGGTTTATATGCAGCAGAAAATACTGTGTGTGTTGATGAAACTCTTTACGAAAATGCCGAAAAGTATGCAGACGGCATAGGTATTGCTTTTCAGATAACGGACGATATACTCGATGTATGCGGTGATGAAAAGTTGCTCGGAAAGCCGATAGGCAGTGACTTGGACAACGGAAAAACAACATTCGCAACCGTACACACGCTGGATGAAGCAAGAAAGATCGCAAAAGATCTTACGGAAAATGCAAAGACGGCTGTTATGCGGTATAAAAATTCAGAAAATCTTACAGCACTTGCAGACTTTCTTTTAGCCAGAGAATCTTAATGAGAATTGACGTATATCTGTTTAAAAACGGTTACTGCAAAAGCAGGGAAGAAGCAAGAAAACTGATAAAGCAAAGCTGTATAAAATGTAACGGTGCGGTAATTGATAAGCCTTCGTATGATATTTCAGACGATATCGAGCTTGATGTTACAAATCCGTTCAAATATGTCAGCCGCGGCGGTGATAAACTTGAGGCGGCACTCAACAGCTTCGGAATAAGCATACAGAACTTTATTTGTGCTGATATCGGTGCATCGACAGGCGGTTTTACTGATTGTTTGCTTCAGCACGGTGCTGCAAAAGTATATGCGATAGATTCCGGAAGTGCCCAACTTGCAGACAAGCTTAAAAACGATCTGCGTGTTGTGAGCATGGAGAACGTAAACGCACGCTATCTTAAAAAGGATGACTTGCCTGAAAAGTGTGATATATGTGTTATGGATGTATCTTTTATATCGCAGACGCTTATACACGGGGCCGTCGGAGAAATACTCAAAGAAAACGGTTATTTTATCACGCTTATAAAACCGCAATTTGAAGCAGGTAAAGAAAATATCTCAAAGGGCGGTATTGTAAAAGATGAAAAAGCCCGTTTATACGCTATAGAGCGTGTGATCTCCTCGGCAAAACTTCATGACTTTGAATTTATAGACCGCATTATCTCACCGATAAAAGGCGGTGACGGCAATATTGAATATCTTGCGTTATTTCAAAAAAATAAATAAGGGTATGGAAATATAAATGGAACAGGGAAATCTCGTTAAAAAAAGACGTCATATGAAGATCCTTGAGCTTATTTCAAGCCAGGATATAGAAACACAGGACGATTTATCGGAGCTTCTGCGCATTTCCGGCTTCGAAGTGACTCAGGCAACGGTATCTCGTGATATCAGGGAGCTTAAGCTTGCAAAATCAGCTGATGAAAACGGTGTATATAAATATACACTTTCCCAGAACGACGATGACAGATCAATGGGAAAGTACGGTTTTATTCTGAGAGAAACCGTTGTCAGCTACGAAAAAGCGTGTTCATTAGTAGTTGTTAAAACTATATCAGGTATGGCAAATGCGGCTTGTGCGGCGATAGACCATATGCAGTGGTCACACGTTGTCGGTACTATTGCAGGCGATGATACGATTTTTATTGCCGTTAAAGAAGCCGTTGATGTTGATAACGTGATAAATATCTTGGACGGTATATTATCCAAGACTTGAATTTGTCTGGGGGTGACGGCTTGCTTGCCAATCTTCATATTGAAAACATAGCTGTTATCAAAAATCTCGATATTGATTTTAACAGCGGTTTTACAGTATTCACCGGTGAAACAGGTGCGGGAAAATCAATAATTATTAATTCCATTAACTTGCTGTGCGGTGAAAAGGTACAAAAGGATATTATAAGAACAGGGGAAAAAGATGCCGCAGTTTCGGCACTTTTCAAAGATGTACCCGAATATACAGAAGAAATACTTAAGGAAAACAGTATACCCATCTGCGACGGTGAGGTTTATATCACCAGAACGATCAATTCAGACGGAAAAACTTCTGTTAAAGTAAATGGTAAGACAGTGCCGATCTATTTGCTTAAAGAGATTTCCGATAAACTTCTGACGCTTCACGGTCAGCACTCATCATACCGCTTGCTTGAAGCGAAAAATTATCTCGGTTATCTTGATTCGTTTTCCGAATGTTTCGCCGAATATGAAAATTATAGAAGTTCTTACGAAAATTATAAAAAGGAACTTGCAGAATTCAAATCACTTAATAAGGCTTCGAAGGAAAAAGATGAACGTATAGACCTGCTGAAATTGAGGGTTAAGGAAATAGATTCGTTAAAACTCAAAGCAGGGGAGGAAGATGAGCTTTCAGAGCTTCGCTTAAAGATAAAAAACATCGAACATCTTGCGAAGCATGTAAAACTGATTTCGAAAGCACTGTATAAGAACTCAAATGGGATGTCAGCATACGATCTTATTGAAAGGGCAGCTGACAGTCTTGAAGCAATATCTGATGTTACAAACGATGAAAAATTTGCGGAAAGCGCTAAGAAGCTCCGTGATTTTGCTTATGAGCTTGAAGATATTGCATTGAATGCCCGTTCTTTGCTTTCGGGCATCGATGAAGATCCAAAAGAGGCACTTGACAGAATAGAATCAAGACTTGATAAGATATCCTCGCTAAAACGCAAATACGGTGTTGATTTTGACGGACTTATTCGTTTGAAGGATGAGACCATAGCGGAGCTTACATCGCTTGATAACTCAGAAATTCTGCTTAAAGAATCAAAAGAATGCCTTAAAGAACTGTCTGAAATATGCAAAAATAACGCCGCGGTACTTTCTGAAAAGAGAAAAGTAGGTGCTATTGCCCTGCAAAACTCCATATGTGATGAGCTTAATGAGCTTGACATGGGACAGCTCCGTTTTATAATATCTGTTGAAGATAAAACTGAATACGATGAAAACGGTGCAAATTCTGTTGATTTTT
Source organism: Eubacteriales bacterium (assembly GCA_045124505.1). Taxonomy (GTDB): domain Bacteria; phylum Bacillota; class Clostridia; order Oscillospirales; family CAG-272; genus RGIG7213. The sequence goes on from JBGVLZ010000055.1 coordinate 45,920, forward strand.
TAATATCTACAAACAAAGGCGAAGATGCAAAGCCTGTAAACAAAATTGCATCAGGCGGTGAGCTTTCACGTATAATGCTGGCTATGCGGTCGGTATTCAGACAGAAAAATAATATAAACACAATAATTTATGATGAAATCGATACGGGAATTTCAGGTGGAACGTGTGAAAAAATAGGAAGAAAACTTAAAAATTCCACCGATTCCTGTCAGGTGATCTGCATAACACATTCGGCGCAAATTGCGGCAGTTGCGGACAACCATTATAGAATTTTTAAAGAAACTGTCAATGACAGAACAGAAACAAAAATAAGTTTATTATCAAACGAAGAAAGGATAAAAGAGCTATCACGTATCATGGGCGGTGTTACCATCACCGAAAACGTGCAGGCGGCAGCCCGTGAAATGATAGAAAACGGTACAAAAAATGGGACTGTTACAGGAATTTAAAGACAGGGGCATGCTTGCTCAGATAACAAATGAGGAAGCGGTAAAGGAACTGTTTGAAAAGGAAAAAATTTCTTTTTACATAGGTTTTGACCCCACAGCCGATTCACTTCATATCGGTCACTTCATCCAGATGAAAATAATGGCGCATATGCAGCGTGCAGGTCACAGACCTGTTGTTATATTCGGCGGCGGTACGGCAATGATCGGTGACCCGTCCGGCAAAAATGATATGCGTAAGATGATGACAAGAGAAACGATTCAATATAACGTAGACCGTTTCAAGGAGCAGATGGCTAAATTTATCGATATTTCAGATGGCAAAGCTTTGTTCGTTGATAACGCAGATTGGCTTTTGCAGCTTAACTACGTTGATTTTATAAGAGATATCGGTAAGCACTTCAATATCAACAGAATGCTTGCGGCTGAATGCTACAAAGCAAGACTTGAAAAGGGCGGTCTTACGTTCCTTGAATTTAACTATATGCTTATGCAGAGCTATGACTTCTACAAGCTCTACAAGGATTACGGCGTAAAGATGGAGCTTGGCGGTGATGACCAGTGGTCAAATATCATCGGCGGTGTTGAGCTTATCAGAAAAATGACAGGCGACGAGGTTTACGGTGTTACATTCAATCTTCTTACAAACAGCGAAGGTAAGAAGATGGGCAAGACTGAAAAAGGTGCTGTATGGCTTGATGCTGAAAAAACTTCTCCTTATGAGTTCTATCAATACTGGAGAAACATTGGTGACGCTGATGTTATCAAGTGCATGAAGATGCTTACATTTATGCCCCTTGAAGAAATTGCAGAGTATGAAAAGCTCGAGGGCAGTGAACTTAACCGTGCAAAGGAAAAGCTCGCATATGAGCTTACACTTATAATCCACGGCAAAGAAGAGGCAGATAAGGCTGATGCGGCGGCAAAAGCATTGTTCGGCGGAAACGGAGATACCGAAAACATGCCCACAACAACACTTACCGATGCTGATTTTACAGACGGTGAAATTGCACTTCTTCAGATGCTTGTTATGTCAGGTATTGCAAAATCAAGAAACGATGCAAGAACGCTTGTGACACAGGGAAGTGTTACTATTAACGATGAAAAGATAACAGATCTTGCAAAGAAAGTATCAAAATCCGATATAGGTGACGGACTTATCGTAAGAAAAGGTAAGAAAGTATACCACAAGTTTATCATCGGCTGATATGTTTGATAATATTATTGAAAACCTTAAGCGCAACAATATGAATGCACTTGCAGTGGAAACTGCAAGTGATGCGCTTGAGTATATAAAAAATACGATACCGTCAGGTTCTACCGTATCAAACGGCGGCTCTGTTACACTTTCCGAGATAGGTGCGCTTGATCTGATGAGAAATGGAAATTATAATTTCCTTGACAGAATGGCTGACGGTTTATCAAGAGATGATATTGAAGAAATTTACAGAAAATCGTTTTTTGCTGATTATTATCTTATGAGTACAAATGCACTGACCGAGGACGGTATGCTTTACAATGTTGACGGTAACAGTAACCGCGTAGCAGCACTTGTTTACGGCCCTAAAAACGTCATAATCGTTGCGGGAAAAAATAAGATAGTGAAAGATATCAACGAAGCGATAAAGCGTGTAAAAACAGTTGCCGCACCAAAAAACTGTGTCAGACTTAACTGTGAAACGTATTGCAATATAAAAGGTGAATGTGTTTGTGCTGACAGCGGCGATTTTGACGGATGCGATACTGACAGCAGAATATGCTGTAATTACGTTATATCATCCAAACAGCGCAAAAAGGGAAGAATAACAGTAGTTATAGTTAATGAAGATTTAGGATATTGATATGTAAAAAGCTCACAAGTCGTAAAGATCTGTGAGCTTTTTATTATATCGCTATGAAAGGAAAAACAAGAATGAAATCCTGCTTTGCAGGATGAAATCCGAGTAAACTCGGATGAAATCTTCAGCCTATGGCTTCAGATGAAATCAAATCCGCTTTTCCTTATCCTTGCGAAGCAAGATTTCATCGCGAAGCGATTTCATCCATTGGAGGTGGATTTCTTCCGACGAAGGCGGATTTAACTGAAAAAGACTCAAGATTGTTTCCAATCCTGAGTCTTTTTCTGGCCTACCCTAAGGGATTCGAACCCTTAACCGTCAGAATCGGAATCTGATACTCTATCCGGTTGAGCTAAGGGTAGATATGTGATATAAAGAATTATATCACTTAATATTCATCAAGGAAATTTGTATGAACTCCGTCCTTGCTGTAGCCGATGACCGTATTTAAATTTACGTTGTGCGTGCTTTTGAAAATATTTGCTTCAACCTGCGGATAATCTTTTTTCATACTGTTTATAAGCCGTTTCATTTCCTGACGTTTGGATTCCATTACGGCATTTTCATCAGCAATTTTTTCGGTAAAACGGCAGGCGCACTGTAAAAATTCAAGCTCGTTATAATTACGCCAAGCAATTATATCATCCTCGCCTACACAGTACATAGGTCTGATAAGCTCCATACCGGGGAAGTTTGTGGAATGCAGCTTCGGCATCATTGTCTGATACTGTCCGCCGTACAAAAGCCCCATAAGTACAGTTTCAATAACGTCATTATAATGGTGTCCCAAAGCGATTTTATTACATCCAAGCTCTTTGGCGAAGCGGTACAAATAACCCCTTCTCATTCTTGCGCAGATGTAACATGGAGATTTTTCAATATGCTCGACCGATGCAAAAATATTGGTGTCATATATACGAATAGGAACACGTAAGAGTTCGGCATTTGAAATAATTTTTTTACGGTTTTTGGGGCTGTAACCGGGATCCATGACAACAAATTCAAGCTCAAAGGGAATGTCGCTGTGCCGCTTCAATTCCTGCATAAGCTTCGCCAAAAGCATTGAATCCTTGCCGCCTGACATACAAACAGCAATCTTATCATAAGGCTTTATAAGTTCGTAATTTCTTACGCCTTCAATGAATTTATTCCAAATACCTTTACGGAATTTTTTATTTATACTGCGCTCTACAAGACCGCATTTATCAAGCTCTTTCATTAAAATTTAAATTTAAGTGCACCCGGAACAACATCAAGACAGATAGGTTTGTTTTTATCTTTAACATATTCAATCTCACCGTCTACACAATAATAATTGATCTGTGATATCTCAACATGCTTACATTTAACATATGTAAAATAATCACGGAATTTTTCAATTATCTTACCGTCTTTAATGTGTAAACCCTTTTTATAAACACCTATAAGCGATATGAATTTGAGTCTTGACATCTTTTTAACCATTATGAGCTCCATAATGCCATCTGTCACATCCGAATCGGGTGAAGAGTGGAATCCGCCTCCGTAATACGAACCGTTTCCAACAAGACAGAGCAAATACTCACCTTCGTAGTTATGCTCAACACCGTCGGCATCTGTGACCTTTACACACATATTTTGACCGAATTTTTGGAAAAATCGTGCCGCAACACTCAAAATATAAGCCATGCTTCCGGATATTAAAGGTTTCTTTTTCATTTTTGATGTTTTAATTACAACGTCGCAATCAAATCCGATGTTAAGCATGTTTATGAAATAACGATCACTGTATTTAACAACATCGCAATTTACAATTTTATTTTTGGCAACACGCAAAAAGTCATTTCCTGTACCTGCAGGATATGCAGAAAGTATGGCACTGTCAGCATGTTTACTTTTAAGAATACCGTTAACAGCTTCATTTATTGTGCCATCACCGCCGTAAACCGTGAGGTGCACGTTTTCCTTTTCGTTACATATATCGAATGCTATACGTTCAGCATCGCCGACACATTTTGTTGTGCATACTTCTTCGTTTTCCGAAATAAACTTTTCTGCAAGTCCCTTACCTGCTTTAGGGTTTATAATATTTACATTATGCATGATTTTCCCCATATCTACATAATTAAGGGGGTGTAGGTTCACACCCCCTTATCATATTTTATTATTCTTCGACCGCTTCTGTTTCTGTTGCGTCTGTGTTTTCTTCAACTTCCTTCAAGTCGAATGAAACGCTGTCACCGTCTGTAAGTACCAATTCCGAAAGAGGAACTGTAACAAGCTCATCATTTACATAAATTGCCCATTTCTTTTCATCATTTGCAGCAGAATCGCTGATCTTTGCAATGGACTCTTTATCTTCGGAAAGCTCGATCTTCATTTCGCTTACACTTGCGCCTTCAGCAATAAGCTCTGTCTTGCCTTCTTTTTTAGCTGCAGAGTTGAATGCGGACATATTAAAGAAGTTGTAAAGCGTAAGGTCAGTCTTATCACCGCTGAATGTAACAGACTCTTCATCGATCAATTTCTTTGCACCGTCAGTTGCATTGAATGTGATAGAAATTGTTCTGTATGTGTTTTCTTCGAGTTTGAATTCAACGAAATCGTAGTTTTTAAGCTCGCAATCTCTTGAATCTTCAACCTTCTTACCGTTTACGTAAACGTACCAAAGGAAGGGAACACCGTTTTCATCTTCGCCTGCATTGAATGTTGCAACGCTGTCAACGGTAACATTTTTACCTATATCGGTAGATATTTTGTAATCCTTCTTTTTGCTTGTACAAAGTGACTGCAAAGCAAGGAAGGGAGTTGCTGTTTTTTCCCAATCATTTTCGCTGTTTTCATCGGGCTGAACACGTACAGCATCAAGGTACAGGAATTTTTTGCCTGCTTTGTTGTAGACATATACCGAAACATATGTCGTGTTTTCTGTCGGATCTTCTGTGTTGCCTGCACATGATACGAGCACCGATGCAAGCATGAGTACGGAAAGAATGAGTGAAATTATCTTGTTAATTTTCATATAGGTATTTAAACCTCCTTTATATAAACACATCTTCTGTCTAATTATACTACAAATTATCTGTATTGTCAAGTAAATATATCATTATTTGCTGACAAAGGGAAAAGAATTTACATTAATGGATCGTACAAAGTGAATTTGCGGCTTTTTTATTTGTCTTTGAAATTCCGATATATCTTCCTGATTTTATTGTATTCTGGAATACAGGATATCTGTCAGATGAATACGGCTGTGATGTGCCGAGAGGTCTGTAGATATACTGTGCATCCGTTACATATGTGAAAACAGGGAATGATCTCGATGTTTCCAAAACAAGTGCTTGTTTTATTTTGTTGGGGCACGAGGCTTTTGCAATACACTTGCAATCAGCACAGAAATCTACAAGTACGTGTTTGTTACAGTAGCTTTCAGGCTGAGTGCCGGGTGCAAAATAAACCTCTTCGCACTGGTCATGTCTTGGGTCAAGTCCGCATGTTTCAGGATTGTATAACATTCCTGAGCTTGCACATATTTCAACTTTAACGACATCTTCCTCGTCATACAAGGTGTTTTCCTTGATGCTGCCGTCTTCAAGTCCATTGATTATATTTTCATGAAGCTTCATCATAACATTGTCAAAAATATAAACGGGAGCAAATACTCTGAAAACAGGAAGTGTCTTGGGATCTTCAAAGCCGTACCAGACAGCACCGACATAATACGGTGTATATCCGCAGAACCATTTATCGTACTCATACATCGAAGTACCTGTTTTTCCTGCAACCGGAACGTGATTTTTAAGTTCTATTGCTTTATCGTTTGCAACAGCTTCAAGCATTTTTGTCATCGCATCAACAGTTTCCTTGCTGAATACAGATGTGCTTTCCTGCTTGTTGTTTATTACAACATTTCCGTCAGCATCCGTAATGAGCGAATATGTGCGTGATTCGTTATGAATACCGCCGTTTGTAAATGTTGTATAAGCGCTTGCCATTTCACGAACCGTAACACCGACTGTCGTAGCACCCATTGCAAGCGGTGCCTGGCTAAGGTCGGTCATCTCAGCACCGGACGAAGTTACAAATTTTTCCTCAAGATTTTTAAGGCCGAGCTTCTGGGTAAATTCATACGATCTTTCAATTCCGACAAGATCAAGCACGCGGACCGCTGTTGTGTTAAGTGAAACTCTTACGGCATATGCAACAGTTTTAAGCCCTTCGTAAGTTTTGTTTGTATTCTTGGGCCAGTCATTGTAATTCTTATCAAATGAATAAGGAATATCGTCAACTACAGTTCCGGGAGTGACAAGCCCCAGCTCAAGCGCAGGACCGTATACCGAAAGCGGTTTAATTGATGAACCCGGTGAACGTCTTGTCTGAGTTGCGTAATTAAGCCCTCTGTTAAGGAGCTTTTCTCCGCGTCCGCCGACGATTCCGAGACAGTCGCCCTTCAAGTCGCATACGACCATCGATGCTTGCGGCTTGATTATAAGACTGTGGTCAGTCGTCGGAAAGGTGTTTTCATTAAGAAAAGCCTTTTCCATGATTTCCTGAACCTCGGGATCCATGCACAAATATATGTTAAAACCGCCTGAATAAAGCATATTGGAAGCAATTTCACGTCCGACACCCTTTTCTTCCATCAGATCTGTAATGATATCTTCAATTGCGGCATCGACATAATATGAGCTTACCTTGGTTGAATTGTTTGTCTGTTCTTTCTGAAGGTTGATCACAAGTTCTGCATCAAACGCTTCATCAAATTCACGCTGATTTATAAGACCGTACTGGAACATTGTTTTCAACACGGTATTACGTCTGTCCGTGTTGTTTTCGGGATTCTGTACAGGGTCAAATTTTGTGGGATATTTCGTAATAGAAGCAAGTGCTGCACATTCAACGAGTGACAGTTCGGAAACTTCTTTGCCGAAATATGTGTATGCAGCAGTTTTAACGCCTGAACAACCCTGTGAAAGATAAATAGTATTCAGATATAACTCAAGTATCTCATCCTTGCTCATATTCTTTTCAAGATACAGAGCACGGAATATTTCCTGAACCTTTCGCTGAATAGTTACCTCATCTTCACCTGTAAGGTTTTTGATGAGCTGCTGCGTTATTGTTGAACCGCCGAATGAGCTTCCCGATGGAACAAAGAAATTTTTGACCGCACCGAGCGTTCTGTACCAGTCAACACCGCTGTGATCACGGAATCTGTGATCCTCAATAGCTATAAAAGCATCTTTCAGATCGTCGGGAATTTCGTTTATCGAAACCCAAATTCTGTTTTCAGAACCGTGTATACGCTCATTTTCGAGTTCAACAGGTTCACCTGCTTCGTTGTAATAATAAAATTTAGATGTGGCATTTTGTTCCGTTTTAAGACTGTTTACATCTATTTCCGGATCGATATTCGATTTAAGATAGAATATAAACACAGTACCCGAAACGATACCTGTTATAAGACAAACGAGCAATATCGTTGCGATTATGTTGAACAAATACGAAACAACACGTGCGATGACACCGAATATTATTGAAAAGCTTTTCTTGATTGCTTTTTTCCAGCTGACTTCCTGTCCGAGATCACGGTAATGCTGTTCATATCCTTCTTTTTTTGCTTTTATAAAGCTATAGATCTTTTTAAAAAATCCGACAACTGCGGACTTTGTTTTCAAAAGAAAATCCTTAATTTGAAACACCTCTTAAGAGAATAATATACAACAATATTTTTATCATTATGTAAGCGGAATTTCAAGGGATGAATTTAAATTTATTGTTAAAACATATATATTTCTCATTTTCGTTTTTTTGCTTTCTCACAGCGCTTATACATATCATTGACTTTAACGAGAATGATATCATCTCCGATACGCTCTATACATTCCCACGGTATCAGAATATCGTCACCCTTGCTTATACCCAAAAAATTACATTCGCCGGGGACGATTATAGATATAAGCTTTCCCTGAACGATATCTATCTGACCGTCTACTACAAATCCAAGCCGCCTACCGTCTGAAATATTTATAACTTCCTTATTTTTCATCGCATCAAGCGTGGTTATACAGTAATCCATAATACCCCCTGTTTTGTTCCTTCTGTGAAATCTTATGCCGATAATAGATAAAATAGGCAGTGTTTGATAAAAATTAACAATTACAAGAGGATAATTTTTTATATGTGCATCACAAATTAAGAAATCAGTGATAGTATATTAGTTAATTATTTATTGGGAGATTTTACAAATGCACGGTAAATGTGTTTATAGATCCATTATTACATTTATTTGTCTGTCGTTTTTTATATCAGCTGTATCATGTTCAAAAAGTACTGTAAATTTTGAAACAGAAAGTTTTGTAACAACGGATACCCGCACAGAAGAAACGCAGACGTTTTTACCTGATACATCAGTTGAAACAATAATACCGGAAAGCGATACAAGCGCAGATACAGATGCGCCTTTAGAGGAAGAAACAGAAATAACAGAGATTCCAGTTATCAATATATTCGCAGATGACAAAGAAGCTGTAACTTCAAAAAGCGAATACAAGCACGGAAGTATGAGTATCGTATGCGATGAAAATTCCGGCTTTGGCAATTATAATTCTGATGAAATACGTATACAGATACGGGGCAGAGGAAACGCATCGTGGAATCACTTCCCGAAAAAATCATACAGAATAAAGCTCGATGAAAGCCGCGGTTTGCTCGGACTTAAAAAGGACCGTGACTGGGTGCTTGTTTCGAGTTATGCTGATAAAACGCTTATGCGCAATACAGTAGCGCACGAAATGGCGAAGAAGCTTACACATCTTGAATATACGCCGACACATATACCCGTGGAGGTTTATATTAACGGTGAGTATGCAGGTGTTTATACACTGGCTGAAAAAATAGAATTTGGCGGCGGAAAGCTCGAATACGATGCAGACAGCTCGATTGAAAATACCTCATATCTGCTTGAAGTAGGCTGGGATTTTAATGATGAAATGATATACGGACAAAATTATTTCGATATTAATTATATTGAACGTATCGTCATTAAAGAGCCTGAATTTACTTCAAAATATACTCCGTCATGCAATTACATAATATTGTACATGAAAAATGCCGAAAGGGCTGTGAAAAGCCTGAAGGGGTATGAAGAATATATCGATGTTGACAGTCTTATAGATTATCTTATACTTACGGAATTTACAAACAACACGGAATGTGTTTTTTACAGAAGTCTTTACATGTACAAACCCGCAGATGAAAAACTGAAATTCGGACCTGCATGGGATTTTGACATGGCATTCGGAAACCATACATCCGATATTACAGATTATAACGGATGGTGCAGTATAGACAATGACTTTTCATACCTCGGAAAAGAAGGAGTGACGTGGTACCATTTTCTGTTCAAGGATCCCGGCTTTACTTCTAAATTTGCCGCACGCTGGGATGAAGTAAAGGATGAGCTTTTGAAGACTGCTCTTGATACAGTGGAAAATCAGTACCGAGCTATTAAAAATGCCCAAGAAAGAAATTTTGCATTATGGGACATTTTAAATATAAAAGTAGGTGCGGGAAAGGTAGATCACCGCACCTATAACACATTCGATCTCCAAGTGGAATATCTGCGTGATTTTATAAACAGCAGATACAGCTGGATCGATGAAAATATATCAGAATTCAGACTTCAGGGAGCGTAAAAAGAGATTTTTTACAGTCCTGTCAGGGTCTGCATTTTCAAACAGTATACTGTACAGCGCAGATGTTATCGGCATATCTGCGTTGTATTTTTTTGCAAGGACCATCAAGGCTTTTGTAGTTGAATAACCTTCTGCAAGATATTTGTATGGTTCCTTCTTTGCAAATGCTTCGCCGAAAGCACGGTTGTGTGAATGTACGGAGAAAAGTGTTGCTTCATAATCTCCCACGTGTGAAAGACCGTATACAGACATTATATCTCCCCCCATTTTTTCGACAAGGCGTGATATTTCATGAGGTCCCCTCGCCATAAGCGGACCTTTGAGCGTTGAAAGGGAATAGCCGTCAAGCAGGCCTGCGCATATGCCCATGACGTTCTTACTCGCTGCTCCGATCTCTGTGCCTATAAGATCGTCAGAATGGTAAAAACGGATTATGTCAGAGGAAAAATCTCTGCACAGTCCTTCAGACAGTTCTTTGTCCGATGAAGAAATTACCATACAGCTCGGAATTTTCTTGGTGAAATTTTCAACGTGACCGGGACCTACCCATACCGCAACTCTTGATGTATAGTCAAGACGCTCTGATGCAACCTCGGAAAGACGCTTTCCGTCGGACTCTATCAAGCCTTTCATACAAAGAACATATATTTTATTCTTCACATTAGTCTTGGCGATCTCATCAAACAGAGAAACGGTGTTTTGTGCCGCAATGGACACAATAATAATATCACTTTTGGAAAGTGCTTTTTCAAGATCAGATGTGAATTCTACACTTTTCGGCATTGTAAGATATTCGTTACTGTAAGTTTCGGATAATTTTATGTAGCTTTCCGAATTTTTTCTTCCGTACATGATAACATCGTGTCCGGATGTTGCAAAATACCATGCAAGGCATGATCCCCATCTTCCGCAACCTATAACGGTTATATTCATTATTTTATACCTTTCAGATCAATCTTCTACTATGTATTGTGTTTTTTTGCCATTCAGCTTCTGCATATATGCTTTTACTTCTGAATGTGTACGCTTTGAAGCATCAAAAACTTGTTTTATTTTAAACATTTCGAGTAATGTCAATGCGCTTTCATGGTTAAGCTGGCGGAGCATTATCGCAAGCTCATCAATTCGGAAAACATTTTCCGCTTCTGCAAGAAGCTCGGCATTTTTATCCGTAAATACTACAATGTTATAAAGCGGTATGTTGTTCAAACGATTGCTTTTTAATATACTGTATACGACTTTTTTATTTGATTCATTCTTAACCGAAGGATTTTCGAATTCGATTATTTTATCGTTAAAGCTCTGAACCCATATATCCTGTTTGGAATTATCAATACGTCCTGATTTATCACATATAGAAATTACGGCAACACCGCCTTTTGTGACTACCAATGAATCAATTTTTGTATACTTTCTTATAACACCGTTACTGTCAGTGACCGACGGGAAGAAATAACCGGTAAAAACATTCTTCCTGAAAAATTCCGAACACACAGTTTCATGAAGCAGGGCATAGCTTGATAATTTTTTCCCCTGAATCTGTTTATATCTGTTTTTTCTGAGTAAAATACCAAGTATATAAAGCGCCCCCAAAAGGCAAGAAATTACAATTATAATGATGATCAATACTTTTAAGAAAACCATCAGTATCCTCCTTACAAACTTTTAAACAGAGTCAGTATACCATATTATAGAGGATTTTACAAGATTAATTGTATTATTTTTATAAAATTTAATTTTATATTAAAATTAAAAAATAATTTATAAATAAGCGTTGCAACAAACACGTTATAGTATTAAAATGATATAATAAATAATACAGTTAGGGAATCATATCATGAAATTAAGAAAAACATTGAAATTACTTATTCTTTCGGTACTCGCCATATCTATGCTTATACTGTCATCGTGCAGTTCCTGTGTTTCTGATAAGACCTCAACAGGAACGAAATACAACGTTATGATGATAGGCGATATTACAGCAGATGAAAATTCAACGCTTCTTCCTGATATTGCGTGGTCAGCAGTAAAGAAATATACAGAAGGTACGGATATGAAATATAAGTATTTCGCTCCTTCTGAAGTCGAAGTTATGAACAGAGTGGAAACAGATCAGGTTCAGCAAAGTGTTGCAAACCGTTTGTCGTATAATACGCAGATTGAGCTTGCTGTATCCCAGAAAACCGATGATAAAGCCATTATTGTTTTACCGGGTGAAAAATATGCAGATGCGTACCTTGAAGGAGTTTTGAAGGATTCAAGTTACGAGAAAAAATATTCGGGAATTTGGTTTTTACTTGCCGGTGTTTCATCTGTACATCAGTCAGCGGATGCCGCAAACATCGGCACACGTTCGATCACATTGGTAATAAATGAAAATGAATACGGTCAGCTTTACGGATATACCGCCGTTAAGCTCGGTTATAAGAATATAGGTTATCTCGGATCAGACTCAGAATATTCCGCAAGCTTTAAATCGGGAATTGAAGAGGGAATGAATAAAGCTAAAACGGAGCTTTCTGTTTCGGACGTTACATTTACTGCAAATACAGATTATTCAGCTGAAAAATCAGCACGTGTTTCAAGTCTTTACAGCACTTGCGATATAGTAATCCCCGAAAATGATGCATTCACTAAAGCGCTTAGCGAGAATGCAGGTGAAAAAGCATTTGCATCGGTAGGCGTTCAGGAATCGTCAGCTGTATTCGGATATGAATATAACAATGCTGAACTTCAGGAAATAATTCAGAATTCATTGACAGCACTTTCTAATAAAGGCGAAAACAAAGAAGTAAAGACAACGGGATGCGCTGATGGTATATGGACATATGTGAGTGCGGCAAATTCAGAATTCACATCCGATGATGCGGCATCATTTATGAAAACATTTGAAAAGTAATTTATAAAAATTCTGCAGTAAGTCTTTGCAAAAGCATTACTTACTGCAGTTTTTACTTAAACAGAGAATAATCAAT
>JBGVLZ010000056.1:0-56363 GCA_045124505.1 Eubacteriales bacterium
GTGTTACGGCATACGGTGTAAGCTGTATTGCGCCCGACGGTAAATTTGCTGTGTTTATGCCGATAATTGCCGCCGCCGCAGTATATGCGCTGTTTATTTTTAAAAGCGGTGCAGTAAACAAAGAGGATATCATACAGCTGCCAAAAGGCGATGTACTGTGCGGTATATTAATAAAAATGAAATTAATAAAATAATGGAGCTAAAAATGGATAAGAAAACGGAACTGATGCAAAAAGAAAGATATACATTCGATGATCTTTGCGATGTTGTAAAAATTTTGCGTGCTCCGGGAGGCTGTCCCTGGGATGCAGAACAGACACACAAAACAATAAGAGGGAATTTCATAGAGGAAGTCTACGAATTTATCGAAGGTATCGACAATGAGGATAGCAAAATAATGCGTGAGGAGCTTGGAGATGTGCTTTTGCAGGTCGTTTTTCATGCACGTATTGCGGAAGATGATGGTGAGTTTTTGCTCGGCGATGTGCTGACAGATATCTGTAAAAAGCTTATAATCCGTCATCCTCATGTTTTCGGTAATGTAAAGGCAGATACTACAGAGCAGGTGCTTGACAACTGGAATGCAATAAAAATGCAGACAAAGGGACAGAAAACTGCCAAGGAAGCACTTGACGGCGTTTCAAGGTCACTTCCGTCGTTGATGAGAGCTGAAAAAATTTCCTCAAAGCTAAATAAATACGGACATAGCTTTGCAACAGAAAATGACATAATTTCAGCATCATCATCGCTTGAAACGGAAGAGGATATCGGAAAGCTTCTGTATCTTGTAACTTCATACGCAAAATCAAAGGGAATCGACCCGGAAAAGGCACTGTACGATGAGTGCGACAAAATTATATTGAGAGAAATATAATTGTAAAATCGGATAAAAGAAAGTAATGAGGTTTTGAAATGATCGAAAAAAAAATACATTATTGTTGGTTCGGCAGAGGAGAAATGAGGCCTTTGATGAAGAAATGCCTCAAAAGCTGGAAAAAGTACTGCCCCGATTATGAGATAATTGAATGGAATGAGGACAACTTTGATGTGAATTCTACAATTTGGACAAAACAGGCGTATGAAGCTAAAAAATATGCGTTTGTATCTGACTATGTCCGTCTTAAGGTGCTTTATGAGCATGGCGGCGTTTATATGGATACAGATGTCGAAGTGGTTAAACCGATTGATCAATTTTTAGATAATGATGCGTTTTCAGGATTTGAAAGCGAAAGTTCGGTTCCAACGGGAATAATAGCATCAGAAAAAGGAAATATCGTCATAAAACGTTGGCTGGATTATTATAAGGATAGGCCATACATTGTGGATGGTAAAGTGTGTATGGAACCCAATGTAGCATTTATGAAAAAAGATCTTATCGAGCATGGCTTGATAATGAATGATGAAATGCAAATGTTGGATGGGATTACCATATATCCTCAGACGTATTTTTGTCCGTTGTCAGCTGTGAGTATAGAACAGAAAATAACGGAAAACACATATACCCTTCACCATTTTACATCTACATGGAGAACAGAAAAAGCGCTTAAAGACTTTGCAAGAGTAAAAAGACATCAGACAAAGTGGTACAGAACTCTTGAAAAGATACGCTATTTGCCTAATAAAGCTGTAAGAAAAATATTCGGTTATGAAAGAATAGACAGTCTTAAAAAGAAACTCAAAAAATAAAAATACGGAACGGGTTACCCGTTCCGTATAAATTATATCTTTTCTATGATATCAGCGGCTTTTTCCATATAGTCGCCTTCAAAGAGTTCAATAGTTCCTGTGTCGCAAAGGTTTGCCAAAGAGGGATCTATCGGTATTTTTGCAAGCGTGGGAACGCCGAGCGCGGCTGCTTCTTCGTCCACACGGCTTTTGCCGTATATTTCAATTTTCTTTCCGCAATCCGGACAGTTGAGATAACTGAAGTTTTCAACAAGACCGATTATGGGAATATTCATCATCTTTGCCATGGCGGATGCTTTTCCGACGATGAGCGAAACAAGCTCCTGCGGGGAGGTCACGATAACTATCCCGTCGACGGGAAGTGACTGGAACACCGTCAGGGGAACATCGCCTGTGCCCGGAGGCATATCGACGAACATATAGTCTACCTCTCCCCAAAGGACGTCAGACCAGAACTGCTTCACAGTTCCTGCAATGACAGGGCCTCTCCAGATAACAGGTGTTCTTTCGTCTTCAAGTAAAAGGTTTACAGACATTACTTCTGTACCCATTTTTGTTACAAACGGGAAAATGTTTTCACCGTCGCCGTCGCAAATGCCGTGAAGGCCGAATGCCTTCGGTATTGACGGACCTGTGATGTCGGCATCAAGTATTGCTGTGCGGAAGCCTCTGCGCTGCATTACAGTTGCGAGCATTGAGGTTACAAGTGATTTTCCGACACCGCCTTTTCCGCTTACGATGCCGATTACTTTTTTTACATGAGAGTGCTTGTTCTGCGGTTCAAACTGAGGCTTTGCCTTCGATGAACAGTTTGCAGAGCAAGACGAACAGTCATGCGTGCATTCTTCATTAGACATAATTATCACGCTTTCTTTATTTTGGTAATTGTTTATACCATTATATACCTTAATTTCGATTTAACGGTTAAGTTATTATATATAAATTTTAAATTTATAGGTTTCTTTATGAAATTAACACAAAAAGATAAAAATCCGTTTCTTTATTCGGATTCAAATAAAAGATATCATACATACGATTATTATATAAAACATAAATTCGGCAAAAAATGTGCAAAGGTTCCGCTTGACTGCGGATTTACCTGCCCGAATATCGACGGTACTGCAGGTTACGGCGGATGCATATATTGCTCTGACAGAGGTTCGGGAGATTTTGCGGCAGACTGCTCACTTTCTGTGACGAAGCAGCTTGATAAAACACGTACCGTAATGGAACACAAATGGAATAACTGCGGTATAATTCCGTATTTTCAGGCGCATACAAATACATATGCACCTCTTCACATTTTGAAAGAAAAGTATGAAGAAGCACTAAACTACCCCGATGTTGTCGGTCTTAATATCGCAACACGTGCAGATGCTTTACCCGATGATGTTTGTGAGTATCTGGGAGAAATTGCCGAAAGAACGGTGCTGACGGTGGAGCTCGGTTTACAAACTATTCACGACACGACGGCGAAGCTGATAAACCGTTGCCATACAACAGACGATTTCATAAAAGGCTATCAAAAACTGCGAAATACAAACAATAAGATAAATATATGCGTTCATTTAATTAACGGTTTGCCGTATGAAACATATGATATGATGATCGATAGTGCGGAATTTGTTTCATCGCTTTCGCCCGAATTTGTAAAAATACATTCGCTTCATGTGCTGAAGGGAACACCGCTTGAAAAAATGTATAATGACGGTAAATTTAACATGCTTACACTTGAAGAATATGTAAGCGTAACAGCTTCACAGATCGAAAGAATGATGCCCGAAACGGTTATTGCAAGGGTTACAGGGGACGGAGATAAAAATTCGCTCGTCGCACCTTTGTGGAGCGTTAAGAAAACGTGCGTAATAAACGAAATCGACAAAGAACTTTATAAAAGAAATACATACCAAGGCAAGTTTTACAAGAAATAATTTTTACATTTAAAGCCCTTACATGGGCTTTTTTTATTTGCTGTTATCATTTACCAAAAGTAGTATATAAATAAAAGGTTTATGTATATACAGGAAAATAATGGTAAAAGTTGTGAATATAAAATTAAATTATTTTCTGGATTTTTATTTAAATGTGTTCTAAATGTTTTGCAAATGTATATATATTGGTTTTTATAGTCCTGAAAACTTGTTCTGTTAACAAATTTGTTATAGACTTTATTTTCCAAATAATACTATAATTACTATATAAACAAAAAATAAACAAATTTGTAATTTGGAGTAATTATGATGAGCTTTAGTTTAGAATGTGAAAAGTACAGCTGTGATTCGATGAATGAGTTTTATTTTTCTTACCGTTTATTCAGGTGCAAAACAGAGAACGGTGAGGTGATTTTTTCATTACTTGTATCACTTTTTGAAAATGGAAAATTTTTGGATGAACGCTTCGTTTTTGATATTTCGAGAAAAGAAAATGATGCCGAAAAAATTTTCGACATCATATGTAAAAACTATGTGACACCGTATGCGCTTGACGAGTGTCTTGATTCGATTTTTGATATGTCAGAGTAAAAAAAGAGCCGCATTTGCGACTCTTTGAGTTTACATTACATTAAGTACCTCTCCCATTAAAACGGGAACTTCTTCTCCGTTTTCGGTTGAGTTGAAGTAGTGTTCTTTTATCTTTACGGCATTTTTTTCAAGCAACATTATTACAGTGCTTCCGCCGTATAGAAACATACCTTTTTCCTCGCCCTTTGTGACTCTGCGACTGTCTTTGTGAAGATTTTTGATCTTACCGACGAGCAAAGCGCCGACTTCCATCTGTATAATATCACCGAATTTATCACTTTTAATCTCGGTATATTCTCTGCAATTTTCGACAAAAACAGGCAGTGCTTCGAGCGCTATCGGTCTTACTGTATGCAGTTTTCCTTTTATGAAAATATTACCGTTTTTTTGTCCGCCGACGGGATAACAGTATCTGTGGTAATGGTGCACACACAGCCTGAAAACGAGGCATACACCGCCGTTGTATTTGTCTGCAAGTGCATCATCTTTGAGTAATGACTTTAATGTATAGCTACTTTGTTTTACGGGAAGCACGGTATCTTCGTTGATGTAATAAGCGCTTAAAAGTCCGTCACACGGTGAAGTAAGCGTATTCACATCATGATCGATCATGCGCTTTCCGTCTTTTATCTTTCTGCAAAAACAGTCATTAAAACATTTGAAATTGTCACATTCATAGTCTGAAAGGTCAATGTCATTCTTTTTTACAAATGTAGATATAAGGGGCTTTGAAAGCGGAGAATCAAGAAAAGCTCCGCATATTTTCGAGACTGTAACAGAAGTAAGAGGCTTTAAAATAAGTCTGCCTGCCTTTGTTTTATAAAGAAAATGTAAAAGCGAACCGTCGTTATTTTTTACTGACATATATCCCCCGTCTTATTTACTGTTCTGTGTTTTTTTCTTAAATAGATATATCTTAAAAGGATTGAAGATCCGCAAATGAATATGCAGAAGTAAAAGGAAAGAGAACGGGATAAAAGCTCAAGATGAACTGCCTGACCGCGTGACATTATACTGCGCAATCCGTCCATCATTATAAAATCGTAAATCCCTATTCCGCCGGGGACGGGAACGGTGTTTGATCCAAGCACAGTATAAGCCTGCAAAAACCATACATCAAGCGCTTCGGCTAAGGAAGTACCGACTGTTGCCATGTAAACAAATACTGTTACCGTTATTTGCGAAACCCTCTGCAATAAATTCAGAAGAAAAGCAAGCCACATTATTTTTTTGTGTGTGATAATTATGTTTATGCATTTACGGTAATTATCCATATGCGTATCAAGCTTTTGCTGTCTTGCTTCTTCATTTTTCAAAATTCGTATTTTGCAAAGTGCATGGATACACCCTCTGCAGATGCGGTGCAACAGTTTTCTGTTTATAAGAAGCATGAACAGGAAAAGGGCAAGAATAAGCTGCGAAACAAAACCTATAACGATTAAAATTCTTGAAGTTATACCGTATGAAAAAAATACATCAGATCTGAATATAAAACAGATTATACCGATGAAAATAACGGATGCAGTGTACATAAGGAGGTTAAGAAGCAGGGCGGCTGTAACCATTACGCCCTTTATTCCGTCTTTAACCATAAAATATGCACTTGCAGGCTGACCGCCTGTTGCAGACGGTGTTACTGCGGAAAAATATATGTCTGCGGCAGAATATATATAACCGTTAAACAGCGTTGTTTTATATCCGAAGACACGGCATATTACGGTCAATGCCATTCCTTCAAACAGAATGAACATCATCATACTTAAAACTGATGCGCATATCCATAACGGGGATGCCGATCCTATATATCGGAAAAATTCACCGAAGGAAAACTCCTGACTTTGCCATATTATGAGCAAGATGCTCGTAACAGCGATCAAAACAAAAATAAGAGTAAATAAGAAGTTTTTGTTTTGAAAAATTCGGGGGATTTTGTTTTTGTTCATTGATAAAATTACCTTTAATTCTTTTTGCGGTATAAGGATGTGTCAAATATTTTCCATACCGAAAAATACTTTGAAATTGCAAAGCCTATTTCGACAAAAAGCACACCTGCGATAATATCGATAAAGAAGTGCTGCTTTACAAATACAGTGGACGCAAATACAAAAAGTGAGAAAACAAGCTGTACAAAAGGATACCACTTCGGTGCTTTTTTCATAAAGCACGAGCCCCTGAAGCATAACCAGCTTGACATGCAGTGCATCGACGGAAAGAGGTTTACAGGCGTGTCGAGCTGATATATCGTATTTGTAAGCGCGGTCCATATGCTGTCATTTTCAAATATCGGGCGCACTATCGTTGTCGGTAATATAAGAAAACATATCATGCATAAAATATTTGAAATAATATCACTTGTCAATATGTGAAGGCATGACTCTTTTTCAGAACTTGCATGATATACATATGAAAAGAACCACTGTACATATGCAAGTATATAAAACAGAATAAAGAAGGGCACAAAAGGAATTATCCCGTCGATAGGAAGGGAAAGGTCATAATGAGTCCTGTTTTCTGTTATCAGCTTTGTAAAAAAATAATGAGAAAATCTGAATATCACCGCAACTGTAAGCGGAATATACGCATACTTCGGCAATATGTATGTAAGCTTTTTTATAAATTTCAATGGTGTATCAACTTTCTTAAGCGATTTTTATGTGAAACTTTATTTAATGTGTTAATTACTATAATACCATATATTATTTATAAATGCAATACAAAATATGCAAAAGGTGTTATATTATCTCAGAATAACTGCCGAGGTATTTGAAATCCTCGCACATTCCGTCAAGCTCACTCATAAGACGTGCATATTCTTCCGAATATACAGAGGTATCAAGATCAAAATAGAACATAAATTCGAAGTCACGCTCAGGAATAGGTCGGCTTTCAAGCTTTATGAGATTTATTCCCAAGGAATAAAATCTTGCAAGAACACGGTAAAGTGAACCGGGCTTGTGAGGAAGTATCATCATAACCGATGTCTTGTCAGCTCCGGGATATATTTCGAGATTTTTTGAAATACATATGAATCTTGTGTGGTTATTTCCTGTGTCCTGCACGCTGCTTTTGAGGGTGTTAAGTCCGTAAAGCTCTGCACAGTATCTTGAAGAAAGTGCGGCAATATCACGCCTGTTGCTTTGTGCAACGGTCTGTGCGGCAATTGCCGTATTTTCACACGGTGTTATCTTTACACCGGGCAAAGTCTTGAGAAATTCTGAGCACTGTGCAATTGCCTGTTCCTGCGACATAACTTCTTTGATTTCGGAGATGTCAACACCCGGCTTTGCCAAAAGATTGTGGTCTATTTTTATTCTTGTACTGCGTACAATGTGGAAATTTCTGTTTATCATAAGATCATAAACCTTATTAACAGAGCCTGCCGTGCTGTTTTCGATAGGAAGTATGCCGTATTTGCACATTCCTTTTTCGATGGCTGTGAATACATGCTCAAATGTTGAGCAGTACATTATTTTGCTGTCGCGGAACAGTTTATCGCATGCGATCTGTGAATACGCCCCCTCCGTACCCTGACAGGCAACTACGGGAGATTTCGGAAACAGCTTGTCTGTGTTGTCTATAGCATTCATTATATCATTGTATAATTCGCTTTTCTTTCCGAGTATGCTTCCCTGATATGAACGGCTGAGCTCAAATATGAGCGAGTACAGCACACGGACATAGTCTTTCATATTTTCCCCTGCCATGTCGCTCACGGAGGCGAGCTTTTCACGTTCTCTTGCGGAATCAAGCACAGGCAGGGAATTATTCTTTTTGTATTCAGCTATTCCTTTTGCTGTTTCCATTCTTTTTTTGAAAAGCTCAACAAGCTGTGCATCTATTTCATCAATATTTTCTCTAAGTTCTCTGATGTCCATTTTATTACTCCATTATTTCTCTTATTTTGCGTACCTTATCCGCAACGTCGGCAAACTGTTCGGGCGTCAGTGATTGCGCTCCGTCGCACCAAGCATGTAAAGGATCGTTGTGTACCTCGATCATAATGCCGTCGGCACCTGCCGCAGCGGCTGCAAGAGCCATGGGCTTTACAAGCTTTGATATACCCGTTGCGTGGCTTGGATCGACTACAACAGGAAGATGTGAAAGCTCCTTCAGCATGGGAACTGCCGCTAAATCAAGTGTGTTTCTTGTGTATGTTTCGTAAGTTCTTATGCCTCTTTCGCAGAGTATTATGTTGCAGTTTCCTGCGGACATGATGTATTCAGCACTCATAAGAAGCTCTTTCATGGTGTTCGCAAGTCCTCGCTTTAAAAGGATGGTTTTATTAGTTTTGCCAAGCTCCTTTAAAAGCTCAAAGTTCTGCATGTTTCTTGCCCCAACCTGAATTACGTCAACTTCTTCGAAAAGGGGCAGATGATTGCTGTTCATGATCTCGGTAACGATCGGCATTCCCGTGGCCTTTTTTGCTTCAATAAGAAGTTCAATACCTGTTGATTTTAAACCCTGAAAGTCATACGGAGAGGTTCTCGGCTTGAACGCACCGCCGCGCAAAAGCCCTGCACCAGCACTTTTGACACTTTCGGCAACGGAAATTATCTGATCACGTGATTCTACAGAGCAGGGACCTGCTATCATTGCAAAGTTTCCGCCGCCGATCTTTATGCCGCCTATATCTATAACTGTGTCATCAGGATGAAATTTTTTGCTGCACTGTTTAAACGGCTCACTTACCTTTTTGACACTTTCGACGATATCAAGACTTCCGATAAGATCCATATCGATGTTAGATGTATCACCTATAAGTCCTATGACGGTATAGTTATGTCCTTCGGAAATATGAACGTCAATATTTTGTACCTTGAGCCAATCCACAAGTGTTTTCATTTGTTCATGCGTAGTGCCTTTTTTCAGAACCGCAATCATTTTATTAAATCTCCTTCAGAAAATTACATAAAAAGCGGCACGAATTCCTCGTGCCGCTAAATTTCAAAATTTTACACACAGGGCGGAAAATTCAGCAACACAAAGAACTATTACCGTTAAAGCAAAAGCCAAAGTAATAGTAAAAATATGCAGCTGTAAAGCAAAATCTTTTCATTGTTTCGTACCCGTTTGTTTAAGTTACTAGCAATGATATCATAACTTTTAACGGATAATAAGAATTTTTTTTGTTGTTTTAGTAAACTTTGAATATTTTTTCTCTCTCAATCGTGATATTTTGCTTTTTTTGAATTTATTTTCCTAAAAAGTATTGACAAAACAAAAGTTTTGTGGTAATATAAACAGCGTTGTGAAAACAACTCGATCCATTAGCTCAGAAGGTAGAGCACTTGACTTTTAATCAAGGTGTCCGGAGTTCGACTCTCCGATGGATCACCAAAAATAACGGCTTCGAAACGAAGCCGTTATTTTTATCCAAGCCGCAGGCTTGGCATGGAATCAATGCGCTTGCGCATTGTATGGAATCGCCAAGGGCGTATGGCATCACCGAAGGTGTATTTTCTGCGGCTTGATTATATACAGCTCGGGGTTGGCTCATTTAAGTAAAATATATATTACATTTGTAGAGGCGACCATTGGTCGTCCGCTTCAAAATGTATAAATATACTAAAAGCGGGAGTGTGCACTCACCCACAGAATAAATATTAAAAAAGTACACGGGGCGACTTATTTTGGAAGTTATTTCCATAAATAAGCCACCCCCTTTATTTTTTATATGTAATTATCATTGACAAACCCAAAGTTTTATAATAAAATAGAACTGTAAACTCGAAGGAGGATAAATATGAAGCTTATAAATGAAATAAAATTAAAAGAAAATATTGAAAAGAGAATAAATTCCGATATTGAAAAAAATCTTGTCGGCGGTGCTTGCGTTTTAGTAAAGCAAAACGGACACACGGTTTATGAAAATGCTTTCGGTGTTAAGGATCACAACACGAATGAGCCCTTGAAAAAAGATGCCGTTTTCCGTCTTGCATCGATGACAAAGCCCGTGACGGCTGTGGCGATTCTTATACAGGTGTCACGCGGACTGCTCGGACTGTATGATCCCATTGAAAAGTATTTGCCATCTTATGCCGAAATGGATATAGGTAAAATTGACGGAAACGGTGAAATTGTAAGGGTAGGAAAGGCTGAAAATAAGCTCAGGGTAATACATTTTCTCACACATTCAAGCGGTGTCGGTACGCACGATGTCGGTGACAAATTTATATCAACAATGCCAAAAGAAAAGTTTGCAACATTAAAGGATGTTGTTGACTATCATGCAGACTGTCCGCTTGCGTTCGAGCCGAATTCAGCACAGTATTACAGTCCGCTTGTCGGTTTTGACGTACTTGCAAGAATTGTTGAGATAACATCCGGTATGTCATTTGATAAGTTTTTGGAAAAGGAAATTTTCACCCCTCTTTGTATGAACGAAACGACATATACACCCTCTGATGAACTTGTGGAAAGAATGGTGTCGATACATGACATAATTGACGGAAAAAGTGTTTCGGTAGACAGAAAGGCTGGATACAGAAAGTTTCATTTCAGCGGCGGTGCAGGGCTTGTTTCAACGATTTACGACTATTCAAAATTTGCTGAAATGCTGTTAAACGGCGGACTTTTGCCCGATGAGCTTATGTTTGCGATGACACGTCCGCAGCTTCCGTATCATATTATGCCGGGCAGTCAGATCTGGGGACTCGGTATGAGAGTGATCACAGACGATGATTATAAGCTTCTTCCCAAAAACTCATTCGGTTGGAGCGGTGCGCACGGCACACACTTCTGGGTAGATCCCGATAATAAAATAACGGCTGTATACATGAAAAATTCAAGACATGACGGCGGTGCGGGCGCTACTACCGCAAATAATTTTGAAGAAGACGTTACCTCATCTCTTTGTGATTAAGTAAATGAATAAGAAAAACGCTGTAAGCGTTATCCTGTGCGGATAAAACTTACAGCGTTTTATTATTTCCCAAATTCGGAAAGCATATTTTTAAGTGTATTGCAAAATTTTTCGGGATCATCGTATTGCGGAGAATGACCGCACCCGTCTATAATTGCAAAGTCTTTTTCAGGTGCTGATATATAATTATAATAGTCTTCTGAATATTTAACCGGTGTCACCCAATCATCTGAGCCTGAAATAAATCCGACAGGGACCGTATATTCTGACCCATAATCCCGCAGATCGCATTTTTGTATAATATCGAATAATTTTTGATTAAGCCCTATGACATCTTCAAGAGGACCCAGCTGTTTGAAAAACCAGCGAATGTCATCAATTCCCATATACGGTGATGCGATACCTGTCCATAAAGTGTCAGCTTCTTTCGGTGCATGGTGATATTTGATGGTGTGTGAACGAAGAGCCATCATGTTTACAAGAGATCTATTTTCACAATATTGTTTATATGCATTCTCCATATCGGATGTGTCATCGCCATTCGCCTTTGCTTTTTCCAATGCATCGTTGTAACTGTAAATTTCGCTTTCTATGTCCATAAACTGTCCGACACCGATATATGCTGAAACCTTATCCGGATGGTCGATGGTATATTTACTTCCGAGAATGGTACCGTATGAATGTCCTACAATTATTACCTTTTCCTTGTTAAACCGTTTTGTGGCATAATCAACAAGTTCATCAAGGTCTTCCTGTGCCTGTTCAAATGATACGGTTTCATTGTTTGGATCAACATCTGCGTTTTTGAAGTATGTGCGTCCGCATCCGCGCTGATCCCAATTTACCACCGTGTAGTCAGCTGTAAGATATTTTTGAAATATATAGTTTGCAAATGCATCGGGAGCGGCAGGACCGCCGTGAAGCCAGATTATAACAGGATTTTCAACATTTTCTCCGCGTATCAGTAAGTATTGTTCCTGATCTCCAAGGGTAACATATATCCCCTCGTCAACACCGTTTTCAGTATCAATGTTGCAGGAAAAATATGTAATAAGACGCGAGATACCAATGATCATCGTAATGATGATGATCAACATAAGCAAGGCGCTGAAAAGCCTTTTCAACAGCTTTTTAGGATTAATTTTTCTTTTAACGGTTTTCATTTATTTATTTAAAATTCTTCCCATGTCAGTTCATTTTGGGAGAATAATTTTTTGAGCTGTTCTGATGTTATGTTGTCAATAGGATTCAAGGGGTTTACTATTATCGCAATTCCGTCAGCGGAATAAAGCTTACTTGTAAGGGAAGAGGATGAAACCTCGGATGATACAAATGCAATACCGCCGTTTTGAGTTGCCGAGCTGATACAGTCTTCTGTGTGTGCTGTCTGAAGCTCGATTTTGAGGTCTTTATTTACAAGATTCATATATGCTCTTGCCAATTTGTCAGCGATAGGATATGAAGAATATGAGCAGTAAAGCGTGAGCGTGCCCTTGGGTGCTGAGCTTATATAGAACGTGCCGTCGGAAAATGTCACATATCCGTTTTTGCTTATTATATGCTGACCGTCTTTGGAGAAAATATATCTTACAAAGTCAAGTCCTCCGTCGCTTATCTTACCTTCGTCATATGCAAGGCTGAGGGGATGGTAAAGCTCGTATTTATCGCTCTTTATATTTTCGTAATTCGGTGCAAAACCGTTTATTTTCAGCGCCTTTACCTCATCTGTAAGCTGTGAAGATGAAATGTAGCCAATAGCTGAAATATCAGATATGATAGCGTTTTTCATATCATTCTGAGAAGTGACTGATGTTGCATTTCCGAAGCTTACAACCTGTTCACCGTTTTTATTCAAAGATATAAAATCTCCTGCGGAAAGAAATGACGTGTAAATGCCCGATGATTCTTCATAAGAAAAACGGTGCACGGAGCTTTCCTTATCGAATTTTTTACCGCATGACGGTAAGAGAAAAATGCACAGTATAAGCTGTATTGAAATTAATTTTTTAAACATAATTCACCTTTTGGAATTTAGTAATTGTGTGATCAAAACACACATCAAACAATGCATTTTATCATATAAATGATGAACAAGTCAAGAATTTTAAAAGGATGCATATAATAAAATGAAAAACTTTCAAAGGAGGAAATATGACAAACAATACAAATTTCGGATATCTTGGCGTAACTGTGACAACAGCAATTGATGCAATTCCCGTTGAAGGTGCGACAGTTACCGTATCACGGTTCGAAAACGGCACAGATGTACCTATCAAGATACTCTCAACAAATTCTGACGGAAAAACGGATATTATTATCCTTCCGACACCGCCTCGTGAAAATTCCTTGACGCCGACCCCAACAGGTCCTTCGTATTCAGTTTACAATGTGCGTGTTGACAAGGAAGGATTTTATACCCAAAACAGCCTAAATGTGCCGATATTTACCGGTATAACATCCATTCAGCCGATGAGACTTATACCTCTTGTATACGGGCAGTTTGAAAACGGACTGACTGAAAGAATACCTTATTCGGAGCTTACAAACGAAAACCAGACGGGCGAAAATTTGCAGTAAGGAGAGTGAAAAATGGCAAATTTACCTTTTATTCCGGAATTTATAACTGTTCATTTGGGGCGTCCCGATGAATACGCCGAGAATGTGACAGTATCATTTCCCGAATATATTAAAAATGTTGCATCGAGTGAGCTTTACCCCACGTGGCCCGAATCGGCTTTGAGAGCCAATATTTTAGCGCAGATATCGTATGCTTTAAACCGTGTGTATACGGAATATTACAGAGCAAGCGGGTACGATTTCGATATAACATCTTCAACCTCTGTTGACCAAAGCTTTGTAAGGGGAAGGGATATATTTGAAAATGTCAGCGAAATAGTTGATGATATATTCAACAATTATATAGTAAGACGGGGAAACGTAGAGCCTCTGTTCGCAGCATACTGTAACGGTACTACAACAACGTGCGAGGGGCTTTCGCAGTGGGGAAGCGTTGACAGGGCAAACGAAGGACTTGTTCCTTATGAGATACTGCAATATTATTATGGCGAAAACATTGACCTGGTTCAGAATGCTCCCATTGATAATATAGAGCCGTCAAATCCGCTTAATCCTCTGAAACTCGGAAGCATCGGCGAGGATGTAAGACAGGTACAGCTGAAGCTGAACAGGATCAGTAAAAACTATCCGTCTATACCGAAAATAGTTCCTGTTTCGGGCTTTTTCACGGAATCAACCGAAAATGCCGTAAAAGCATTTCAGAGAATATTCAATCTGACTGTTGACGGCATTGTCGGTAAAGCAACATGGTACAAAATACAGTTTCTCTACAACGGTGTAAAAAGGCTTAATGATCTTGCGGGCGAGGGACTTGTTTATGAAGAAGTAAAAAAACAGTTTCCGGATACGCTCAGCCTTGGGGCAGAGGGGGACTATGTTGCAATACTTCAATACTATCTGCGTGTTATAGGCGACTATTACAATTCAGTTCCGATAATAGAGGTCACGAGGGTTTATGATGAGGCAACAAAAAATGCCGTATCGGAGTTTCAGTATATTTTCGGACTTGACCCCGACGGAATAACGGGAGAGCTTACGTGGGCGGCAATATTTGATGCATATTACGGTATTATTCAAAGCTTACCGGCGGATATAATTTCATCGGCGACAGCACCGTTCAGCGGAAATTATCTTGCACTCGGCTCAAGCGGTGAGGAGGTGTCCCGTGTGCAGGAATATCTGAATGTTGTGGCAACGGTATATCCGTCCATCGTTCCGCCGCCTCAAACAGGTGTGTATGCATCACAGACAGAGGAGGCAGTAAGAGAATTTCAAAGGCTTTTTGACCTTACCGTGACCGGAATAATAGACCCGATAACATGGGATGAGCTGACGGAACAGTATGTTCTTATAAGCGAAGGAAATTTAAGAAGCGAGGGACAGTTTGCAAATGAAGCATCAACTGATACATAGGAGGGCACAGTATGAACAACCAGAATACACCCAATTTTTTTGCATCGGCAGATCAGAAAAGTATCAACAGGGAAATACAGAATATGCTGTATTACATATCCTTTTTTGATAAGGATATCCCCCGTGTGTATCCCGACGGGATATACGGCGAAGAAACGGAAAATGCTGTAAGAATATTTCAGGAGCAAAACGGACTTGAACCTACAGGACGTGTAAATTACGAAACGTGGGTGCGTCTTCGTGAAAGATATCTTTCACTCAGTGATAAAAATGCCGCACCTATAAGAATAGCCATATTTCCTTCAACTCTTTATGAAACACAAACCGGTGAAACAAGCGGAATAGTCACGGTCATTCAGATACTTCTTGATGAGCTTTCCGAGCATTTGCCGATAGGCACCGTTGAAAGAACGGGTGTAAATGACGAACAGACAATAGAGGCAGTAAGAAAATATCAGAATATAAGAAATCTGCCGCTTACGGGAATGGTTGATAAAAGAACATGGGATGCACTTGCCACGGATTACGAGATATTTGAGAAAAAATCCGAATGATACTGTATATATTTACACCGCAGAACCTATAATCCCAGTGAAAAAGTTGTTATGAGGTGGATATGTACAATAAACTGACAAAAACCGCTGAAAGTGCGCTTTCAAATGCAGTGAAGACAGCGAAAAAAATGGGACATACGTATGTGGGAACAGAGCATTTACTTCTCGGACTTTTGAGCGAAAAGGGATGTATTGCTTCAAAAATACTTGTTAGCCGAGGGGTAGAATTTGACACCGTCAGCGATATGATCGAGGAAACTGTCGGGTTCGGTGAGGTAACGGAAATTACCTCTAAAGATATGAGTCCAAGGGCAAAGACAGTCATAAATAACGCATCGTGCGAGGCTATGAAATATTCATCCGTGTGTGTCGGTACGGAGCATATTTTGCTTTCTCTTATAACTGAAAGTGACAGCACCGCATACAGGATAATAAGCGCACACGGGGCGAAGCTTTCCGAACTCTATACAGATATAATGGCGTTTATTGATAACGGAAACTGTGAAAAAAATATTTTCTCTAAAGAGAAGAAAACGAAGGTGTATCTGAAGGATATGCCGACGGTAAAGCAGTATGGGAAAAATCTCAACGACGAGGCTCTGAAAGGGAAATTTGATCCCGTTATAGGACGTGATGAGGAAATGCAGCGTGTAATACAGATCCTCTCCAGAAGAAACAAAAATAACCCCTGCCTTATAGGCAGGGCGGGTGTCGGAAAAACAGCGATCGCTGAAGGTCTTGCACTTAAAATAGTTAACGGAGATGTACCGCCAGATCTCGAAAACAGAGTAATATTTTCGCTTGATATGAGCGCCATGCTTGCAGGTGCGAAATACAGGGGAGAGTTCGAGGACCGCATGAAAAATATCATAAATGAGCTTTCGAAAAATCCTTGTGTTATTCTCTTTATCGATGAACTTCATACAATAGTGGGTGCAGGTGCGGCAGAGGGAGCAATAGACGCCGCAAATATACTTAAACCTGCTTTGGCAAGAGGAGAAATGCAGATAATAGGTGCAAGTACGCCTGATGAATACAGAAAGAGCGTTGAAAAAGATCCTGCGCTCGAAAGACGTTTTCAGCCTGTAAATGTCCCCGAACCGACAAAAGAAAAAACATACGAGATACTCTGCGGAATAAAAGAAAGATATGAGCAGCACCACCGTGTAACAATATCCGATGACGCTTTGCGTGCATCGGTTGAGCTGTCAGGAAAATTTATAACCGACAGATGCTTCCCCGATAAGGCAATAGACCTTATAGATGAGGCGTGCAGCCGAAAAAGGGTATCGCTTTTTGAATATCCCGATGATATCGTAAACGGCGAAAAAGAGTTGAAAAAGCTGACACAGGAAAAAGAGTCGGCAATAAAAAAACAAGATTTCGACCGTGCGTGCAAGATACGAGAAAAAGAAAAAAAGATGGCGGAGCTTTTGAATGAAAAAAAGTCTTCCTGCTTAAAGAACCGTGAAAATTCCGCTTTAACGGTCACGGCTGATGATATTGCGGAAGTTATAACGGGAATTACGAAAATTCCCACGGGCAGGCTGATAGAAGGCGAAGGCGAATTTTTGCGCACGCTTGAAGAAAAACTTAATGAAAAAATAATCGGTCAGTCTGAAGCCGTAAAATCTGTATGCCGTGCCGTTATGCGTGCAAGAACTGGAATAAAGGATCCGTCACGTCCTTGCTCATTCATATTTTCCGGCCCTACGGGGGTGGGCAAAACGATGCTTTGCCGTGAGCTTGCATCGCTGATGTTTTCAGGGGATAAAGCATATATAAAACTTGATATGAGCGAGTATATGGAAAGTCATTCGGTGTCCCGTATGATCGGCGCACCGCCCGGATATTCGGGATACGAGGAGGGCGGAAAGCTTACTGAGGCGGTACGCCGCCAACCGTACTCGGTCGTGGTGTTTGATGAAATAGAAAAAGCACACAAGGATGTTTTCAATATCCTTTTGCAGATACTCGACGAAGGCAGGCTTACTGATGGAAGCGGTGTGGAGGTCAGCTTTAAAAACTGCATTGTTATAATGACATCCAATGTCGGATTTGAAAATTCGGACAGAGAAGCTAAATTCGGCTTTACATGCGGTAATGACGGATGTGAAGATGAAAAGAAGCTTAACAAAAAAACAAATACGGCATTAAGAAATGTCTTTTCCGCAGAGTTGCTGAACAGAGTCGATGAAACGGTGATATTCCGCTTTTTGATGCCTGATGACGGTGAAAAAATTGCAGAAAAAATGCTGTCTGATCTTCAGAAAAGATGCGAAAATGCAGGATGCGATGTGTCTTTTTCACCACGCGTAAGTGCCTATATAGCGAAGCTTGGATGCGGAAAAGAACACGGTGCAAGGAACCTTCGCAGAGTTATCCAAAAACACGTGGAGGATGTTATATCGTTTGAACTTCTTAATTGGAATTGCAGAAAAAACAATGTGTTTTTTGTGGATGTAAACGATGGCGGGATTGTTTTCGAGAACGATAATGCAACAAATTTTGTATAGAGTTCACCGAAATATCAAATTTTAGGGTTGATTATTTCATCATGAAATGGTATAATCATAAAAAAATCCAAGGAGGATAAACTGATATGAAGGTTACAAAGGAATCCATTATAGGCGATATTCTTGATTTTGATCCCGGTACAGCGGAATTCTTTTTTGAAATAGGTATGCACTGTCTCGGTTGCCCTCACTCCAGAGGCGAATCCGTTGAAGATGCATGCGCCGCACACGGAACAGATGCAGATGCACTTATCGCAAAGATCAACGCATATCTTGAAAATAAGTAAAGAGCAAAAAGCACTTATGACAGCGGAAAACCGCTTGTCATAAGTGCTTTTGTTCGTTTTTTTACAGCATCTGGCTGTCTTTTTTTATGCCTTCAACAGCATCGATGAGCATTTTTTTGTGCGAATCGGGGAATGTGCGAAGTAAATTTTCGCACAATCCTTCAGTAAAGATGAGCTTTATTGTACGGTAAGACATTTCGACGTTGTCGATATGCTTAAGCTCATGCTCGTCAAATATTTGATTTGTGATGACTATGTAATACGTTTTACGTGATTCTGCAATAAGATTACCGGTTTTGGCTTTGTACCCGTAGTAAATGTAGTGATAGTATTTGTACGGCTTTGTATAGTGCCTGTGAAAAAGCCTGGAATAGCGCACGTTTCTTTCTCCGAAAGAAATGGTTATCCACCACTTAGAAAGACACCATACCGTTGCGATAAATAAAAGGATCGCAAAGCAGACAAACATTATCTGTCCGCGGAAAATATTTGTTTCTTCGGGCAAATTACTTTCGTTGCCCAATACAAAAAACATCACTGCAGATGCAACAATACCTACTATGCAGCAAATAATGGCGCAAAACAGCACTATTCGGTTAAGTCTTACGATAGTTTTTTTACCTTCTCTTTTCATATCCACCTGACAAATTTTGAAATGTTTATCACATTATACAACTTTTCGTCGGTTATGTCAATAGATACAGAGATTTTTGTTTATTATATAATTATATTTAAACGTACGCGTACAAAATTTTTATGCATAATAAATAATATTTTTTTTCGATAACGGTTGACTTGAACGAAATGTTGTGATATAATATAGTCTGTGTGGGTGTAGACTCGAAAAGCGCGCATGCATTTTTACGTTGTCATAACGCACATAATTCTACAATAAATTTTATGAAATTTTAGTTTGAAACACGGCATGATTTCATATTTGAATGGAGAGACGATGTCCCTTAGTTTAATATACATTACCAATGTCCCTGCGGTGGCATCTATTGCTGAGACGAACGGTGTAGATCGTATAATGGTTGATCTTGAAACACTCGGCAAAGAAGAACGACAGAGAAATATGAATACGGTTAAATCAAATCACACCGTAGAGGATATATCTGTTATAGCGGGCGTTTTGAAAAAATCGGAGATGCTTGTCAGGGTAAATCCTTGGAACGAAAAATCTCCGGAGGAAATAGAGGCGGTTATTTCAGCAGGCGCTGACAGAATCATGTTGCCTATGTGGAAGACTGTTGAAGAAGCGGATATGTTTTTAACGACCGTGAACAACAGGGTGAATACAATATTGCTTCTTGAAACAAAAGAAGCAGTAAATGTTATAGATGAAGTTCTTGAACATCCGTTGCTGGATGAAATATACATAGGGCTTAATGATCTTCATCTTAGCTATGGACTGACATTTATGTTTGAGCTTCTTGCAAATGGAGTTGTCGAGATGCTGTGTGAGAAATTCAATGCTAAGGGTCTTAAATATGGTTTTGGAGGAATTGCCAGAATAGGCGAGGGAACTCTTCCTGCGGAACTGATAGTGACGGAGCATTACAGACTCGGATCGACGATATCAATACTCTCAAGAAGCTTTTGCAATGCAACTGAAATTAAAGATATCGATGAGATAGAAGATATCTTCAAGACAAATATGAAAGTCTTGCGTGAATTTGAAGACGGTGTTGTA
This sequence comes from Eubacteriales bacterium, assembly GCA_045124505.1. Classification (GTDB taxonomy): domain Bacteria; phylum Bacillota; class Clostridia; order Oscillospirales; family CAG-272; genus RGIG7213. Next base: position 20,111 of record JBGVLZ010000056.1, read on the forward strand.
AATTCAAGCGAAGAAGAATATCTCGAAAACAAAAAGCAGGTTGCCGAAAAGACAAGATTGATTGTCGATACAATAAAGGAGAAAAGGAAGCATGTATTTTGCAATTAGGCGGGTGATTGATTCTGTACTTTCGATACTCGCCCTTATTGTTTTAGCACCGATTCTTTTGATGATTTCACTTGCGATAGTTATTGATTCAAAGGGCGGTGTGGTTTTTAAGCAGTTGAGAATAGGCAAAGACGGAAAACCGTACTATATGTACAAATTCAGAACTATGATACCAAATGCGCAAAACACCGGAACCGGTGTATACAGTTTTGAAGATGATCCCAGGGTGACTAAGGTGGGACGTTTTTTGAGAAAGACAAGTCTTGATGAGCTTTTGCAGCTTTGGAACATTGTCAAGGGAGATATGGCATTGGTTGGTCCCCGTCCGCCTGTTGTAGGTCATTTTCCCGAATATGACACATTAAATCCTGAATACAAAAGACGTTTCAGTGTTCTTCCGGGTATTACGGGTCTTGCTCAGGTAACCGGAAGAAATGAATTATTATGGGACGAGAAGGTAAAGTACGACAATATTTACATAGACAAAGTGAAAAAGTACGGTCCGATATATGACTTGAAAATATTGTTGTTAACAGTTGTACGGATCTTTTCTATGAGTGATGTTTCCGAAACAAAGGAAAACATGGAAAAAAACGAAAAAATGAAGAATAATCAGGGAGTAAACAGCTCGGATAGTGTAACCGAAAATGTGGAGCAAAAATAGTTATGAAAACTGATGTAGCAAACAGACTTATATGGTATAAGGGAGAGATAATTAATGTCAATGATGCAAAAATTAATGTTCTCGCTCCTACAGCACAGTTCGGATTGAATGTGTTCGAGGGGATTCCGTGCTATTGGAATGATGATGAAAAACAGCTGTATGCTTTTCGCCTTGACGATCATTATGCACGTCTTGCCCGTTCAGCTAAATTGATACAGATAAATTCTCCGTATACGGAAAAGGATCTTAAAAAAGCGTTTATTGATGTTATTAGGGCTAACGAATATGAGGAAAATTTGTCGGTTCGTCAGACACTTTTTGTTGATGGATTCGGATCATGGGGCTCATCTGATCCCGTGGATATGTTTGTAGCTCCGATACCAAGATCGAAAACAAGCTCGGAATACAATAAAAGAGGCTTGAATTGTTGTGTTACTTCGTGGAGAAGAATAACAGATAACACGCTGTCGCCGAGGATCAAGTGCGGCGCTAATTACATAAACAGCCGTGTAGGACAGAGAGAAGCGCTTCGCAACGGATATGATACATGTATTTTTTTGAATGAAAACGGCAAGGTCGCCGAAGCTCCGGGCTCGTGTTTGTTTATTGTCGTCAACGGAACTTTGGTAACGCCGATGATAACGGATAGCGTTCTTGAAAGTATTACGCGTGATACCGTTATCAAGCTTGCACAGTCAATTGGGATTCCTGTGACAGAAAGAACGGTTGACAGAACTGAACTGTATACATGCGATGAGGCGTTTCTTTGCGGTTCTGCTATGGAAATTTCGCCAATATGTTCGATAGATAAGTATGCTGTCGGAAATGATTCCGAAGGATCTGTTGTTCAACGGTTGCGTAACAAGTATTTGGAAACGGTTATGGGAAGAAATAAAGAATTTTTGCATTGGGTTACACCTATTTACGGAACTGAGTTATGAAAATTACATTTATTACAGGTCATTTGTGCAAAGAAAGACATGCGCTTCTTAATGAATTAGCACTTGACTTGGGTGAGTATGGGGCAGAGGTCACCGTGCTCACAGGATATCCATCCCGTAGGATCCCGGATGAGGTGAGAAGATATTATCTGGATCATCCGGCAGAACAGATTTCAGAAAATGTTATTGTCCGCCGTATAGGCTCAAGAAACGGCGAGGGAAATGGCTTGCTTGAAAGAATGATAAAATATTGTTTTTTGACAAGAAAGCTCTATAAAGAAGCCAAAAATACACCTACGGATGTCTATTATATATACAGTTCTCCTCCGTTTCTGGGATATATCGGATGTAAGCTTACTAAAATAGCTCCCACGGTTTATAATGCACAGGATCTTTTTCCGGATACACTTGTGCACATGAAGAAAATAAGTGAAAAAAATCCGCTTATCGCTTGGTTCAGACACAAAGAGAAAAAAGTATACGCTGAAAATACGAGAGTCATTACGATTTCAAATGACATGAAGAAAACGATCGCAGAAGCAGAATGTGATCCCGCAAAGGTCGATGTTGTTTACAATTGGGCGGACACGGTCAATCTACATCATGTTGACAGAGCGGATAATCTTCTGATGGATGAGCTTGGCATAGACAAGAGCAAGTTTATTGTTTCTTACGCCGGTGATATCGGATTGTTTCAGGGGTGGAATGTTATTTCAGAAGCGGCTAAAATAATCGCACAAAAGACAGATGATATTCATTTTGCGCTTATCGGAAGCGGCTCGTATAAGAAACAGTTGCTTGAAAAGATAGATAATGAAAATATCGGTAACATAAAGGTGTTCCCGTTACAGCCTGCGAGCAGACTTTCAGAGATTTACAGTGTCGGAGATATGGAATTGGTTCCGATCGAAAAGGGAATTACCAAAATGGCATTACCTTCGAAGGTCGGCGTTATTATGTCTTGCGGAAGCCCTGTGATGGCTCTTGTTGATGAAGGAAGCGAGATCGAAAAGATTATAAAAGAATGTAATCTCGGTGTGGCTTTGGAGCACGGATCGGCAGAAAAACTTGCTGAAGCGATCATGTATTGCTATGAGCATAGATCGATGCTTGATCAGTGGGGAAAAAATGCAAGAAGATTCGCTGTGGAAAATTATTCCAGAAAAACACAAACAAAAAAATATTACGATATAATAAAAGATTTAGCCGGGAGATAAAATGGCATTGAGGGCAGAGTGTATAACATGGGATAAACTGCGGGATGCGGTTGATAAATTGACACAAGACAATAACTATCTGACGCCCTATTCGGAATATGAATTTTTGGATAAAATTAAAAGATCCGCAAATATTCGACGCTTCAGAGAGTCGAAAAAATATACTTTGCAATGTCATGTTGTTTATAACGGCGATGATATTGTTTTGATTGCGCCGTTGCTTGTGAGTGTTAAGCTCAGAAAGATTTATTTACTCGGAGAATTTTCTTCTGTAGGGCATTTGGATTTTATTTACGGTCCTAAAGCCGGTGTATCTGAAATAAGCCGTGCACTTGATCTTGTTTTTGATAATTATGCAGGCTATGAGTTTTGCTGTGACAGGATAAGCCAGTTTTCTTTAACCAAAGAAGTTTTTGACGTAAAACAAATTTTACCGATTTCACGTGATATTTGCGTTAAAATAGATTTTACCGATTACGATACGTGGTATAATGCTTTATCAAAATCTTGCAGACAGAACATCAGAACGAGTTATAACAGATTAAAGAGTGATAATGCCGAGTTTTCGTTTAAATTGTTTGTCTGTGAAAAGCCGCCGAAGAATTTGTGGAAGGACAATATTGCATTGTTTTCCAAACGAATACTTGAGCATACGAAATTGCCGAGATTTTTGCTTTGCCCGATGATACTGTTCAAAAAAAGTGAAACATTCGGTAAAACTTTGTACGAGGCTGAAAATAATATTTTCGCTAGCATCTATATAAACGATATGTTAGCGGCTACATTAAACGGAGTAATCGCAAACGACAAAAGAGCTATCATAACAAGGCTATCAATAGAAACACGTTTGGGACGGTATAGTCCGGGCGGATTGCTCTTGAACGAAACTATCAGGGAAATATGCTCGAAGTATGATTTCATCACATCTGTCGATCTTTCCAGGGGTGATGAACCGTATAAGTATACATACGGCGGCAATGAACATTATAACTATGGATACTGTTATAAAATAGGAGAATGATATGAAGGTTCTGCAGATAAATTCTGTTTGCGGAATAAGAAGCACAGGCAGGATTTGCACTGATATTGCAGATGTTTTGAAAAAAAACGGCGATGAATGTTTAATAGCATACGGCAGAGAAGATGCGCCGGATAAATACCGAGATATATGTGTGAGGACCGACTCTGCATTAGGAACAAAATTGCATGCCGTGCAGTCAAGATTATTTGATAATGCAGGCTTTGCGAGAAAAAATGCTACTGCCGGATTTATTAAAAAACTGCAGAATTTTGATCCGGATATCATACATTTGCATAATTTGCACGGATATTATATTAATGTTGAAGTGTTGTTTGATTATTTGAAAAGTGCAAAGAAACCAATCGTATGGACGCTTCATGATTGTTGGGCATTTACCGGACACTGTACATATCCTGACAGAACAAATTGTATGAAATGGTGCAGTGGGTGTTTTGACTGTGACCAACGGAAAAGATATCCGTCCTCTCTTTTTTTAGATAAAAGTAAAAAAAATTATGCACTTAAAAAAAGTATATTCACATCTGTTGATAATATGACGATCATAACGCCGTCGCAGTGGCTTGCAGATTATGTAAACAATTCTTTCCTTAACAAATATCCTGTGAAAGTAATACACAATGGAATAGATACAACGGTGTTTACACCCCAAAAAAGCAATTTCAAAGAAAAATATTCTCTTGAAAATAAAAAAGTTGTTTTAGGTGTTTCAAGCTCATGGGGAAAAAGCAAGGGATTTTATGATTTTATTACTTTGTCCGAAAAATTGTCGCGCGACTACTGTATTGTATTAGTCGGTATCAGTGAGGAACAAAAGAAGCTTTTGCCCGATAGTATTATAGCTATTGAACGGACAAACAGTGCCCTCGAACTTGCCGAGATATATTCCGCTGCCGATGTTTTTGTTAATCCGACATATGCCGATAATTATCCTACAGTGAATTTGGAAGCACAGGCGTGCGGTACTCCTGCTATAACATACAGGACAGGTGGAAGTGTAGAAAGTGTTCCGAATTCGCAGATTGTGGAACAAGGAAATGTAGAACAACTGATTCGAAGTATTGAAGCTGTTTGCAAATCAGGTGAATATACGATTCCTGTCAGAAGCATATTTGATGCTCAAGTAGCGTTTGAAAAGTATATAACCCTTTATAACTCCATGATATAAAAGGAATTTTTAATGAAAAATGTAATGATTGTGTGCCAATGCGCCACAAATAAAGGCGATAGAGCAATTGCGGAATATTTGATAAATGACCTTTTACAAAAGGATGTTTCAATTACTCTTTCTGCTACAGATCCGCATTTATGGGAAAATGTTAAAAATAAAGGTGTCAAAGTAATAGGTACGGGCTATCAGACGTTTTTTGGAAGGCCTGAGAACAAATTTTTCAGAAAGATCGATCACGAGATATCTAATTTATATTATTCATATTTAATATATCCTGATGTTGCGCTGTCCCGTAAGTCCAAAAGAATCGAGAAGATCTCAAGAGAGTATATCGATAATTTAAAGAAATCTGATCTTGTTATTGTAACGGGCGGTCATCATATAACAAGTATACGTAATAAGAATGCAATGTTTTCTATCACTTATGATATTGCCCTTGCGAGTATGTACAGCAAGCGATATGTTTTGTGGTCGCAGACAATTGGTCCGCTTGAGTTTGATGACATTAAATATAAGGAGCTTTTTGGAAATATCATTAAAAAAGCGGATGCTGTTTATATAAGAGATAAAAACAGCAAAAGATGTATTGATGAGCTTGTCGGACATAATCAGAAAAATGTATATAAGTCTTATGATTCTGTTTTCGGTTTTGGAAATGGTGAATTTATTCCATACGAAAAAAGAAATAATAAAGTCGGTATCTCGATATTTAACGGCTTGAAAAAGGCTTATGATACATATCCGGTGCTTGCGGAAATGCTGGATTCATTTGCCGTGAAGGGAAATGAAATAGAATTTTTCAGAATGGAAAATGATGAAAGTGAATTGAATGATATACAATCTGTAATTTCCTTGATGAAGACAAAAGCGAAGATCAAAATATATCCTTTTATGACAGAAACAAGGGAACATCTTAAGGAAATTTCTTCTTGTAAATATTATATCGGATACAAGACCCATTCTGTTATAATGTCATTGACAACGGCGACACCCTTGATATCTGTTTGTTATCACGAGAAAACACGTGATTTTATGAAAGACTATTCTTTGGAAGAATATGCAATTGACGATACAGAGCTGAATAGTGAAATAGGACTATCCCTGGTAGATAAAGTTATTGAAAATGCTGATAATATTCATAAGACAATGGCGGCCAGATCAAAAGAAATTGCATGTTCAATAGCGATGGATTTTAAAGAGGTTTTATGATGAAGAATGAACAGTGCGTCACAGAAAATATGACGCTGCTTGAAAGAATATACGAATTTTTATTATGTTGTTATATTGTCATTGTTCCGGTTATTAATTCATGGAGTGAGTTGCAGTTTTGGGGATATGCCATACATATCACTGTTGTGGTGAGCTTGCTTATAGTAAGATTTATTATGGTTATTCCGGCATTTTCAAACAGCAAAAGCCTAATAGGTGTACCAATACTTATTTTTGGGGTTTTTACAGCTGAAATACTGCTTCAGCTTGTTTCCGGAGAGATACCTGAAAGCGGACTTTTGCTTTTGATGTATCTCTTTGTAGCATTCTTGAGTACACCTAAGTCTATCTCGATAAAAAGAATATATACTGCATACTATGTTTCCACATTGGTTGCTGTTGTATATTCATTTGTTGGAGGTTTACAACAGTTCGGTGGAATAATCCGAACGGCAGCTTTGGTTGACAGTTCTATTTCGGTTATAGTGCTTCTGATTGCATTCTGGGGAACAGAGCCTTTTGAAAAAACGAGAATGTATAATTTACTGAAATATTTGGCAATTTTTGCTTCGTTTGTCATTGTTGCTTTTGGTATGTCACGAGCGCGTATTTTGATCGTCGCTATTATCATTGTTATTAAGGCTTTTCTTACATTAAAAAATTCACTTTATAGGGGGCAGATAAATACATCTGTTGCGTTAATTTTTTTCGTTTCGGCTATAGCAATATTTTGGGTTTTACGACTTAATGTGACCAAGGAATTGATTCTTGAAATCACTAGCCGTTTTTCGAACGGCTTGAAGAGTATAGGACGAGATGAAGAAATTGAACTTGGAATACAGTATTTTTTGCAGAATCCTTTGTTAGGCCGCGGTTGGGGAACTATCAAATACCGTGATTATCTTGGATATATTACACAGTATTATAATCACTGTGCTTATGTTGCCGTTTTTGCGCGCGGAGGAATTGTAATGGGATTATCTTTTTTACTTTCTTTCGCTTCGATTGCGAAAAATATAATCAAATCCAGTAATTTCTTTTGCTATATAGCATTTGCAGTGTTATTGGCTCTCAGTTACGGTAATGCAGGAATATTTAATTATACTATATGCAGTATGTTGATTCCTTTGATCTTGAATATGGAATATAATATATCTGATAAAGAACAGCAAGCGGAGATATAATGGAAATAACATTTATTTTAAAGGGAGATTTCGAAGCACTTCCTCCGATGTTGCCACGATTGATAGAAATATCCCAAATGGGAATCAAGTGCAACTTGATTTGTACAAGAATGAAAAAGTCCACAAGGGATCTATTGGATAATGTCAATGTGAAGTGCAGAGAAACTTTGCACCGTGAAAGCTTTATAGGCAAGCCGAATAGAATATTTGATTGGCTCGGTTTTAAAAGGGCGTGCAAAAAAATTATGAAACGTGATTTTCCCGACAGCGATATGTTATACGTATGCTCAGCAGATACTGCGCTTTGTTTGAACTCGTTTTTGCGAAACTATGAGTATGTTTTGCAAAGCAACGAGTTATATGACACATTACCTATGTATAGAAACGGTATAAAAAAGTATGCTCGGAATGCTAAGGCTTTTGTTGTGCCGGAGATTTGCAGGGCTAATATCTGTATGCATTGGTATGATTTAAAGAAGAAACCGTATGTCATCCCTAACATACCGTACGTTTTATCTTGTGAGAAAAATCAGAATATCAGTGATTCTGTGGCAAAACAGATCATAGATGAAATTTCTGATAAAAAAATATTGATTTATCAGGGGCATATAGATTCGAAAGACAGAAGCCTTTCAGTTATTGCAGAGGCGCTGAAAAAAATAAATAACAACGAATACGTGTTATTGGTTATGGGTAGAAACCATAACGGTTCATATGAAAAACTAAAGGAAATATATTCGGGTGTATATTACATTCCGTTTATACCTGCACCATATCATTTGGAAGTTACGAGCCATGCATACATAGCGTTGCTTTCATATGACAGAGTATCGATGAACAATCTTTTTTGTGCTCCTAACAAAATTTTTGAATACAGCAGTCTTGGTGTTCCTATGCTTGGCAATGATATTCCCGGTCTTATATATACCATTTCATATGAAAAAATGGGCAAATGTGCTTCATATAACGATGTGGATATGGTAGCTGACGCGATAAAAGAAATTGAAGAAAATTATAATTATTTCTCGGAAAATGCAAAGCAGTTTTTTGAGAAAAACGATTTGAAGGAAATGGTCCGCTCTTTGATTGATGATCTTTAATATAGGAGTTGAGAACATATCTTTAATTCTTGGAGAAGTGATATTCGATAATAATGTTAAATACAGATAGAAATTTTTCAGATGGATCATCTTTTGGACGAAAAATAAAAAAACTGTTCAAGGACACAGGATTATTTGCTATAAGTAATTTTGCATCTAAAATATTAATTTTTTTACTGACACCGTTGTATACACAGGTCTTGTCAACGGCGGAATACGGAATTGCTGATCTCATTGTCAATTCCGTTAACTTTATTTATCCGATACTTACGTTGGCTATTGCAGAGGGGACACTTCGTTTTGCTATGGATAAGGATAATGTCTGTAAAGAACGTGTTTTGTCTACATCTTTGGCTTTTGTAAATATATCTGTTGTTCTGTTGGTTGCAGCGTGTCCTATTGTCGCTTTAATAGATCATTCTTTTTTTAAATGGTTTGTTATTTTTACAGTTATTTATACTCTCTACAATTATCATAATTGCCTGTCAAATTACCTAAAGGCTATAGGCAAAACAGCATTGTTTGCTGTTCAGGGAATTGTGATGACATGTACGGTAGTTATTTTCAATATTTTATTTCTGCTTGTTTTTAAGATCGGTCTTTACGGATATCTTATCAGTATAATTGCAGGGTATGCATTATCAGTTGCGATGATGTTGATTTTCGGTAAAGTGGATCTTCGTAATATTTACAGAGTTGATAAACCTTTGCTGAAAGAAATGATCAGATACAGCATTCCGATGGTGCCCACACTTCTGGCGTGGTCTGTAAATTCTTATACTGACCGCTATATGATCATCGGCTTCATAGGACTTGATGCGAGCGGTCTGTACAGCGTGGCGCATAAAATTCCTTCTTTACTTACAGCTGTGATTGCTGTATTTGCTCAAGCGTGGCAATTGTCTGCAATTGAAAATTACGGAGATAAGGACGAGGGGGATTATTATTCAGATGTATACCGATATTATGATTATATTTGTGTTTTAGCATGTATTTCGGTTATAATTCTGACAAAACCATTTGCAACATTTTTGTATTCAAATGATTATTTTGTTGCATGGAAATATGTTCCAATATTAACGGTTTCAGCGCTCTTTTCATCGCTTGCAGGATTTTTAGCCGCTGCTTTCAGGGCATCAAAAAAAACAGGTGGTCTTTTTTGGTCGGTGGTGATAAGCTCTTTGCTTAACGTGGTAGTTAATATGATTCTTATACCGACATGCGGAATTATGGGAGCGGCAGCGGCGACAGCTTTCAGTTTCATGGTGATGTGGGCGATAAGATTGTATTTGATAAGAAAAATAGTCAATCTGAAGGTTCATTTTATATCTACTGTATCGACATATTTATTGATTGTTGTTTCAGTTGTATTGACAACATTGGATATTCCCGGAGCAGTTTTGTACAGTATCGTATGTTTGGCGCTTGTTGTGCTTATTCATACAAAAGAGAATATAGATGCGTTGAATATGGCAAAAACAGTATTTTTAAAATTGAAGGGTGATAATAAAAAATGAAAACGGTATTGCTCGTCTTCGGCACACGGCCCGAAGCAATAAAAATGTGCCCTCTTGTAAATGAATTGCAAACAAGAAAAAATATAAAAACAGTGGTCTGTGTTACAGGTCAGCATAGACAGATGCTTGACATGGTACTTGAAACATTCAATGTTGTTCCGGACTATGATATGTCTATCATGAAGCAGGGACAAACTCTGTTTGATATTACAACTGGTATTTTGAATAAAATCGGAGATGTTCTTGATGAGGTCAAGCCTGATGTGGTCTTAGTTCACGGCGATACATCAACAACATTTGTTACAGCGCTCGCATGTTTTTATAAACAAATAGCAGTAGGCCATGTTGAGGCGGGACTTCGTACTTATAATATTTACAGCCCGTATCCCGAAGAATTTAACCGTCAGGCAGTATCTATTATTTCAAAGTATAATTTTGCTCCAACAGAGCTTTCAAAGCAGAATCTCATAAAAGAGGGCAAGGATGAGAACAGCATATATGTTACAGGAAATACGGCTATAGATGCCCTTAGAACTACCGTTTGTGAAAACTATACTCATTCTGAGCTTGAATGGGCAAAGGGAAGTCGTTTGATTATGATCACCGCACACCGACGTGAAAATCTTGGTCAGCCCATGCATAATATGTTCCGTGCCATCAGACGTGTAATGGATGAGCATTCCGATGTCAAAGCAATTTATCCCATACATATGAATCCCGCGGTTCGCAAGGCGGCAGAGGAGGAGCTCGGTGGATGCGACAGGATACGCATTATTGAGCCGCTTGAAGTTATTGATTTCCACAATTTTCTTGCGAACAGTTTTATGATCCTGACAGACAGCGGAGGCATTCAAGAGGAAGCGCCTTCACTTGGAAAGCCTGTTCTTGTTATGCGTGACACTACAGAACGCCCCGAAGGAATCAAAGCAGGAACCTTGAAATTGGTCGGTACAGATGAGCAAGTTATTTATGAAAGCTTTAAATTACTGCTCGAAAATAAAGATGCATATGATGCAATGTCAAGGGCGAGCAATCCTTACGGAGACGGATTTGCCTGTAAGAGAATTGCTGATGTTTTGGAAATATGAATCTAAAAGTAATTGTTAAGGCGAGATTTGCGTAAAAATAGGTGCCGTTATAATAGGAGAAGAGATGAGTTGCATCAATAATTTTATAAGAAGATTAATTTATCCTAATACGTATTCATCAGATGCATACATTAATCACTTGAGAAAGTCTGGTGTGAAAGTAGGGAAAAACAGTTGTGTGTTTGAACCCGGTACGGTTGCTATCGATATTGCACGCCCGTACTTACTTGAGATCGGTGATAATGTTGTTATCACAAAAGGAGTCACCATCTTAACTCACGATTATTCACATACTGTAATACGCAAAAAATACGGTATGCAATACGGAGATGCCAAGGATGTAAAAATTGGAAATAATGTTTTCATAGGCAGGGATTCTATTATTCTTATGGGGACAACAATCGGTGACAATGTTATCGTGGCTGCAAAAAGCGTAGTGCGCGGAACTATTCCTAGTGATGTTGTTGTTGCAGGAAATCCTGCAGTTGTTGTTTGCACAATTGAAGAATTTTGCGAAGGACGTAAAAAAAGGCAATTGGAGTGTGCAAAGAAAAATGTAAAATTGTGTTTAGAACGTTTACATAGATATCCTACGGTGCAAGAAATGGGCGATGCTTTTGCGTGGCTGTATTTGCCCAGGACTAAACAGTCCGTAGAGCAGTATCCTCAATTTTTTAATTTACCGGGAGATAATCCCGATGATTTGATTGATAATTTTATGAAATCAGAGCCTATGTTTGAATCGTATGAAAAGTTTTTGGAATGGGCTAAGGATTAATTTGAAACGATTAGGAGAAAAAATGGGGTTGTTTACAGATAAAACACTGTTGATTACAGGAGGAACCGGTTCTTTCGGTAATGCGGTTCTTAACCGTTTTCTCAGAACGGATATTGGGGAAATCAGAATATTTTCCCGCGATGAGAAAAAACAGGATGACATGAGGCATGAGTTTCAGGTAAAGATGCCCGAGGTGGCAGAAAAGCTAAGTTTTTATATCGGAGATGTCCGTGATTTGGCGTCGGTGAAAAATGCCATGCACGGTGTTGATTATATATTTCATGCAGCAGCGCTTAAGCAGGTCCCGTCGTGTGAATTCTTTCCCATCGAAGCTGTAAAGACGAATGTATTGGGGACAGAGAATGTTCTTACAGCCGCTATAGAAGCGGGTGTTAAAAATGTTGTGTGTCTTTCTACAGATAAGGCGGCGTATCCTGTTAATGCTATGGGTACATCAAAAGCAATGATGGAGAAGGTTGTTGTGGCAAAATCCCGTACCACTGCAACGACTAAGATCTGCTGTACACGTTACGGCAATGTTATGTGTTCGAGAGGATCTGTTATTCCACTGTGGATAGATCAGATCAGAAACGGTACTCCGATCACATTGACAGATCCTATGATGACACGCTTTATTATGTCTTTGGACGAAGCGGTTGACCTTGTTCTTTTTGCGTTTGAACATGGTAATTCCGGGGATATTCTTGTTCAGAAAGCACCCGCTTGTACAATTCAGACGCAGGCGGAAGCTGTTTGTGAGTTGTTCGGAGGTAAAAAAGAAAATATTAAGGTAATAGGTATCCGACACGGCGAAAAAATGTACGAAACATTGCTTACAAACGAGGAATGTGCCAATGCAATAGATATGGGAGATTTTTATTGTGTGCCATGTGATAAGCGTGGTTTGAACTATGATAAATATTTCAATAAAGGTGATACAGAGAGAAATAAGCTTACTGAATTCAATTCCAATAATACACAGCTTTTGACGGTAGAAGAAACAAAAACGAAGATTGCAAGTTTGCAATATATTAAAGATGAACTCGCAAAGGATTTGAAATGATGATGAATATACTTGTAACAGGTTCAGCGGGTTTTGTTGGTAAAAATCTTTGTGCAGCACTTCGTAATATTTGTGACGGCAAAGATAAAACACGCCCCGCTATAAGTGTAGGCGAAATTTTTGAATATGATATCGACACCCCTTGTGAATTACTTGACATTTATTGCCAAAAAGCTGATTTTGTGTTTAATCTTGCAGGGGTGAACCGTCCGAATAATCCTGAAGAATTTATGAAAGGGAATTTTGATTTTGCCTGCGGATTGTTTGAAAAGCTGAAAAAATATAACAATATATGTCCTGTTATGATTTCGTCTTCTATACAGGCAACGTGCATAGGGCGTTATGACAGCGATTACGGTAGGAGTAAAAAAGCCGGGGAGAAGCTTGCATTTGATTACGGAAAACAGACCGGCGCAAAAGTGCTTGTTTACCGTTTTCCAAATCTTTTCGGAAAGTGGTGCAGACCGAATTACAATTCAGCTGTAGCTACATTTTGTCATAATATTGCCAACGATCTGCCAATTGTTGTGAATGACAGAAATATACAGTTGGAATTGCTTTATATCGATGATCTTGTTACGGAAATGCTGGATGCTCTTGAGGGGAAAGAACATCACTGTACTTTCGATGGCATTAGTACTGTGTTGTGTAATGACGGAGAATATTGCGGTGTACCTATTACGCATAAGGTTACGCTTGGCGAAGTAGTCGATCTGCTTGAATTATTCAAGAATCAGCCTCAAACTCTTGTTATGCCGGAAATTCCTTGCGGCTCTTTTGCCAAAAAGCTGTACAGCACGTATTTAAGCTATCTTCCTAAAGAAAAAGTATCATTTGCACTGAAGATGAATGAGGATGCAAGGGGAAGCTTCACAGAACTAATGAAGACTGCAAGCTGCGGCCAATTCAGTGTGAATATTTCAAAACCCGGAATTACAAAAGGTCAGCATTGGCATAACACTAAGTGGGAATTTTTTATTGTTGTTTCAGGTCGAGGACTGATACAACAGAGGAAAATAGGAACAAATGAAGTTTTAAATTTTGAGGTAAGCGGTGAAAAAATCGAAGCTGTCCATATGCTTCCTGGATATACGCATAACATAATAAACTTGTCAGATACGGATAATCTTGTAACTGTCATGTGGGCAAATGAGTCATTTGATCCGGAACATCCCGATACTTTTTTTGAGGCGGTAGAATAATGGAAATGAATATAAAATTAGATTACAGTGATGTAAAATTTAAAAATAACGGGAAATTGAAGCTTTTGATAATCGTAGGAACACGACCTGAAATTATACGTCTATCAGCAGTTATCAACAAATGCCGTCGTTATTTTGATACGATTCTTGCGCATACAGGTCAGAACTATGACTATAACCTCAATGGCGTGTTTTTTAAAGATCTTAAGCTTGATGATCCTGAGGTATACATGGATGCTGTCGGTGACGACCTGGGTGCGACTATAGGTAACATCATAAACTGCTCTTATAAGCTGATGAACGAGATAAAGCCTGATGCGCTTCTTATTCTCGGTGATACAAATTCATGTCTGTCAGCGATATCTGCTAAAAGACTCCATATTCCTATATTCCATATGGAAGCAGGAAATAGGTGCAAAGATGAGTGCCTTCCGGAGGAAACGAACCGCAGGATAGTTGATATAATTTCAGATGTTAATCTTGCATATTCTGAGCATGCACGTCGCTATCTTCATGAATGTGGACTTCCCAAAGAGCGTACCTATGTTACCGGATCGCCCATGGCAGAAGTGCTGCATGGTAATCTTTCTGAAATTGAGTCGAGTGATGTGTTGGAGCGTCTTGGCCTGCAACGAAAAAAATACATATTACTGTCTGCGCATAGGGAAGAAAACATCGATACGGAAAAGAATTTTGTAAGCCTTTTCACCGCTATAAACAAGCTTGCGGAAAAATACGATATGCCGATTCTTTATTCGTGCCACCCCCGTTCAAAGAAACGTCTGGAAAGTACAGGATTTAAATTGGATGAGCGTGTCCGTATGAACCCTCCTCTCGGTTTTCACGATTATAATAATTTGCAAATGAATGCTTATGCTGTTGTTTCAGACAGCGGAACACTTCCTGAAGAAAGTTCATTTTTTACAAGCATTGGAAAGCCGTTTCCTGCAGTATGCATCAGAACATCTACGGAGCGTCCTGAGGCATTGGATAAAGCGTGCTTCGTTCTTGCAGGTATTGATGAGGAGAGTTTATTGCAAGCAATTGTTACTGCGGTTGATATGAACGGTAACGGCGATGATGGCATTCCGGTGCCCGATTATATCGAGGAAAATGTTTCCACAAAAGTTGTAAAGATGATCCAGTCTTATACAGGTGTGGTCAATAAAATGGTGTGGAGAAAATTTTAATATATGATTTGATGGTAAACGCAGATATTCTTCGCATATAATATTGGAGAAAAAGATGGATAAATTTCAAAAAGATTATATTGGCTTGCTAAAATCAGCTTTTGATAATAGAATATATGTACTGCAATCTGATTTTGATTGGGCGAGGGCAGTTAACGTATCAAGAGAACATAATATTGCTCCGATAATGTTTTACGGAGCACTTAACAGCGGTGCTTTGCCGGATTCATCACACATGCTTGAGCTTCAGAAAATGACGGTCAAAGCGCTTACTGTAAGCACAAGACAGCTGTATGACATTGAGCAAATAGAAAGTATTTTCAAAAGAGAAAATATTGATTATATGCCTCTTAAAGGAACTATACTTAAATCTTTGTTCCCAAAGCCTGAAATGCGAACGATGGGTGATGCCGATATTCTTATCAAACTTGATCAGTATCCCGCAATCGAAAAAATTATGGCAGACCTCGGTTTTGTATTTCAGTATGAGTCTGACCATGAGCTTGTGTGGAAAAAGCCGCCATTGGTTGTAGAACTTCATAAGAGTGTTATGACATCGTATAACAAAGATTTTTACGGATATTTCGGCGACGGTTGGCAGATTGCGAAAAAAATGTCAGACTGTTCAAAATACGAAATGACGGATGAAGATTTTTTTATCTATATTTTTGTTCACTTTACAAAGCATTACAGAATTTCCGGCATTGGCATAAAGCATCTGCTTGATCTTTGGGTTTATTCAAAAGCACGCCCTGAATTGGATTTTAACTATGTGCAGGGTGAACTTGAAAAAATGCATCTTGGTATATTTTATACAAATGTTATGAAAACGACAAGGGTGTGGTTTGAAGGCGAACAAGCAACCGACGAAACCGATCTTATAACCAATGTGATTTTTAACAGCGGTCAGTACGGAACGGCAGAAATGGCGATTGTAAACCGTGCACTGCAAGACGGAAGAAAATCAGCATTAAGTGCCAAGATCGCCGGTGTTTTTAAGAGCTTGTTTTTGCCGTATTCGGAAATGAAGAAAAAGTATAAAATACTTGGGAAATTGCCGATTTTACTGCCTGTTATGTGGATGGTGCGTTGCTTTGATATTGTATTTTTCAAAAAAGATAAAGTGAAAAGCTATAAGAACGGTATGAACAAGATAAACTCCGAAAGTATTGAAAAAAATGCTCAAGCACTTCGTTTTGTCGGTCTTGATTTTGATAACGAATAATCGGGATCATATTTAAAAGTGAAAGTGATTTTTTAAACATTATCCGCAAAATTCATTAAAAGTATTGCGGATAATGTTTTTTTCGGCAAATTTTAAAAAACTTATATAAAAATCATTAAAATGTCTTGAATTATTCAATATTATATAGTATAATGAAGTCAATATATCGAAGCGCATAGATTGCACCTACGCCGTCACGTCAATTTTGTTCGTGCGGCAATTTTTGCGGAACGCTCTATGTGTGCATTTTGTTGCGCTAAATCACATTATTTTTATGAGGAGGTTATATCATGAATGAAAAAACCTTGATTCCTTTCAAGGGAACAGTCGTTCAGGAGGAGCAACTCAAAGAAGTCATCGCCAAACACCGTGATCAGAAGGGCGGACTTATGCCCGTACTTCAGGAGGCGCAGGGCATCTACGGTTATCTTCCCATCGAAGTGCAGACTATGATCGCAGACGGTCTGGGCATTTCCTTGTCGGAGGTTTACGGCGTTGCTACGTTCTATTCCCAGTTTTCACTTACACCCAAGGGCAAGCACAAGATCAGTGTCTGCCTCGGTACCGCTTGCTATGTTAAGGGTTCCGATAAAATACTTGAGGCTATTGAAGCACGCCTCGGCGTTAAGTCGGGCGAATGCACAGAAGACGGTCTGTTTTCTATCGATGCATGCCGTTGCGTAGGTGCGTGCGGTCTTGCACCTGTTATGCTCGTAGGCGAAGATGTTTACGGTAAGGTAACAACAGCGCAGGTTCCCGCAATACTTGATTCATACCGCAATGAAGGAGGGGACAAATAATGACTCTCGAACAGCTTAATCAAATCAAAGATAAGTATGCTGACCTCGTTAAGGTCAGAAAGATCGTTGCAGAGGAAGGCGAAAAGCTCGCAAAGGTAACAGGCTACCGCAAGCAGGTTCTCGTTTGCGGAAGTACAGGCTGTAATTCCTCAGGCAGTAAAAAGGTGCTTGCAGCTCTTGAAGAAGAACTGAAGGCAGAAGGACTTGAAGAAGAAATACTTGTTGTAAGAACAGGTTGTTTCGGTCTTTGCGCACTTGGTCCTATCATGATCGTATATCCCGAAGGTGCATTTTATGCACAGGCAACTCCCGAAAGCGTAAAGAGAGTTGTTAAGGAACACCTCAAGGAAGGTAACATCGTTAAAGATCTTCTTTATCAGGAAACAGTACACGCTGACGGTTCTATCATCTCGCTTTATGAAACAAACTTCTACAAGAAGCAGCTCAGAATATCGCTTCGTAACTGCGGTGTTATAGACCCCGAAAACATCAACGAATACATAGCAACAGACGGTTACCAGGCTCTTGCTAAGGTAGTAACCTCTATGACTCCCGATGATGTTATCAATGAGCTTCTTGAATCCGGCATCAGAGGACGTGGCGGTGCAGGCTTCCCCACGGGTAAAAAGTGGGCATTTGCAAAGGCAACTCCCGGCGATATCAAGTATGTTTGCTGTAACGCAGACGAAGGCGACCCCGGTGCGTTCATGGACCGTTCAATCCTTGAAGGCGACCCCCATGCTATCATCGAAGCTATGGCAATTGCAGGTTACACAATAGGCGCTAAGCAGGGTTACGTTTACGTACGTGCTGAGTATCCTGTTGCTGTTGAAAGACTTAACATCGCTATTGCTCAGGCAAAAGAACTCGGTGTTCTCGGTAAGAACATTTTCGGAACAGATTTCGAATTTGATATAGAGATCCGTCTTGGCGCGGGCGCATTTGTATGCGGCGAAGAAACAGCGCTTATGACATCTATCGAAGGTAACAGAGGCGAACCCAGACCCCGTCCTCCGTTCCCTGCAGTTAAGGGCTTGTTCGGTAAACCCACAGTTCTTAACAACGTTGAAACACTTTCCAACATTCCTCAGATCATCCGCAAGGGTGCTAAATGGTATTCCGCAATGGGTACTGAAACATCCAAGGGTACAAAGGTATTTGCGCTCGGCGGTAAGATCACAAACGTAGGTCTTGTTGAAATTCCCATGGGTACAACACTTCGTGAGATCGTTGAGGAGATCGGCGGCGGTATTCCCAACGGCAAGAAGTTCAAGGCTGCTCAGACAGGTGGTCCTTCAGGCGGTTGTATCCCCGCAGAACATATTGACACACCTATCGACTATGAACATTTGACAGCTCTCGGCTCAATGATGGGCTCCGGCGGTCTTATCATCATGGATGAAGATACATGTATGGTCGATATTTCCAAGTTCTACCTTGACTTTACCGTTGATGAATCCTGCGGTAAATGTACACCTTGCCGTATCGGTACAAAGAGACTTATTCAGCTTCTTGAAAAGATCACCGAAGGTAACGGCGAAATGGCAGACCTCGAAAAGATCGAGGAGCTTGCAAACCATATGAAGACATCCTCCCTTTGCGCACTTGGTCAGTCTGCTCCCAACCCTGTTTTGTCAACTCTCAAGTACTTCAAGAATGAATACATTGAGCATATCGTTGACAAGAAATGTTCAGCAGGCGTATGTAAGAGCATGCTCAGATACGAGATCGAAGCTGATCTCTGTAAGGGTTGTACGCTTTGCGCAAAGAAATGTCCTGTTGCCGCTATTACAGGTACAGTTAAGCAGGTTCACACAATTGATCAGTCCAAGTGTATCAAGTGCGGACTTTGCGAATCAAGCTGTAAGTTCAAGGCAATAGTGAAGAAATAAGGAGGTATCAGGTAATGGAAATGGTAAATCTTAAAATAAACGGCGTATCCGTTTCGGTTCCTGCAGGTTCAACAATTCTTGAAGCTGCCAGAGCTGCAAACATCACGATACCCACACTCTGCTACCTCAAGGATATCAACTGCATCGGCGCTTGCCGTATATGCCTTGTTGAAGTAAAGGGTGCAAGAGGCCCCGTTGCCGCTTGTGTATATCCTGTATCCGAGGGTATGGAGGTTCTTACAAACACACCCAAGATCAGAGCTTCAAGAAAAACAACACTTGAACTCATCCTTTCAGCTCATAACAAAAAGTGTCTTTCATGCGTAAGAAGTGACAACTGTGAGCTTCAAAAGCTCGCACACGACTACGGCGTAGATGAAGACAGATTCTCAGGCGAAGGTAAGGACTATGAAATAGACAGATCTTCTCCCTATGTCGTAAGAGATAACAACAAGTGCGTAAACTGTATGCGTTGCGTTGCTGCTTGTAAGAATATGCAGAGCGTTTCCTGCATCGGTGCTATCAGGAGAGGCTTCAACGTTCACGTTGGATGTGCTTTCGATAAGGATCTTGCAGATTCTCCTTGCGTAGGATGCGGTCAGTGTATCGTTGCGTGCCCCGTTGGTGCACTTACAGAAAACAGCCAGACAGCAAAGGTTTGGGATGCTATTGCAGATCCTAACAAGAAGGTTGTTGTATTTACAGCTCCTTCCATCCGTGCAACACTCGGCGAAGCATTCGATATGCCTATCGGTACGAATGTTGAAGGTAAGATGGTAAGCGCTATCAGAGGTCTCGGCGTTGACAACGTATTCAATATGGATGTAACTGCTGACCTTACGATCGTTGAAGAAGCAAACGAGCTTATTGAACGTATCACAGAGAAGAAGACACTTCCGATGTTCACATCATGCTGCCCCGGTTGGGTCAAGTTCTGTGAGCATTACTATCCCGATTTCCTCTCTCACATCTCATCCTGTAAATCTCCTCAGCAGATGTTCGGTGCAGTTCTTAAGAGCTATTACTGCCAGAAGAACGGAATTGATCCCAAGGATCTCTTCGTTGTCAGCGTAATTCCTTGTACAGCAAAGAAGTTTGAGGTAACAAGAGAAGAGCAGAGAACACAGGAGTTGGACGATGTAGATGTAGCTCTCACAACACGTGAGCTTGCAAGAATGATAAAGGAAGCAGGCATCAACTTTACTGAGCTTGCTGACGAAAAGTTTGACGATCCCTTTGAAACAGCTTCCGGCGGTGCGGCTATCTTCGGCGCAACAGGCGGTGTTATGGAAGCGGCTCTCCGTACAGCGGCTTACAAGCTCGACGGTACAGCTGATGCTATCGAGTTCAAGGAAGTCAGAGGCACACAGGGAATTAAGGAAGCAACATACACAATTGCAGGTATTGAGCTTAATATCGCTGTTGTTTCAGGTCTTGCAAATGCAAGAAAGGTTATCGATGCTATCAATGCAGGCGAAAAGAACTACCATATGGTAGAGGTTATGGCTTGTCCCGGCGGTTGTATCAACGGCGGCGGTCAGCCTACACAGAGCGATGCTGTTCGTAACACAGTTGACCTCAAGACATTGAGAGCAAAGGCGCTTTACGATGCAGATGCTGCAATGACTCTCAGAAAGTCACACGAAAGCCCTGTTATCAAGATGCTCTATGATGAGTATTTTGAAGCACCCGGAAAGCACAAGGCTCATGAGCTTCTCCACACAACATACGTTAAGAGAGGCACACACTAAGCTATAGCTTAATGGTATAAAAAACGATCCCTACAGCATTAACGTGCTGTAGGGATTTTTTGTTTACTGAAAACCACCTGCAGGCTGTGGGGAGAGGCTTTTGCCGACGAGTAATCCCTCCGCAGCGTAAGCCTTCCCCAGTCACTTGACGAAGTCAAGTGATGGGAGACAGGTGGCAGCCGCAGGCTGACGGATGAGGTGGTTTGTATGTTACCAAACTCATCATCCGCCTCAAAATGTATAAATATACTAAAAACGGGAGTGTGCCCCCCTACAGAATAAATATTCAAAAAATACATGGGGCGACTTATTTTTGGGGGTTATTTCCTTAAATGAGCCAGCCTCAGGCTTTGATGCAGTGTCGCCACACCTGTTACGGTATGGTAAACGTCTTGGATGGGTGTGGACCTCACATCCGCATGGGATGAAGAAAAATGATTTTTACCCTCTCAGTCGTCTTTGCCGACAGCTCTTCAAAAGGGCGAGCCTTTGTGTCCACAAATCATGTGCCTCATTCAATTGGCAGAGAATGTTAAAATTTCTGTGAAAAAATTGCAAAAATATCTATACAAATAAATCTGTATATGATAAAATTTGTATATTAAATATTTACAATGGAGGAAATATGGATATCAGAAAAGTTTTATCTGTTTTGCTTATTTCATCAATGTTACTTTCACCATCGGTGTCGGCAATTCCCGAAATTGGCATAACAGAAAACGAGGTCGCATTTACTGAAACGGAGATCCCTAAACAAAAATCATCAAGCGGCAAATGCGGGGAAAACCTCACGTGTACACTTGACAGCAGTGGCACACTCACAATAAGCGGTACGGGCAATATGGCAGATTACGAATATGGTGATGCTCCGTGGTGTCCAAAAAGTTCAAGTGTTGAAAAAACAGTAATTGAAAACGGCGTTACAAGTATAGGCGAGTGGGCATTTTAAGGATGTTCAAGCCTTACGTCCATAACGGTTGATGAAAATAACGAGTATTATTCAAATGATGAATACGGTGTGTTATTTATTAAAGATAAGACAATGCTTGTTCAATATCCGATAGGAAACGCAAGAACATCATATGTTATCCCTGACAGTGTTACAAGTATCGGCGACAGTGCATTTTTTGAATGTACAAGCCTTTCGGACCTCTATTATAACGAGACCGAGAAAAAGTGGAATGAGCTTGAAATAGGAATAGACAACGATCCGCTTTTAAACGCTGTCGGTTATTTTCTCCCGCCGATAATCGAAGCGCCTACCTTTACTGAAGACAGTAAATATACCGTAAATGAATCGGTTGATGCTATTATAGTAAAACCTTCGTCTAAAAAGGGTGAAAGCCTCGAAACATTTTTAAGCAACTTTGCTGCTAATCTTGAATTTTTGCGTGTGGTTGACGAAAACGGTATTGCGGTGTCATATCTTGACAGACTTGATAATACATATTCTTTACAGCTTCTCGATTCTAAAAACGATGTTACCAAAACGTATAAAATAGTCATGCTCGGCGACATCGACCATAACGGACGTTTAAGCCTTTCCGATGTTTCGGGCGTTCAGTCGGTAGTTCTCGCAAAGCCTGCAAAAGATACAATTGATTTTATAGAGGCGAATGTTGACGGCAATTCAAGACTTTCAGTAACAGATGCCTCGGCACTTCAATCTTTCCTTGCAAGCGGTAATTGGTAATTTAAAAGTTATATAAAAAAATGTTGGCTATGATCGGTTTGTCGATCAGAGCCAACATTTTCGCTATTGTAAAATCAGATATCAAATCCTATTATCTTGTTTGCAAAGAAGAATTTTCCGAATATGTATTTATCAGATGCGCTTTCGGTAAGCGTTATAACCTTTCCGTTATAGTAATCAAGCCCTTCCGCCATTGCGGGGCCTTTTATTTCCTGTATACATTCGGTGAGGTAATATACGGGTGCATCGTAAAATGTTTTACCTGAATCAACAGCTTCGCTTTCGTTATATACATAGTAAACGCTGTCTGTAAGACCGTAGGATGTTGAAAGCACAACCTTTCCGTCGGGCGTAAAGCATATGCCTTGTACCTTGTTTCTTATTGAATATATTTTATTCGGATGCTCAAGATCATCGTGTGAATATCTTGATACTATTGCGTAATAAGTGCCGTCGGGTGTTTCATACGGATGATTTGTTATATATGCCCCACCGTCGTGAAATTCACCGACGTATACGTAATTTTCATCAGCATAGCAGAACGATGCCTGATTGTTGACGGGCGTTCCTTTTCCGATATCAACCGTGTCACCGTTTTCCGCATTTGTAAGAGATGTAAGCGGGAATGTGTAAAGGTGTTCGCCGTCTGCAAGATAAACAGTATCTTTATACAAAGAAATTCCGCCTGCGTGACCGTCAAATTCATTTCCGTTTGATGAAAGCGTTACATAATAAGAGTTGTTGTCAAGATCGGTAATGTATATACGCGATGCGCTGTTGTCCTTCATATATCCCGAAACAAATATTTTGTTTTCATCTTCATTTGCGCAAATGCCTTGGCAAACAAATCCGTCGCCCAGCCCGGGGTTTGTACATATATTTGTTTTTAATGAATAGTAATCGGAATAGATAAAAAACTTCGCTATGTTAAGACCGCCGAAAACAAGAACTATCAGTGATAAAATTACAATAAGTATTGCAATACCTATCTTTTTTATGATTTTCGATGTTTTTTTCAAGGTAAGCTCCAATCTGCCTTTACGGCTGTAAATTTTGATTTTTTTATCAATTTGTATCATTCTATCATATTTTTATGTCGAAATCAAGTAGCGAATTTGCAACAAATACTTGACAAATGAAAATACTTGTTTTAATATATTACATATGGTCATAAGATTTGAAAAAAGGGGTGAGTCTGTCATGACAAAGAAATACCATGCAAATACTACAAAAGTCGAAATAATACAGGTCGGAACGAGGATGTTTCTTGAGAGAGGTTTCACAGAAACATCTGTTCAGGCGATAAGCCAGGAGCTCGGTATAAGCAAGGGCAATTTTACATTTCATTTTCCTACAAAGGAGCATTTGCTTTTAGAGCTTACAAAGTATCTTGTAAAGTTCCATACAAGGGAAATAAATATTGCAAAGTCCGAGGGGCTGAGCAATGTGCTTGCGTATTGTTGGGAGGTTACTGCTCAGATTGCCATGTGCGAGGAACATCCCCAGGCTAAGGATTTTTATATTGCGATTTATTCACACCCGTCTACTTTGGCTTATGTAAAAGAGTGGGCTGCTCAGAAAAATGTACTGTTGCTCTCAAAAAATCTTCCTGATTGGTCACTTTCGAGGTTCAGACTTATTGAAAATGTTGCATCGAGTATTGAAATGAGCGCACTGACAGAACCATGTACAGAAAACTACACACTTGAAGATAAGATAATAGTGACACTTGACTCGCTTTTGAAATTGTATGAGGTTCCAAAAGAAGACCGTGTTAAAGCAATATCTGATATACTTAATATAGATTACAGAGAAATAGGTAAAAAAATATTCAAAGAGTTTGTAAAATACGTCGAACGTCTTAATCAACAGGCACTTGACGATGCACTTGAAGGTTATTCTTTTAATTGATCTGGATCAATATCCCCTGCAGAAAATTTGCAGGGGATATTTGCGTTAATCCAATTAAATAGATTGATTTTTGTATTGCATTTTTTTATTCATTATGTTACTATAAGTTATGTAAAATAATCTTGAAAACATGAATGGAAACATGAAACACGAGGGAGGTATATTATAAAATTGAGTTGCATGATACTTTCTCATACTGCGATGATATTTTGTTATGATGTGCTGTGCAATAGGGTTCTTTGTAATGTTGTAAAGATCGTGTTTCGGAGAAATGACGGCGTGTATTATCGAGCTTGTAGATAAAATGAGTAATATTTAAGGAGAAAAATATGCGTAAAAATTTTGGAGCAAAAACGTGGCTTTATCCGATGCCTGTTCTGATAGTCGGAACTTATGACGAAAATGGAATACCTGATGCGATGAACGCAGCATGGGGAGGCATTTACGACACAAATATGGTCATGGTATGTCTTGACGATTCGCACAAAACAACGGAGAATATCAAAAAAACAAGGGCATTTACTGTAAGCTTTGCAACGGTAAATACCGTTGTTCCTTGTGATTATGTCGGTATTGTTTCTGCAAATGACGAACCCGATAAATTTACAAAAGCGGGCTTTCATGCTATCAAAAGCGAATTCGTAAATGCTCCCGTTATTGAAGAACTTCCCATGACGGTTGAATGTGAGCTTTTAAAGTTCAACGAGGACGGAATATGTATCGGTAGGATCGTAAACGTAAGTGCAGACGAATACATACTTGATGAAAACGGCAAGATAGATGCCAAAAAATTAGATCCTATTATCTATGACAGTGCAACGCACGCATATTGGGATTTCGGTGAAAAAGTAGGTTCGGCTTTCTGTGACGGAAATAAGATCAAATGATATGAAGCGAACTGAATTTCGAAAGCTCGCAGAAGATGTCAGTAGATGCAAGGTTTGTTCTAAAATGTCTACAGTACCGCATTTGATAAGCGGAGAGGTTTTGGAAAATGATTTGCACGGCTTAGATACCGATACACCATATGTAAACAGATGGAATTTATGGCATGGCGACCTTAATGCCGACATTATGGTGATAGGTCAGGATTACGGCACTAAGGAAAACGGCGAAAATCTTTCTCTGTGGAATACAGACGATCATTCATGCGCTACAAACGAAACCTTGAAAGAGTTATTTGAAAAAACTTTCAAAATGGACATTGATGAGAAAAATACATCGCTGTTTTTCACTAATATGGCAAATTGTTATAGAAAAAACAGCACAACTGGTAGTATGCACCCCGGATGGCTTCCGATTTGTGCAAATAAATTCATGGGCAGACTGATAAAGATAATCCGCCCCAAAATTATCATTGTGCTGGGTAAATCTGCATTTGAAGCATTATATTGTATGGATGAATTGACGGTTGAATGCCGTGACCCGCGAAAATCAGGGAAAACAACTTTTTCTGAGATTATAAAGCGTAAGTATCAAATAGATTTAGACGGTCAAAAAATTGCGG
This sequence comes from Eubacteriales bacterium, assembly GCA_045124505.1. Taxonomy (GTDB): domain Bacteria; phylum Bacillota; class Clostridia; order Oscillospirales; family CAG-272; genus RGIG7213. The sequence continues at coordinate 46,361 of JBGVLZ010000056.1, forward strand.
TATTTCCTGTTTATCATACAGGCGCAAATTCAAAACGTAACAGGACATCGGATGAACAGCTCGCTGATTGGAAAAGAATAGCTGATTATTATGAAAAGATTAAAAAATAAAAAGTTGTGGTTAAGAAGCTTTTTGAGATTGGTTTGATAATCAAATGACACTTTCGCAATATTATGAAAGGAAATGTGAAATGAAGAATATATTATACAGCATACTCAAAAAAACACTCTCAGCTTTACTTGTGATTTGCATCTGCTTTTCTTGTATACCGTTTTTTAAAATTGAGGTAAACGGAACAGGGGACGAAATGGATATCAAGGTGTTTGACTACAATGTGTGCGCATATCCCGATCCTGCGAATATTGACAGGATGTTCAAAAAATTTCCTGACAGAACGATTGACGATTATTCGTTTGATAAAAGGGCAGTGAGGCTTAAAAAGCTGATAGATAAGTATGCTCCTGATGTTATCACCTTGCAAGAGGTCAACTATCAATGGTTTCCGTATCTTGTCAATGAAGCGAGCACACGTCTTACAGATAAATATGCTTACGTAGGTATAAGCGGAAATGGCAACACCGGCGGTACAGGTAATGAAAGATGGGATCTTTATAATCTTATCTTTTACAACACTGATAAATTTGAGCTTATCAAAAGCGGTGACTTCTGGCTTTCAACAACACCCGATGTACCGAGCCGAAATACACCTGCCTCACAGTGTATGAACCGTACATGCACATGGGCAATACTGCGCGACAAAAAAACGGGAATTGCATATTTTCAGGCAAATACTCATTTGACAACTTGCACTGAAGAGTATTCCGTTCACCAATCTCAGATTCTTTGCGAACAGGTTGAAAAGCTTGCCTGTGGACTTCCCGTTATCGTTACGGGAGACATGAATATGAGCACGGTAATGAATGGCAAAGCATATGGCTGTTTTACAGGCTTTGGATATGCCGATGCAAGGTTTGAATCAGATATTACAAAAACAGCGAGCACATGGCGTTCATTCGGTTACTATACGACACGTTTTTTGCCGAACACGATAGACCATCTTTTTGTCAAGGGCAGTATCGATATGAAGCTGTATAAGAATTTGACAGAAAGCTTTGATAAAAATTATAATATAATCGATGATTATGACAGCATAATTGCAAACGGTGAGAAATTCGGTTACGACTTGTCCGACCATATAGGTATATATTTTGAAGGAACTGTAAGAAACGATTTTGATATATGGGACGGTAAAACACCGACAAAAGCACCCGAAACATTTGTTAAAGAGGGAAATACATATTACCTTAACGGCGCCGATGCGCTTGCGTATTTTGCCTATACCGTAAATGAGGGTGAGCCGTACATCGGATGCAATATAAACCTTATGACCGATGTGAATCTTTTGAATTTTAAATGGACGAAAATAGGCGGTACAAAGGGAATTGACAATCCGTTCAGAGGTAAATTCAACGGTCAAGGACATGTTGTACACCATTTGTACATTGACGAAAATACGGAGCGTTCAGGCTTTTTCGGCTATGTAAGCGTTGCGGAAATTCGAAATCTTGGTATTGAATCGGGACTTATAAAGTCCTCTGACTGGGCTGTAGGATCTGTATGCGGTATATGCACAAGCGGTACGATTATCGAAAACTGCTACAGCAAAGCGGATGTTATAGGCAGCCGTGGAGGTATAGGCGGAATACTCGGCGCATCGTGGAATGTTTCTACTGTCCGTAATTGCTATTATACAGGAAATATCTCTTGTACAAGAACGTCGGGAACATCAGGAGGAGATGTTACAATTGGCGGTATCGTCGGATTTGTTTCTGCAAGCTACGGCGAAAAACAGATGGTCAATATCAATTCCTGCTATTATGCAGGCGAAAATATCTTGAATAAAAATGATACTACAAACAGAATTTATTCAGGTGCAATATACAGTAAAATAGCTAATCCGTCATCATCTGAACCTACATACACTCTTACAGTTGATGTTTCAGGCTGTCTTTACCCTGAAAACTCAATAATTTCTCCGACTTCAGATAAACGAACAAACACAAAAGAAGAAACGGGACATATCGCAAAGGGAACACACAGCGATGACTTTGAAAAGCTGAATTATTTAAACGGTTTTACTGATGATGTTAATTCTGTAAACGGCTATTATCCCGTGCTTTTATGGCAGGGTAAAAAGCAGTCTGTGATACCGAATGACGGCACAAATTATTACATAAGCGACAAGGATGAGTTTTTATCGTTTGTATACGATGTAAATACAGGCAAAAATACACATGGAGACAGTACAGTATATCTTTTGGCTGATATTTATCTCGAAAACGAAAAATTCATACCGATAGGTACATCAGTTAATCCTTTCAGGGGCGTGTTCAACGGCTTGGGACATAACATACACGGTCTTTATATAAACGAGAATGGATACAATGCAGGACTTTTCGGCTATATTGATAAGGCTACCATTGAAAATCTCGGTATTGCAAGCGGTTCTGTAAAGGGTGACTATTCTGTAGGCGGGCTTGTAGGATATATGAATGACGGTTCGGAGATCAAAAAATGCTATTCGCACGCAGATGTTTTCGGTATAACAAATGTCGGCGGTCTTGTAGGCTCAGCCGGTGCTTGTACTATTGAGGATTCATATGTCAACGCCTACGTTTCGGGTGTAAGCTTTGGAAAATCACTAATTGCAGGCGGTGTAGTCGGTGTTGCGGTAGGAGAAAACACAGCAACGAGCTTGTATATAAAACGTTCCTACTATGTAAATGATTATAGAATGACAGAATATTCGGCATCGGCTGCAGGCGACTATAAAGGGTATTTAGTAGGTGAGATCGCAGGCGGTGCAACATCTTCAAATATCTGCGTTGCGCTTGACCACTGCGCAAGCCAGTATACGTCAAAACAGCTTTCTTCCCAAATAACCAATAATACGCAAACCGCCAATATTTATCTTTACACAGGTAAAAGTGCACTTGGTACTGATAAGCTCAACTGTGGAGGGAATACAAATTACATTGAAGATACTTCAAATATAAATGATAAATATCCCATACTTTATTGGCAGGCAAACGGCAAAAGTCGTGAAATGACAGATGATGCGATATCGAAAAGCGGATGCGACTATATCACGTTTGAAAATGTCACCGTTCAAAAGGGCGGATATGTAACCATTACAGTCAGTACAAAAAATACCGTAGGTATAACGGATATATCCTTTGACCTTAATTATGACGGAGCATTTGAAATAGAAGAGGTTTACGGCGGTGAGCTTTCGGCAAAGAACGGCACGGGCTATGATATAGCGCTCAGCGGTGAACCGACAGAATCTAATACCGTTGCATATATCACACTTTACGCCAAGGATACCCCCGAGGGTGTGTATACGTTTAGCGCCGACAACATAACGCTTATCGGCAAAAACGGTGCGATCACAGCGTTTTCCGAAGCCTTCACGGTAAGTGTTGAGGATTACGTTTTGGGTGATGCCAACGGTGATAAAATTGTCAACGGTAAAGATATGATAAGGATCAAAAAGCATCTTATGGGAGAAAACGTAAAAATCGGTACTTCTGCATCTGATATGGACCTTGACGGAATAATTACAGAAGCAGACCTTTCACTGCTTGCTGATATGATCATTCAAAACTGATACGATTTCTTTATAGGATATGTAATAAAACAAAATAAGGGGGTGGCTCATTTAAGGAAATATATGGTAAACTTTGTAGGGACGACCATTGGTCGTCCGCCTCAAAATGCATAAATATACTAAAAGCGGGAGTGATTGCACTCCCCTACAGAATAAATATTCAAAAAAAATACATGGGGCGACTTATTTTTGGGGGTTATTTCCTTAAATGAGCTGCCTCTTTAATTTTTAAGTTGAATGCTTTTAAGTATTACACATGTTAAGGGAAAATTTACAATATACTGACTTTAAAGTAGTATATTTTTGATAAAATATACAGATTGAATTATACTCAACAAAGTTTATGGAGGAAATATGAACATTAAAAAAGGGTTATCCATTTTAATTTCAGCGGTGATGGTTTTCTCACCAATTATGTCTGTACATGCTTATGATACGGACGGCGAAAAAAAGGTTATTGAGTCACCTGCGGTGTCCGATAACGATATAAGTGAAGATAAAGCGGTAATAACGCATGAGGTGCCGAAGGTTAAGGCATCATCAGGCACGTGCGGAGATGATCTTACCTGGACACTTGATGATAGCGGCACGCTTACAATAAGCGGTACAGGGGATATGATCGATTACTGGGATTTAGTAAAGGCTCCGTGGTATGATAATTGTTTGAATATCAAAACAGTTGTTATCAAAGATGGTGTTACAAGTGTAGGAAATCGTGCATTCAATTATTCATACAATCTTGAGTCGGTGACTATCCCCAACAGCGTTACAAGTATAGGCGATAGTGCATTTTCCGGTTGCCACGCCCTTACAACAGTAACGATCCCTGACGGTGTTACGGATATAGGTATAGGTGCATTTTCCGGTTGTATAGGTCTTACGTCTGTTACAATACCTGACAGCGTTACAAGTATAGGCGGATATGTATTTGACTATTGTTTAAGCCTTACACAGATTGTAATTCACAAAAATATTATAAATATAGGCGAGTGCGCATTTTCCAGCACTCCAAGCCTTATGTCTATAACTGTTGATGAAAATAATCCTTGCTATTCAAGTGATGAGTACGGCGTTTTGTTCAACAAAGATAAAACAACACTTATCAGATATCCGTCAAGCAACGAAATAACTTCTTATACAGTTCCGAGTAGTGTTACAAGCATAGAAAGGGATTCATTTGCAGATTCTTTGTGTCTTAAGTATGTAACGATGCCTGATAATGTTACAAGTATAGGTGATGATGCGTTTGAAAATTGTTCAAGCCTTACATCATTTACAATTCCGAAAGGTGTTACCAGTATAGATGATCGCGTGTTTGACAATTGTTCAAGCCTTACGTCGGTGACGATACCTGATAGTGTTACGAGTATAGGTGAATGTGCATTTAGGAATTGTTCAAACCTTACTTCTGTGACGATTCCTTACGGTGTTGCAGATATAGGTTGGAGTGCATTTTGCGATTGTACAAGCCTTACGTCGGTGACAATTCCCAATAGTGTTAAAAGTATAGATGATTATGCATTTGGTGGTTGTACAAGCCTTACGTCGGTGACGATTGCTGACAGTGTTACAAGTATGGGCGACGGTATATTTTCCGATTGTAGAAGCCTTATATCGGTAATAATGGGTGACGGTGTTACAAGAATAGGATATGATGTATTTAGAAAGTGCACAAGCCTTACGTCTATGACGATAGGAAACAGTGTTGAAAGTATAGATGATTATGCGTTTTTCGGTTGTACAAGCCTTACATCTGTGACGATTCCCGATAGTGTTACAACTATAGGATTAGAGGCATTTTACGATTGTGAGAGTCTTGAATCTGTTTACATAACGAGCATTGAAAGTTGGTACAATATTTCATTTAATGATTCATTTTCAAATCCGTTTTGGTATGCGGAAAATCTGTATCTTAACGGTGAGCTTGTGACAAATCTTGTTTTGCCCGATGGTATCACAACGGTAAGAAGTGATCCTTTTAGTGGCATTAAATCCATAAAATCTCTTGTGATACCCGAAGGCATTGTAAGTATTCAAAAAACCGCTTTTACGGGAGATAGCAACATTGAAACGGTTATTTTGCCGAAAAGCCTTGTGAATATAGATTATTGTGCATTTTCAGTTTGTTCTTCAATTAAAAAGGTATACTACGCAGGAAGCGAAGCAGAGTGGAATGAAATCGTTATAGATGAAGGCAACGATTGTCTGAAAAATGCAGAGATCGTTTTCGGTGTTATCACCGATGATGAGGGTGAAAGCGATGATAACTCCCACGGCGCACACCTCGCAATGGGTACGCTCGGCACATCGCAGTGGGTACTGTTTGAAGACGGCGCGGTTATAGTAAACGGTACAGGCGCACTTGAATTTGCAGACATTCCGTTTTACAAGTACAGAGATATGATAACAAGCGTTAAGATTTCAGACGGTATTACCTCAATACCCGAGGATATGTTCTACAAATGCGAAAAAATAACGAAGGTCATCATTCCCAAAAGTGTTACAAGTATAGGCGATTCCGCATTCTGGCGTTGTTCGGGTATTACAGCGGTATATTACGGCGGAACTGCGGAAGAATGGAATAACATCACCATAGGCGACTACAACGATGCGCTTTTCGGTGCTGAGTTTAAGTACAATTACAGCGCTGTAACCGAGGTTGGTATAAAGTTTCTTGCAAATCCCCCTAAAGATGCATATGTGTACGGTGAGGAGCTTGCGCTTGACGATACTATAGTTGTAAAGAAATATTCAGACGGAAGCTTTACGGAAATTGAAGATTATACCGTGACAGGATACGATAAATACACATTCGGCACGCAGGACGTTTCCATAACACATGACGGTCATACTATCGATTTGGTGGTATCCGTTAAGCCGACGGAAGCAAACTCCCTGACAGTTCCTGTAACTGCGGGAATGACCGTTGAGGAGTTTTCCGCACAGTATTCTGACCATTACACCGTACTTGTGTTTGATAATGATAAGGAAACATTGCTTTTGGAAGATGATGTAATGAGATCGGGCTGTGTTGTACAGTTCGTCCGCGACGGTTCCGTGGTTGACAGTGTTGCCATAAATGTAGGCGGCGATGCAACGGGCGACGGTGTTGTAAACGGGAAAGACCTGATAAGAATAAAAAAGCAGATACTCGAAGGTAATGCAGTGGAATACACCGAATTTGCAGACGTAAACCGTGACGGCGTAGTTGATGAAGCTGACCTCGATGCACTGGTAAATATGGTTTTGTAATAATACCTGCGGATATCACAAATTTTAATAACTGAAACTATGCGGCGGCTCGGATTAATTCTGAACCGCCGCATCTGATATATGAAAAATGTTGACGGTAATCGTTATTGCCGATCATTAACATTTTTGTCAGATGATCTGAAAACCTAAAAAATACAGTATTTATTTAAAAAGCATTGCGAAGATGACGGTTTTATGATATAATAAAACAATAATATTCAAAATGTGAAAAATAATTCACAAAGGAGAAGTGATGATGGATAGCAAAGAAGCAAAGCTTTCTTTTGTTAATAAAACAACGCTGTGGGTCATTGGTATTATTGTCATGCTATTCTTGGCGGTAATGCTGTTGTGGCACGAAAATGCAAACAGCATGCAAGCCACGCCTGCTTTGGTGGCGGAAGTATATTTTGACGGTGAATACCGTATTTCCGATGGGCAGTGGCAGAAAATTGTAAAAGGGAATCACATTTCTTCCACAAAGGGAGATGTTACCCTGAAAGGCAATTTCCACATGCTGGCACCGGATGGTGAGTATGTTGGCATTTACAGCGGAGATATTCCGATTGCTCTTTATACAAATCACATAAATCTGACATTTTATGAGGGCAAAAACGAACCATTTACAATTGATATTGAAAATCCTTTATACGGAGATTCTGCGTGCCATGAGGATTGGAATGCCTATACTCTTACAAGCACAAGTGAGGAGCCCATCGAGATCCTTATTCATAACCCGCATAACTTTGGCAACGAAACAGCGATTGACGATATGCTTTCGAACACAGCTTTATGGACGGATATAGACTTTGAAAAAGGGGTTCTTGAAGATGGAAAGACTCAAAGAGATATCGGCTTACTGTTTGTTATAATTTCTCTTATAGTTTTGGGAACTGCTTTATTCTCAACACTGATACATATAAAAAACAGTAAGATCATCTGGTTATTCGGCAGCGTAATTTTTTTTGCCGGTACATATCTGTCTTACAGTGCAGACGGTGTTTCCTTCTGGAGTGAATCTGTTGTATCGAACACGACAATATTGGGCTGTTCAATGATGTTTTATATGTTATTTCTTTCTGTTGCACTTGTGCAATTTTTGAAAAGCTCGAAATTAATTGGCGCAGCCGCTGTTACAATGCTCGGGGTTGTTAATGCAGTACTTCTTGTTTTGCCGATTTTAACAGATATACTATTTTATGACACCTGGCTTTATTGGGCTATTGCACAAATGTTTTCAGGCATCATTCTGCTTTGCTGTCTGAGCCGTGAATTCTTTATTACAAAAGGAAAAGAACGTTGGCTTTATATCGGTTTGATTTTACCGCTGATCTTTTTTTGTATAGATGTTGCCATGACATATCTTGGAGTATGGAGAGGCGGATTTTCTTCCAAATATGTTTTTGCTGTTTTATTTGTTGCTGCGATGGTAGCCGTGCTTAATGTCATACCAAACGGAATAAATACGCTTGCTAAAGCAAAAGAACTGGAAACCGAAAAAATCGTATTAAACGCCCAGCTTACAGAAAGCAGAATTTCCACCATGATGAGCCAGATACGTCCGCATTTTATTTACAACACCTTGGGGAGCATTGAACAGCTTTGTAACATTGATCCGCCAAAGGCAGGAGAGCTCGTACATAACTTTGCGAAATACTTACGCGGTAATTTCGGAGAGCTTGATAATCCCAAGCCGATTTTAATGTCCCAGGAAATGGAGCATGTACGCCATTATATCAGTATTGAAAATGTGCGTTTTCCCGATATGACTTTCACGTTTGAGATGAATTCAGACGACTTTCACATTCCTGCTCTTACCATTCAGCCGATCGTAGAAAATGCGATAAAGCACGGACTCATGAAATTGCAAAAAGGCGGTACGATACGTGTGGTTTCCTACCAGACTGATACTCATTACTGTGTTAAGGTAGAGGATGACGGTGTGGGCTTTGATACAGATGTCCTGCTTGATGAAAGAAAGCATGTAGGTATCCGTAACATTCGCGGAAGGCTAAAGGCAATGGTAAACGGCACCCTTGAGATAAAAAGCACGGAAGGGATCGGTACTACAGTTTTGATCCAAATTCCAAAGGAGGCGGAATAATGATCGCAATAGCGGTTGATGATGAAATATTAATGCTTGGCGCTTTGTCAGCGGCAATTAAGGCATCGCCTGATATCTCTGAAGTTTTTCAGTTTTCAGGATGTGACGAAGCCCTTGCCTTTGTAAAGGAAAATTCTGTCGATGTTGCATTTTTGGATATTAATATGCGTGGTATGGGCGGGCTTGCCCTTGCAGAAAAAATCATCGGTTTTTGTCCGGATTGCAAGATCGTATTTTGTACCGGATATGAGGAATATGCCATTCCTGCTTTTAAGCTTCATGCCTCAGGATATTTAATGAAGCCTGTGTCTGCCGAGGATGTACAGGAAGAGATTGATAATATAAAAGGTATCAGACAAAGGCAGAAGCCGCTTACAGTAAAATGCTTTGGTAATTTTGAGGTATATTCAAGAGGAGAAAAGCTGACATTTAAACGGTCTAAAACAAAAGAGCTGTTTGCGTTTTTGGTCGACAGAAACGGTGCGGGGGTTACAGTGGCGGAAATCGGTGTTGCACTTTGGGAAACCGATGAGGAGCAAAAAAATCAGAATTACATCCACCAGCTGTTCCGTGATTTGCGCCAATCCCTTGAAACGGCGGGTGCGGAGGAAATTTTTGAGAGAAATAATTATTTTTACTCACTTAATCCCGAAAAATTGGACTGCGATTATTACTCATATTTAAAAAACGGAAAACCTGAATTTCGCGGTGAATATATGTCGCAGTATAGCTGGGCGGAAGAAACTTGCGGGTTGCTTTGGAAAAAAAGATCTGAATAATAAACTCGGAGGGTGGCTCATTTAAGTAAAATATATATTACATTTGTAGAGGCGACCATTGGTCGTCCGCTTTAAAATATATAAATATACTAAAAGCGGGAGTGCGCAGTTCGCATACGAACTGCTTGCACCCCCCTACAGAATAAATATTCAAAAAGTACATGGGGCGACTCATTTTGGAAGTTATTTCCATAAATG